>JBBRCB010000010.1:0-99016 GCA_038205215.1 Chitinophagales bacterium | reverse complement strand
ATTTGCTGAAAAATCTCCCTCTTTTCTGTTGTTTTCCCCTTTTATCTCCCGCTTTTCTTTTCCATCTTTAACCTACCAAGTATTTCGTACCCGTTAAGCTAGTCCGTACCCTATTTTATGCGGTCAGAAATTGTAAGTGGTAAACCCCCGTCGTAATGACCGAAATCTTCATTTCGGGTTTTATTGACACAACGGATAGCGGGCAGGTAAATATATCTGTCCGTTCTATTCGTTGTCTTAGCAAACAACCGTGCAGGATATTTTATTCTATTTTTTGTTATTTACCCGAATTTATTCATTCATTTTTAAGATTGTCATATGCAGAGAAGCAGTTTAAAATGCTGTAGAATTATTTTGAATATATATGAAAACGTTCATTTCCTTATGCATTATCGTAAATTTCCCATCCCTAACATAGGGTAATTACACGCTTTCTTTATTATTTTTATAATTTGACCTTGCAGTTTAGCGTTAATAGGAAGAAAAACTACTTAATCCAACCAAGACAAATTAAATTATGATCCCAAAGAACGATGCTGAAGAGCCTATCCGTGTGATTATTGCTGATGATCATGTATTATACCGTGCAGGAGTGAAAACTGCCATGAGCGCTAAAAAAGACATTAAAATTATAGCCGAAGCTGATAATGGCATGCACCTGTTGAATATGCTTAAAAATGTTGCGACAGATGTGATATTACTGGATATTCAAATGCCTGTGATGGATGGTATAACTACGCTGCCAGAGGTAAAGAAACTTTATCCCAATATAAAAATAATCATGCTCACCATGATGGATGATCATAGTATGATCACCAAATTGATGGAGTTGGGCGCAAATAGCTACCTTACCAAAACCAGTGATAGCGAAATCATTTATGAAGCTATAAAAACCTGTTATGAACAGGAATATTATTTCAATTCACTTACCAACAAAGCCTTACTCACTAACCTGAAACAACGGAATTTTGTAACGCCTCAAAAGCTGATGCAGCAGGAAGCCCACCTGAATGATAAAGAAACCCTTATCTTAAAGCTCATGTGTGAAGAAAAAAGTACTAAAGAAATTGCCGATATAGTGGACCTGAGCCCGCGTACTGTGGAAGCAATACGCGATAAATTAAAAGTAAAAACAGGTGCCAAGAGCACAGCCGGGTTGATCATGTATGCAGTAAAACATAAAATATTAGACGACGAAATGTAAAGATCTATACGTAAACTAAGTCTCTAAAACTGTAATGAAGAAGTAAATCCCGCCAGCAATGGCGGGATTTTGCTTTTTGACAGTAAAGATGAGCATCGCCATGATAAAAAGCCACTGAATTAGTTTATAATATATTTGCAATATGACATGGCTGAACTACAACGGGAAAATTTATAAAGACGATGTGCTGATAACCGGTGCAAATAGCCGCGGACTCCGCTACGGAGACGGGCTGTTTGAAACTATTAAACTCAAAAACAGGCAATTGATTTTAGATAATGAGCATTTCGCCAGGCTATGGAAAGGAATAGCTGTTTTGCAATTTGCAGTGCCTAAACATTTTACCCCGGAAAAATTAGAGAAAGAAATCCTGCTCTTAGCTGCAAAAAACAAGCACGAGGAAACCGTCCGCATCAGGTTAACCGTTTTTAGAGGGAACGGCGGTTTGTATGATACCGCTGATCATTCACCGAATTATATTATTCAAACATGGTCACTACCTGCAGCTAACGGCCAGTTGAATAGCAACGGACTGGATATCGGTATTTACGAAGCGGTTAAAAAAAGCTGCGATATACTTAGTAATATAAAAACAAATAATTACCTGCCCTATGTAATGGCAGCACTGGAAGCAAAAAAGCAAAAATGGAATGATGCAGTCGTACTTAACAACCATGGCAGGGTTTGCGACTGCAGTATTGCAAATATATTTTTCATCAAAGAGGGCATAATTTATACTCCTTCATTGAGTGAAGGTTGCATTGCCGGGGTTTTCAGAAAGTATATCATTTCGCTACTACCAACGATGGGTTATAACTGTATTGAAAAGGAAATAACTGTAGAGGAATTGTTAGCTGCAGATGAGATTTTTTTAACCAATTCCATCTACAATATCCGGTGGGTAAAAGCAATTGCTGATAAAAATTTCGGTTATGCCATGATCCAAAAAATCTACGCTGCGCTCGACCCAACCATTTTGTAATTCAATTGTTAAGTGAATTATGCCGACTGTAAATATTTTTTGGTTTCGCCGCGACCTTCGCCTTCAGGATAATGCAGGGCTTTACAACGCGTTAAAAAGCGGTCATCCTGTAGTACCTGTTTTTATTTTTGATACCAATATTTTAAACCAGCTGGAAGATAAAGCAGACAGGAGGGTAGAATTTATTCATGCTGCTTTGGAAGAAATGCAAATACAGTTAAAAAAAATGGGATCTTCATTAGAAGTATACCATGGTAAACCTTTATCAGTTTATGCGGCGTTGCTTGAAAATTATACCATTGAAAAAGTTTTTGCCAATCACGATTATGAACCGTATGCCAGGGAAAGAGATAATTCGGTAGAAAATTTATTAAAAAAAAATAGTGTTTCTTTTCACACGTATAAAGACCAGGTGATCCTGGAAAAGGACGAAGTTGTAAAAGATGACGCCAGCCCATACACTATTTTTACGCCTTATAGCCGCAAATGGAAAGCCACTGTAACTGATTTTCATTTGAAGCAATACCCCACGGAAAAATATTTTCCCAATTTTTTTAAACAGCCCATTACACGAATACCTTCATTAACCGAAATAGGTTTTAAAGCAGTTGATAAACCCTTCCCTTCAAAGGAACTGGATGAAGAACTGGTAAAAAAATATAAAGCCCAAAGAGATTTTCCTTCAATAAGAGGAACTTCTAAATTGGGGCTGCATTTACGTTTTGGCACAATAAGCATAAGGAAGCTTGCAACAGAAAGCAAAGATCTGTCAGAAACTTATTTGAATGAATTGATTTGGCGGGATTTTTATCATATGATACTCTGGCATTTTCCAAATGTTGGAAAAGGGAAAGCTTTTAAAGCACCCTATGATACTATTGAATGGAGAAAAGATAATGGCGAATTTGAAAGATGGTGCATTGGACAAACCGGTTATCCAATAGTTGATGCCGGCATGCGGGAACTGAATGCGACAGGGTTTATGCATAACAGGGTACGCATGATAGTGGCTTCTTTTCTGACTAAGCATTTATTGTTGGACTGGCGTCTGGGAGAAGCTTACTTTGCACAAAAATTACTCGATTTTGATCTCGCTGCAAATAACGGTGGCTGGCAATGGGCGGCGGGTAGCGGCTGTGATGCGGCACCTTATTTCAGGGTGTTTAATCCCTACCTGCAAACTAAAAAATTTGATTCGCACCTGGAATATATTAAAAAATGGGTACCTGAATTCCAGGAATTTGATTATCCTAAACCAATAGTGGAGCATGAGTTCGCCAGGAAACGTTGCCTGGAAGTTTATTCCAACGCGTTAAAAAAAAAATAAGGTGACTAAATTGGCTACAGCCTTAGTTTGACTTATCACCGTTAATATCAAGTCTTCTGAAATAATTTTCTGTGTATACGGCGCTGAATTTGTTATAAAAACTGATCATCAAAAGTACCTTTGTTTTTAATCTGGGGTATTTATCCACTACTTTCCAGAAATCTTTATTGGGACAGAAAAGGTTTTGTGCCAGCGTATTTAAATCATTTTCCATTGCAGATAAAGCATATTGTGTAAGGATCCCTTTCCGGCATAATGCCGTGTCAATATTTTGTGCAGATTGATTTTTTTGGATGGCTCCCACACCATCTGCCGGATCATTGTAAATAAATCCCGGCACATTGGATTTATTCCATGCAGCGATATCTAAAAACTCAGGGTGGTTCCTGAATAAAATGCTCGAGAACTCATGATGAAATGTCTGTTCCAGGTAATCATTAGTATAGCCATTCGAAAAACCGTCATTGGTAAGGTAAAGATTGCCGGAAGAATTGGTGCCTCCAAAGGGCGTGTTGTAAAATTTCATTTCCTTAAGATAATAAACTGCTTTTAAATTTGAAGCCAGCATGGCAACAGGATATTGATACAGCGAAACAATCGCCATGTTTTTAGTGCGCTCAATCTCTTCGGGGTTAATGGGTACCGCAAAAGCGTTTATTTGTTCAGTTCTCCATGAGTCTGGAAAAATTGCAGGAGTATAATTAAAAACGACTGCTACACCTCGTATTGTAGTGTCGGTAAAATTTGCAAAAGAAACCGAGCAATTTAAAAGAACGATACAAAATAAGTGTATTTTTTTTTTCATTAGTTAATGGAAGAAAGGTTATAGTAAAAAAAGGTCAGCAGCATTAATATCCATGCTGGGATGCAATTTTGAATAAATAGCCATTAATTTTTCTATTGCAGCTTTACCGGGTTCCCCGAGGTTAAGCGAATATTGATTTACATAAAGATCTATGTGTTTGCGCATTACCGTTTCACTCATTTCCTGTGAGTGGATACGTATATAATCATTCAGCTCAGGGTAATTTGAAAAAGCATAACCGATACTTTTTGCTATCAGCCTGTCTACCTTTTGGAGCAAAGCATGGTCAAAATTTCTCTTCATGACTATACCCCCCAGGGGAATAGGATTAGCCGTTTCTTTTTCCCAGTAGTCACCGAGATCAATTATTTTATGTAATCCTTTAGCTGCATACGTAAAACGGTTTTCATGAATGATAACTCCAAGCCCTTTGTTCTCCAAAACAAAATTTTCTACCTCATCATAACGCACAAAAACTTTGTTTTTTGCATTGGGGTAGGCCAATGAAAAAAGTAAATGCGCAGTGGTGTTTGCACCCGGTATCGCGATTGTTGAATTTTCAACCCTGGTTTTATCTATTGGTGCATTTGATATCAGCAACGGCCCAACGCCATTACCCAATGCACTGCCGCTGTTGAGTACAAGATAATTGTCCAGCACTAATGGTAATACGCCATAACTTAGTTTGGTAATATCCAACCTGCCATCGATGGCCCATTGATTTAATGTTTGCACATCTTCCAATACCGGTTCAAACTGCAGACCCTCTGTATCGATTTTTTTATTTACCAGCGCATCAAAAATAAAAGTATCATTTGGGCAGGGAGAAAAACCGAGTGTGAATTTCATTATAATTATTTAATCTTTTAATTGTTTGATCAGGGAGACAAGGGTTTCATTTAGATGTTCAAAAGATTTTTTCAAAATCCATTTGGTTTTATCCCTTTCTCCTACATAATTGCTTAGTGAACGTATTTGTAAAAACGGGATATCCTCCTGCAAACACACATAGTGCAATGCGGCACCTTCCATACTTTCAATCTGGGCATCAAATGCATCCATTAACTGAACTTTTTGCAGGAAACTGTCGCTTACTTTATTTACGGTTACTGCTTTTACAGCTTTTAACTCCATGTTTTTGGGAAGCATAGTTGGATTCATCAGCCAACCATTCGCAAAGGGGAATTCATGGCCATTGATCAGGCCTGATGTAAAGTAAGGCGTAAATATCCTTTTTTCTTCTGCCCCAAGATCGCCAAATGTATCCTGTTTAACTACCACCGTTTCGCCCAATGCCAGGTCGGTGGAAAAAGCGCCGGCAATGCCAGCCTGTATCACAAAATCATAGTCCATCTGGTGTAATCTTTTTTGCAAATGATACAGCGTGGCGGGGCTGCCAACACCGGTAACCAGGATGTCAACATAGGAATACCTATTGATAAAAAGCTCAATTTCATTGGGCGTGGCCGCTATCAGTAAAATCTGCATACTGCAAAATTCGTGTTTACACTTCATATTTCAGGATTTAGGGGTTACCTTTGCGGAAATTTTTGAAAATAGCTAATGGTTTACATCACCCGCATAGAACATTTTAATGCCGCTCATAAGCTTTTTAATCCTAAATGGAGCCGTGAAAAGAATGAAGATGTATTTGGCAAATGCGCCAATGAGAACTGGCATGGCCATAATTTCGAGTTATATGTAACTATCAGGGGCGAGCCTGATGCTGATACCGGCTTTGTATTTGATGTTAAAAAACTGAGCATAATCGTAAACGAACACGTTATTGATAAACTTGACCATAAGAATTTAAACCTTGATGTTGATTTTATGGCAGGGCAACTATGTTCTATCGAAAACCTGGTAATCGCCATCTGGAAACAGCTGGAGCCACATCTTCCCATGGGTGTTCAGTTGCACTCTTTAAAATTGTACGAGACCCCACGCATATTTGCAGCGTATTACGGAAATTAAGTTTTCGTTTGGTTAAAACAATTGCTAACTTTATTTGTAATTACCTTTCATAGTCGAAGTGTTTGAACAGCAGACTTCTGTTATAACCTTTAGCAAAAAATGCTGATACTAGTGTTTCAACAAAAAATGTATTTATGTGTTAAGTAATGTTATGGACAATAAAGTAGCGGTTTACCGAAAAGAACATTTTAATGCAGCGCACCGGCTGAATAATCCTTTATGGGATGATGCTACCAATGATAAAGTGTTTGGTAAATGCAATAACCCTCATTACCACGGGCATAATTACGAACTGATCGTTAAGATCACGGGTGTACCGGATGCAACAACGGGATACGTGTATGACCTTAAATTACTGAGCGACCTCATCAAAGAAAATGTTATTGAAAAGTTTGACCATAAGAACCTTAATGAAGATACCGCTGAATTTAAAAATTTAAATCCAACAGCAGAAAATATCGCGATCGTCATATACAATACTTTGCGAATAAAGATCGATAGCGCATTTGACCTGCAGGTGCGCCTGTATGAAACAGAAAGAAATTTTGTGGATTACCCGGCGAATTAAACTTATATCAATTAAACAACAATACAAATGGGATACTCAAAAGGCGAACAGTATGACGAAAAAACTACTACAGGCCTCATCGATACGTATAAAGAAACTATTAAACTTTTAGGTGAGGATCCTGAAAGGGAAGGTTTGCTAAAAACCCCTGAACGCGTGGCAAAAGCAATGCAGTTCCTTACCCAGGGTTACCAGATGGATGCCAATGCTATATTGAATTCTGCAAAGTTTCATGAAGAAGTCAGCGAAATGATAATCGTAAAGGATATCGAATTGTACAGTATGTGCGAACACCATATGCTTCCCTTTTATGGAAAAGCCCACGTGGCTTATATCCCCAATGGATATATAACCGGGCTTAGTAAAATAGCAAGAGTAGTGGATATATTCAGCCGCAGGTTACAGGTACAGGAAAGATTGACCACGCAAATACTCACCGCCATAAAAGAAACATTAAATCCACTCGGCGTTGCCGTTGTGATCGAAGCATCACATTTATGTATGATGATGCGTGGCGTTCAAAAACAAAATTCCGTTACAACAACATCTGCATTCTGGGGAGAATTTGAAAAGAATGAAACCAGGAGTGAATTTGTGAAATTGATAAGTGCAAAGTTGCACTAGTTTAATAAATTAATTATTTGATCAGTTTATTTGGGGTTAGTATTTTATAACTCCGGGTAAACTTTTTTTTATTCAAAAAATTAGATACTCTGTATATCTTTGATCATATTTTTTTAGCAGCATACAATTTTAATAAAAGAGCGCAACCATGCAACTTACGGGGGGCAATAACCAATATACAAATTAACCACTAAACAAATTAAGATGGCACATGCTTATATATTTCCAGGGCAGGGCTCACAATTTTCCGGGATGGGCAAAAACCTATACGATACCAATTCGCTCGCTAACGAATTATTTGAAGAGGCCAACGGGATCTTAGGTTTTAGGATATCTGATATTATGTTCAGCGGCAGTGATGAAGACCTGAAGCAAACCAACGTAACACAACCCGCGGTTTTTTTGCATTCGGTAATTGCTTATAAAACTTTATCTGGTGCAAAACCAGGTATGGTAGCGGGACATTCCCTCGGGGAATTTTCTGCATTGGTAGCCAACGATACATTAAGCTTTGTTGATGCATTAAGGTTAGTGTCCATAAGGGCTGAAGCAATGCAAAAGGCCTGTACATTAAATCCTTCTACTATGGCCGTGGTACTGGCTTTGGCGGACGAAAGAGTGGAAGAGATCTGTGCAGCGGTATACGCAGAAACGAATGAAGTGGTGGTTGCCGCTAATTATAATTGTCCCGGACAATTGGTAATCAGCGGATCATTGAAAGGTATTGAGATCGCCTGCGAAAGAATGAAAGCAGCCGGCGCAAAACGTGCGATGGTATTACCTGTAGGAGGGGCATTTCACAGCCCGTTAATGTTACCGGCAAAAACCGAACTCGCTGACGCAATAAATGCTGCCCGGTTCAATGTTCCGTCTTGTCCCATATATCAAAATGTTGTGGCAAAAGCGGTGACAGATGCAGCAACAATCAAAGCCAATTTAATTGAGCAGCTTACCGGCGCCGTTAGGTGGACGCAGGCTGTGCAGGCAATGATCTCTGATGGAGCTACTCAATTTACAGAAGCAGGCCCGGGTAAAGTATTGCAGGGATTGGTGCAGAAGATCAATAAGGATATGGTGGTGAATGGGGTGAATTAATTTAACATGAATGCCAAAAGCGTTCATGATACTTTACCTGATCAAACTTGTTGTTTACTTTTTACGAATACTGTTCCCATGGAAATCGATTGCAAAATATCATATATTGTTTTTACCCATTAACTTTTCAGGGGGACAAGTGATCTTGCAAAATAGAAATAACGGCACAAAAAAGCCCATCTTTCAATGGGCCTGATATTATTTATCCGTTATTCTTACAATGTTGCCAACACATCATTCATATTTCTTACTGCAGCTGCGCTTTTGTCAAAGGCAGCCTGCTCACCTGCATTCAATTTAAAATCGAGGATATTTTCCCAGCCGCTTTTACCGATAGTAACAGGAACACCAAGGCAGATATCCTTTTGTCCGTATTCGCCCTCGAGGCTAACGCAACAGGTAAATAATTTTTTCTCATCACGTAAGATACTTTCTACCAATGCAGCACCGGCAGCACCGGGTGCATACCACGCCGAAGTACCGATTAATGCAGTCAATGTAGCGCCGCCCACCATTGTATCTTTCACAATTTTTTCCTGTTGCTCAACACTTAAAAAATCAGTAACAGGCGCGCTGTTCCAGGTAGCTTTGCTGATCAATGGTATCATCGTGGTATCGCCGTGTCCACCTACAACAACAGCGTTAAGGTCGGAAGGGCTGCAGCCCAGGTGTTGGCTGAGTTGGTATTTAAAGCGGCTGCTGTCTAATGTGCCGCCCATGCCAATGATCCTGTTCTTTGGTAAACCTGTTGATTTCAAAGCTAAGTAAGTCATTGTGTCCATGGGATTACTGATCACAATGATGATAGTATTTGGAGAATACTTTAAAACATTTTCACACACGCCCTTCACGATGCCGGCATTAACGCCGATCAATTCTTCACGCGTCATGCCCGGTTTACGGGGCAAGCCACTTGTAATTACCACAACATCACTGTCAGCGGTTTTAGTATAGTCGTTGGTGCTGCCGGTAATTTTTGTATCAAAACCTAAAAGTGTAGCGGTTTGCATCATATCCTGCGCTTTGCCTTCTGCCACACCTTCTTTAATATCCAATAATACCAGTTCGTTACACAATTCTTTGCGGGCAATATTATCAGCACAGGTTGCACCTACGGCTCCGGCACCTACTACAGTTACTTTCATGTTCGATATTTTAGTTTTTGAAGAAAATTATTTTCGCCGCAAAGATAATTGATTCAATAATAATTTTTTGAGTGATTTAAATTTGTTTTAACGATTCAGTAAGAATTATTGGAGCGTTTTTGCGTTATGAGGAGAATTATCCACGCCGAGCCATGTTAAAAGCCTTTAGCTCTCTTTTTTTGAGCACCTTATTATACCTGAATACAACCAAGGCCGTTACTGGCATTGCTGTATTTTATGATCCGGGCAAAAATGCTGTGAGCATTAAATGGCAACAAAAAGTAACGGGCATAAAAAATTTTACAATACAGCGAAGTGATAATAACAGCACCTGGACAGACATTGCTGTTATAGGAGCCACGGATCTTCCTTCAGGCAAACAATACCAGTATTTTGATAAAAACCCTGCACCCGGACAAAATTACTACCGCCTTAAAACTTTTACCGGCAATAGTCAAACAGAGTATTCCTCAAGTGTAATGGTGATTACGGGTGAAAAAAATGGTAGCGACTGGGTCATGTACCCCGTGCCTGTTACCAACCTGTTAACATTGCAATATAAAGGCTCGAAAAGAATAACAGGTGTTGTAAATGTATCTATTCAAAACGTGACCGGCTATACAGTCACCAAAATAAGAAGTGCTTCTTTAAATACAGTGATAAAGATCCCCGTAGATAATTTGGGTAAAGGGATCTATGATGTAAGAATTGTTATTGAAGGTGAAGTGGTATGGAACCAACGATTTGTAAAATGAATAAACCTCAGTTTTTTAAAGCATCAATGACCTGTTTCTTTTTAACATTCCCCTGGTTAAAATAGACCAGTTGCTTTTGCTTATTATAAAACGCCAGCACAGGAATTGTCTTCGGTTGATAAAAGCCGCCGAAAAAATATTTATGGTCTTTGCCAATATGGATGAGCGGGTAGTTTTCTAAATGGAATTTATCGTTAAATATTTTTATTTTTTGCAGCGTCTCTGTAGAAGTTAAAATTATATTGGTAGATCGTACCAGTTCGGGAATAGATAATAGCAGTTTCAATTGGTCCTGGCAATGTTCACATTCGGGATTGAACAGCATGATGACCGTATTATTATTCTCCACTAAAACGGCTTGATTAAATACAATCGAATCGAGGGACAACAAATTAAAAGCTGGTAACAGCTTATTTTTGAGATAAGGCGGCGTGGTATCGAATTGGCAAAAAGCTGCACAGCTGCCCATCATTATTATTAAGAATACAATTATTTTTTTCATCGTTTTAAAGCTGCAGCAATTTCTGCTATGGGTGTACTGCCAACAAAGGAAGTCACGAAATTGCCTTTTTTATCATACACAAAAACGGAAGGAAAAGACCGGACCTTGAAAAAAGTGCCTAAAAAATAACTCGGGTCCCTCCCCATGGTGATATTGGAGTAGTCTGCCAATTTATACTCTTCGTAAAACTTTTTTATATAATTATAATCCAGCGGTGAAGCCATGACAATCTGCACTTTTTTAAAAATATCCATATGAGCAGTCAACTCCTTTGTTTCTGCCTGGCAATGTTCGCAGTCGGGACTGAACATCATGATGATGGTAGCTTTCTTTTTTTTAAGGTCGTTCTTAGTGAATATAGTACTGTCCTTCACATTGATCAGTTTGAACGAAGGCACAATAGGAAAACGCAGGTAGAGCAGGGTGGTATCTATTTGTGCTATGGCAGCTTTACTCAACATAACCACCAGCAGCAGGAAGAAATATCTTTTCAAAATATAAATTTTTTCAAAACTAATTTTTTTGCCTGACAATGAAATGTTAAGAGGAAGAAAGTTTAGGGATTGAACGTTTCGGCGTTTAAAAAGTTTAGGCGTTTAGAAAGTTTAGATGTGAAGTTTATTGAGGGTACCTAAAGCCTAAACCTCTAAACCTCTAAACCCTAAACCTCTAAACCTCTAAACCTCTAAACCTCTAAACCCTAAACCTCAAACCATAAACCTCCAGACTTAAAAACAGAAAACCCAAAACATACCACCGAAAACAGCATTTTTTCTCTACTTTTGCAGCCACTTAAAAATAAAGCATCATGGCAAATACAGCAGATATGCGTTCAGGACTTATCATCAAAGTTGATGGTAGCTTATATACCGTAATTGAATTCGGGCAGAATAAAACGGCCCGCGCAGCGGCAAAGGTTTGGGCTAAATTAAAGGGTGTGGACAATGCCCGTACCATCGAAGTTACCTGGAACAGCGGTGAAACTATCCACCCGGTACGGGTTGAGAAAAAGGCATACCAGTATTTATATAAAGATGACACCGGTTATAGTTTCATGGATACAGAAACGTTTGAGCAGATAACCGTAGCGGAAGCAATGATTGATGCGCCTAAATTTTTAAAGGACGGACAGGAAGTTTCTGTCCTGATCAATGGTGAAACTGACCAGCCAATGGGCGTGGAGTTGCCCGATAAGATCGTGTTACTGGTTACGTACAGCGAACCGGGCATGAGAGGTGATACCGCTACAAAAACATTAAAGCCTGCCACTGTTGAAACGGGCGCTACCGTGAATGTTCCCCTGTTTGTAAATGAAGGAGAATTGATCAGGGTGAATGCTAAAACAGGTGAATACGTAGAAAGGGTTAAGGGTTAAAATCACACTGATATTTTATTATAAAAATGGATTAAAAGCCAACTTATTATCCATTTTATTTTAACGATTTTTTTGCCTATTTTAGCCTTTTTAGCACATTTTTAGCCCATTTTACCCAAAAATAGCCTATTTCTCAAATTTTTTATTTCAATAAAACTTTCATTTTTGGATAATCATTCCATACCTTAGCAGTCCCCTATAATTATCCATTTACTAATCAAAAATTACACATGGACATTAAACAGATTCAGGAGCTTGTAAAGCTCATCAACAAAACCAATATCGGCGAAATTACCATTGAAGAAGAAGGGGTAAAGATCACCGTTAAACAAAAGAAAGATCCTGTACAACATATTGTTGCCGGCGTATCAGCCCCGGTTTATTCATCACCACCTCCACCACAAACACCATCAGCCTCTTTGCAGCCACCGGCGAAAGCTGCCGAAGCTCCTAAAGCAGATAATTTAATAACCATAAAAAGCCCGATGATAGGGACATTCTATCGCCAAAGCGGCCCGGGCAAACCCGTACTGGCATCGGTAGGTGATGAAGTTACCGTGGGTAAAGTGGTTTGTATTATTGAGGCAATGAAGCTTTTCAACGAAATTGAAAGTGAAGTAAAAGGTAAGATCGTAAAGGTATTGGTAGAAGACGCCAGCCCGGTGGAATATGACCAGCCTTTATTTTTGGTAGAACCTGCATAGCCAGTCATGAGTCGTCAATCGCGAGTGTCGCTTTTCTAATGTGATTGCATTTATTTACGCCTTAGCACTTACGATTCACGAATTATTAATTTCAAATGATCGAGATGTTTAAAAAGATATTGATTGCCAACCGTGGGGAAATTGCACTCCGTGTGATCCGTACCTGCAAGGAAATGGGTATTAAAACCGTAGCCGTTTATTCTACCGCTGACAAAGATAGTTTACATGTAAAATTTGCCGATGAAGCCGTTTGTATCGGAAAGCCAGCCAGTAGCGAAAGCTATTTGAACATGGCTCATATCATGGCGGCAGCAGAAATTACCAATGCGGATGCGATCCATCCCGGTTATGGTTTTTTAGCAGAGAATGCAAAATTTGCAAAGATATGCGGCGACCATGGCATTAAATTTATCGGTCCTACACCCGACATGATCAATGCGATGGGGGATAAGATCACCGCCAAGCAAACCATGATCAATGCCGGTGTACCAGTTGTACCCGGTGTGGATGGTTTACTGGAAAGTGTGGATCATGCAAAGGCAGCCGCTAAAGAAGTGGGCTATCCTGTAATATTAAAAGCTACTGCAGGTGGTGGCGGCAAAGGAATGAGGGTTGTTTGGAGCGAAGATGAAATTGAAAAATCATTTGAAAATGCTAAAACAGAAGCCGCTGCTTCTTTTAAGAACGATGGCATCTACATGGAAAAATTTGTAGAAGAACCACGTCATATCGAGATACAAATAGTAGGTGACCAGCACGGCCAGGTTTGCCATTTGAGTGAGAGGGATTGCTCGATACAGCGCCGTCACCAGAAATTGGTAGAAGAATCGCCGTCACCTTTTATGACACCCGAACTTCGGGATAACATGGGTGCCGCTGCTATAAAAGCTGCTGCATCTATTAATTATGAAGGCGTAGGCACGGTGGAATTTTTAGTAGACAAACACCGTAACTTTTACTTCATGGAAATGAATACCAGGATACAGGTAGAGCATTGTGTAACAGAAGAAGTGATCAATTACGATCTTATTAAAGAACAGATCATGATCGCCGCCGGCGATAAGCTTACCGGTAAAAATTATATCCCGGTAATGCATGCCATTGAATGCCGTATCAATGCTGAAGATCCTTACAATGATTTTCGCCCCAGTCCCGGAAAAATTACTGTACTGCACCAGCCCGGCGGACACGGTGTTCGTATAGATAGCCATGCATACGCAGGTTATGTTATCCCTCCCTATTATGATAGTATGATTGGCAAATTAATTGCGGTAGCACAAACCCGTGAAGAAGCTATTAACACCATGAGCAGGGCATTGAGTGAATATGTTATCGAAGGGGTGAAAACAACTATCCCGTTTCATTTGCAATTAATGAAACATCCTGATTTCAGGAGCGGTAATTTCACCACTAAGTTTTTAGAAGGGTTTACCATGCAGTAATACATGAATTATTTATTTTAAAGCCATCAATGATTATTGATGGCTTTTTTATTTGATCGGGGCTTTTTAAAAGAATGTTTGAGCTGGCTTCACCAGCATTTTCTAAGGTCAGTTTGCTGCCTAAAATTTAATATAGGCAATGTCCTGTGCCTGAGTTCCCGCCTTCATTTTCTGCCCTCAGGTTTATAGGCCCATATTAATTTTTGTATGGCGATGGTTTGTTACGGGCTTAAATTTAATCTTGGAAGATCTGGGTTTATAGAACTGTTGATACCGTTTTTTGTGCGTGTAAATAAAGTGTTGTGCTGATTAAGATGTAGCAAAGCAGCAATTATATTAGCGTTAATTTATGGTAGTTCCCGCAACAGCTATCAATTGTTTAAAGCAGCATAAGATAGGCGGCAACAAAATTAATCATAGTAAATACCAGGGGATCAGTTCATCATGGTTAAACATTTCTGCAAACTCTCTTTCCAGCCGGGAATAACAACAGCAAATACTTCTTTAATTCTCGACGTATCCAGCACAGCAAACGCGGGCCGTTTTGCAGGCGTAGGATAACCTGAAGAAGGGATAGGGTTAACGATGCAATTGCTCCCGCTTAATTCTTTAATCGCCATTGCAAACTGGTGCCAGCTTATTGCGCCTTCATTGCAATAATTAAAAATGGAGTAGGGGATGTGAAAAGCAGCATGTTTTTCAATAATCTTCAATATACATTGCGCAAGGTCTGCAGCATAAGTGGGGCAACCGAATTGATCATCTACCACATTGATACTTTCTTTTTCTTTCATGAGCCGCAACATTGTTTTCACAAAATTATTTCCAAATGACGAGAACACCCATGATGTGCGGATGATGACCACGGAGGGGTCGGTTTGTATAGCCAGTTCCTCCCCTTTTAGTTTGGATTGGCCATAAACACTTACAGGAGTTGCAGCAGCTGTTTCTTTATACGGTTGCTTTGCGCTGCCATCAAAAACATAATCAGTGGAAATATGGATGAGCTGTATTTTAAATTGTTTGCACACAGCCGCAAGGTTGCCAACAGCGGTACCGTTAATTAAAAGAGCCATTTCATTTTCTGTTTCCGCTTTATCTACGGCCGTGTAAGCAGCACAGTTAATGCAGAAGTCAATGGTATTATTGGAGAAATAGCTTTTAACAGCTTCAGCATTATCAATGGGGAGTATTTCCCGTCCTGCGAACAAAAAATTATAGTGAGGATAGGATGGGGCCAGTACCTGGAATTCTTTTCCAAGCTGGCCATTGGCACCGGTGACTAAAATAGTTTTGCTGGTAACCATTTCGATTTTTAAATAGAAAAATTAGTGATCACGTGATGTAGTCCCGGGTACTTTGTATCTTTTTCCGAAATGATGGCTTTGTCCGCAGGTATCTTCCAGTCGATATTCAATGCAGGATCGTTGTACATAACGCCACCCTCAGCTTCTTTATGATAAAATGCATCACATTTATAAAATACTTCCGCGGTTTCACTCGTCACAGAATAACCGTGTGCAAATCCTTTAGGCACCAGCAGTTGTTTTTTATTGGCCGCAGATAACTCCAATCTGAATGCTTTGCCATAAGTAGGGGAACCTTTTCGCAGGTCAACCGCCACATCTAAAATACTGCCGCTTAATACCCTGATCAATTTAGTTTGTGAATAGGGGTCTAACTGGTAATGCAGGCCCCGTATTACGCCATACGATGATTGTGCCTGGTTATCCTGCACAAATTGTATTGCTATCCCTTCGGCAGAAAATATTTTTTCGTTATAGCTTTCAAAAAAATAACCCCGGCTGTCTTCAAACACTAAAGGTTCAAAAACCAACAATCCAGGAAAATCTGTTTTGATAAAAGGCATTTTTAATTGATAATTGGTAATTTTTTAATTGATAATGTTGCTGATCAAAGTATATTTAAATGATTGATTACTTTTTAATGGCTAAGAAATTATTCCTGCCCGTTCCGTTCAGGTGGGCACTAATTAATTTTCAGTTAGCTATAAAGCTTTTTAAAATAATTGATCGTATCCACCAAACCGTCTTCAAACTTCTTGGTTGGCTGGTAACCCAATAAATTTTTTGCCAGTGAAATATCCGCTAATGAATCCCTGATATCACCTGCCCTTGGTTCACGGTGGGTAGCCTCAAAATCACTGCCTAATTGTGTTTGACAGGTTTTATAAAGCTCATTCACTGTAAACCTTTCACCTATTGCTACATTGTATACTTTGTTAAAAGCAGCTTCGTTACGGTTAAGCATACCTTTTATATTTATTTGCACCGCATTTTCTACATAAGTAAAATCCCTGGTTTGTCCGCCATCACCATTAATGTAAACCGGCGTTTTATTCATTATGCCTTTTACAAACAAAGGGATAACTGCGGCATACGGCCCGTCGGGATCCTGCCTGGGCCCAAAAATATTAAAATACCTGAAGCCCATTACTTTAATACCAAACACTCCTGCAAACACGGAAGCATATAATTCATTTGTCTTTTTTGTAGCTGCATAAGGTGATAAGCAGTTGCCTGTTCGGTTTTCAGTTTTGGGTAAGGTGGGCTCATCGCCGTATACAGAGGACGACGATGCGTAAACGAAAGCTTTTACTTTGTTGTCAAGGGCGGCTTTCAGCATGTTTACAAAACCACTTACATTTACCTCGTTAAAGTACAAAGGTTCTTTAATGCTCCTGGGCACAGAACCCAATGCAGCCTGGTGGCTCACGTATTCAATTCCTTCGCATGCTTTTAAACAGGTATCCGCATTTCTTATATCGCCTTCTATAAATTCAAAGGCCGGGTACTCGCGTAAAATATCAAGGTTAGTTTTAAAGCCATTCACCATATTATCAAGCACCCGAACTTTTTTTGCGCCGTTCTTTAATAAATATGCTGCGATATGGCTGCCAATAAAACCTGCACCGCCGGTAACTAAAAAACTGTGCTCTTTTAAATCTGTTATATGAAAATTGCTGCTCATAGTATTAAAGGCTCCAATATTTTCTGCTGATTATATTACCGCGGAAAATCCCTTTCAGGTCGGCAATTAAAGCATGTGGCTTTGTAATGGAATTAAAATAATTATCATCAAGTGCTTTATATTGATTGTGGGGTACGGTCACTACCACTGCATCATAATCGTTGCTTAGTTCGGGTGTTAACGAAAAACCATATTCATGTTTCAATTCAGCGCTTTCTGCAAAAGGGTCGGCCACATCAACATTGAGTGAATAGGATTTCAATTCTTTTATTACGTCCGCTACTTTACTATTGCGGATGTCGCTTACATTTTCTTTAAAAGTAGCGCCCATTACCAGTACTTTTGCATTTTTAACATTGCCATTGTATTGAATGATATGCTGCAATATTTTTTTTGCAACATAACTGGCCATACCATCATTAATTACCCGTCCCGCCAATATTACCTGGCTGTCGTAACCTAACTCTTTTGATTTATGTGTGAGGTAGTAGGGATCAACACCTATGCAATGGCCACCCACCAAACCGGGCTGGAACCTTAAAAAATTCCACTTGGTGCCTGCGGCTTCCAATACTTCATAAGTATTGATATTCATCCTGTCGAAAATGATACTGAGTTCGTTCATCAATGCAATATTCAGATCGCGTTGCGTGTTCTCAATGATTTTGGCTGCTTCTGCTACTTTTATTGAAGAGGCTTTGTGAACACCGGCTTTAACCACCAGCTCATACACTTTTGCTATCGTATCAAGGCTTTCTGCATCACAGCCACTTACCACTTTTATAATGCTGGACAAAGTATGTTCTTTGTCGCCCGGGTTAATTCTTTCCGGTGAATAACCCAATTTAAAATCAGTGATATTTTTTATACCGCTTAATTTTTCAATGATCGGTAAACAATCTTCTTCTGTACAACCCGGGTACACCGTGCTTTCAAATACTACATAATCGTCTTTCTTCACTACTTTTCCAATTGTCTCGCTAGCTCTTTGCACAGGGATAAGGTCCGGTACGTTGTGTTCATCAACTGGAGTGGGTACAGCTACAATGAAAAAATTAGCCTGCCTCAAAATATCGAGGTCATCGGTAAATTCAATATCACAGCCATCGAAAGCACTGCTTTCCAACTCCTGGCTGGGGTCGATCTTATTACGCATCATCTCCACCCGCTTTGCATTAATGTCAAAGCCAATTACTTTAATTTTTTTCGCGAACTCCAGTGCAATAGGTAAACCTACATAGCCTAAACCAATTACGGCTAGCTTCTTTTTTTTATCAATTAAATCCTGGTACATGTATTATATATAATTATGACGGGTGAATTATTTTTTAGTCCCAAATTCTTTAGGTAATTTATACAATTCTTCTTTAGGAAGATTTTTAAAATATTCATACGTGATCCTTAATCCTTCTGCTCTTCCTATTTTTGGCTGCCAGCCCAATAGTGATTTTGCTTTTGTGATATCCGGCTGTCTTTGTTTGGGATCATCGATTGGCAATTCTTTATATACTATTTTTTGAGTTGTGCCCGTTAGCTTAATGATTTCTTCCGCAAAATCTTTTAAAGAAATTTCATCAGGATTGCCGATGTTTACCGGCTGCGTATGATCACTCATCAGCAAACGGTATATCCCCTCAACCAGGTCGGTTACATAGCAAAAACTTCTTGTCTGGCTGCCATCACCAAAAACTGTCAGGTCCTCTCCCCGTAATGCCTGCCCGATAAATGCCGGTAAAGCCCGCCCGTCATTTAACCTCATGCGTGGACCGTAGGTATTAAATATCCTTACTATACGCGTTTCTACATTATGAAAAGTATGATAAGCCATCGTGATCGCTTCCTGGAAACGCTTGGCCTCGTCGTAAACACCCCGGGGGCCTACAGGATTTACATTGCCCCAGTATTCTTCATTTTGCGGGTGTACTAGCGGGTCGCCATAAACTTCGCTGGTACTGGCCACTAATATGCGTGCATTTTTCGCGAGCGCAAGGCCCAGGCAATTATGCGTACCCAGTGAACCAACTTTTAACGTCTGGATAGGAATCTTTAAATAATCTATCGGGCTTGCAGGTGATGCAAAGTGTAAAATATAATCGAGCTTACCGGTGATATGGATAAATTTGGAGACATCATTATGATAAAATTCAAATTCTTTAAGCTTAAAAAGATGTTCAATATTCTTCAGGTCGCCGGTGATTAGATTATCCATCCCTATAACATGAAAACCCTCTTTAATAAAAAGGTCACATAGGTGACTTCCTAAAAAACCCGCAGCACCTGTTACTAATACTCTTTTTTGCATTTTACCAATTAACTATTAAACTAATTAACTACTCTTCTTCCTACGCTTACATAATAAAAGCCCAGTTCTTCCATATGTTTGAGATCAAATAAATTCCTGCCGTCAAAAATGGCTTTATTTTTTAACAGGGCACTCATTTTTTCAAAATCAGGCGTGCGAAATTCACTCCATTCTGTTGCGATCACCAATATATCAGCATCTACCAACGTATCATATTGCCTGTCATAAAAATTGATCCGGTCACCCAACAAAGCTTTTACATTATCCATCGCTTCAGGATCGTAGGCATTAACTGCTGCACCTTCTTTTAAAAATTCTTCTATCATGTATAAGGCCGGGGCTTCCCTGATATCATCGGTATTGGGTTTAAAAGCCAATCCCCATAGCGCAATTCTTTTACCTTTCAAATCATTATTAAAGTAGGCTTTTATTTTTGGAATTAAATGTAGTTTTTGTTTTTCATTTACTTCCATCACAGCGTTGAGTATTTCGAAATGGTAATTTATTTCATCTGATGATTTAGCCAAAGCTTTTACATCTTTTGGAAAACAACTGCCGCCATAACCAATACCCGGGAATAAAAAACGTTTACCGATCCTGTCATCACTGCCCATTCCTTTACGCACCATGTCCACATCAGCGCCAAGGCGCTCACAGAGCTGAGCAATCTCGTTCATGAAAGTAATCTTGGTTGCTAAAAATGAATTAGCTGCATATTTGGTAAGCTCAGCACTTTTTTCATCCATGAAAATGATTGGGTTGCCCTGGCGTACAAAGGGTGCATACAGGTCATTCATGAATTTCTTCGCTTTGTCTGATGTTGTGCCAATAATCACCCGGTCGGGTTTCATAAAATCATCTACTGCTACTCCTTCCCGCAAAAATTCAGGGTTGCTCACTACATCAAAGGGCACTTTCGCGTTTTTTAAAATGGCGGCGTGTACTTTTTCGGCTGTGCCTACAGGTACGGTGCTTTTATCAATGATCACTTTATATTCCGTGATGATCTTTCCCAGTTCATCGGCAACGCCTAAAATATATTTCAGGTCGGCACTGCCATCCTCGCCAGGTGGTGTGGGTAATGCCAAAACAATTACTTTGGCATCTTTTACGGCGTCTGCCAGCACCGTTGTAAAAAATAAACGACCCTCTTTCTGGTTGCGCAAAAATAATTTTTCAAGGCCAGGTTCATAAATCGTTACCTGACCGGATGATAATTTATCTACTTTAACTTTGTCAATATCCACGCAGATAACATCATTGCCTGTTTCGGCAAAGCAGGTACCTGTAACAAGGCCAACATATCCTGTTCCTACTACTGCGATCTTCATACCCCTATCCCCTAAAGGAGGATTAGCTTTTTAATAAGTTAAAAATTATTTGTTTACAAACTCTAATGTTTTACTAACAATAAAAGCTTGTTGTTCTTCATCAAGTTCTGTATGAATCGGTAAGCTGATTACTCTGTCAGTTAACCAATCTGTAACCGGTAACACAAAATTACTTCCGCCAAAAGCATCAAACATTTTTTGCCTGTGGGCAGGCACAGGGTAATAGATCATCGAAGGAATCCCATTGTCGGCCAGGAACTGGTGTAATCCATCCCTGCTAACACCTTCAAGCAATAAAGTATACTGGTGGAATACGTGTTTATTATCGACAGCCCTAAACGGAGTAGTGATCTTTTTATTATTGGCAAAAGCGGCATCATAAAAATTGGCAGCTTTAATTCTTGCAGCGATATACTCATCCAGGTGTTTCAGTTTAATATCCAGTATCGCTGCCTGTACCGCATCCAGCCTGGAATTACAACCCACTATATCGTGATAATATCTTTTGCTTTGCCCATGTGATGCGATCATTCTCAGGGTAACAGCCAATGCATCATCATTGGTGAACATGGCCCCGCCATCGCCGTAAGCGCCAAGATTTTTGCTGGGATAAAATGATGTACAGCCGATATGGCCGATACTGCCGGTTTTTTTTGTTGTACCGTTGCTAAAAGAATAATCGTTGCCGATGCCCTGGGCATTATCTTCAATAACAAACAAGTTGTGTGCAGCAGCTATTTTCATAATGGCTTCCATATTGGCAGCCTGGCCATATAAATGTACAGGTACAATGGCTTTTGTTTTTGGAGTGATGGCTTTTTCAATAGCTGAAGGATCTATACAAAATGTTTTAGGATCAACTTCTACAAAAACCGGTGAAAGTCTCAATAATGCCGCTACTTCCACTGTTGCAATGTATGTAAAGGAAGGCGTGATCACTTCGTCGCCGGGTTGCAGGCCCAACGCCATCAGGGCGATCTGTAAGGCATCGGTACCATTGGCGCAGGGAATACAATGTTTGCTGCCATGGTATTGGGCCAGATTATCTGCAAAATTGCTTACCACATTTCCCCCAATAAAAACCGAGCTTTCCAAAACGGCTAAAACAGCAGCATCTACCTCAGATTTTATCTTATGGTACTGTGTTTTGGTGTCTACCATTTGTAAAGGCCTCATAAAGCTTATTTTAAATGTGGGCAAAGATAGCATTCGGCTGGCAGTTGGCAAAGGGGAAAGGCAGTTTAGAGTTTACAGTTTAGCGTTTTCAGTTGGGCTCCTGATTTTGTTAAAAAAACCAATTATTCGAAAGCTTAAAACAGGCAGCCTAGTAATCTTTTTTGTATAGATTTGCTGCAAAATAAACTTTGGCCAAACTATTTTATAACCTGTTCCTTTTCCTGTATTCGGTAGGCATACGCCTTGCTGCTTTATGGAATCCCAAAGCCAAAAAATGGCTTGATGGGAGACGGGATATCTTCGCTTCCATTAACTCCCCACTAAAAACTGAAAACACTAAACTGATCTGGATGCATTGTGCCAGCCTCGGCGAATTTGAACAGGGCCGGCCATTACTGGAAAGCCTGAGGCAACGGGATCCAAGTCTTCGGATCGTACTAACTTTTTTTTCTCCCAGTGGTTACGAAATAATGAAAGATTATAAAGGCGCTGACCATATTTTTTATTTACCCATGGACAATATTTTTTCAGCCAAAAAATTTATTGATGCGCTTAATCCTTCTTTGGTTTTGTGGGTAAAATATGAATACTGGTTCTATTACCTGCAGGAATTGAAAAGCCGAAATATTCCGTTACTATTGGTTTCGGGGATATTTAGAAAGAACCAGCCCTTCTTTAAATGGTATGGCGGTATCTGGAAAAAAATGCTGGAGGATTTTGATCATCTTTTTGTACAGAATGAAGCATCTGAAAAATTATTACAAACGATCGGCATTACAAAGAATGTTACGGTTAGTGGTGATACCAGGTTCGACCGTGTGATCGAGATCGCAGGCCAATCTTTGGATTCCGCCATTATACAACGATTTTGCAGTGATAAAAAAATTATTGTGGCGGGCAGCACCTGGGAAGATGATGAAGTGATCCTTGCAGCTTATGGAGATCAAACGGATCACCGGCAAAAATTTATTATTGTACCGCATGAACTGGATAAAAGCCATATTGGTAACTTAAAAAAAATGTTTAAGCAGTCCGTTTGTTATACCGAAGTGGAAAACAATCCTGCATTAATCAACAATATTGCAGGGTTTCATACTTTAATAATTGATACCATCGGTCTGCTGAGCCGTTTGTATAATTATGGCCATATTAATTATGTTGGAGGAGGGTTTACCAACGATGGTATTCACAATGTACTGGAGGCGGCGGTTTGGGGTAAGCCGGTGATCATAGGGGAGAATTATGAAAAATATTTTGAAGCAGTAGACCTGGTAGCGGTAGGAGCTGCGGAAAGTATCAGCGATGTAAATGAATTAAAAGAAGTGATCGATAACTGGCTTACTGATAAGGTCGCTTATGATGAAAGCGCCCTTGCTGCCAGGGAATATGTATTTGAGAAAGCCGGCGCGTCAAAAAAAATAATAGAATATATTTACGTGAACCGCCTTTTAACGAGTTGAACAAATTGTTTAACGGTTTCATTGCTTTCGCTCCAGCCGATCTTTGTTTTTAATTCCCGCTGGATCCAGTACTCCGCTTCAGGTAAAATAGAAAAACTGTTGATCGTCTTGATACTCCTTTCATACATGCTTTCATCACCACGGAATAATTCATTGATATATAAAAAACGATCGTTGACACCAATGGCTTTTTTCAGGTCACGTATAGGCAATTCCGTTAAAGCATCGCCGAGGTCAATTTTTGATTGTTTTAATTTATCATTTAAAGAAGCTGCATTTGCTGACGCGGTTTCATTGATATCTTTCTTTACGGGCAGGTTTACATTCAGGTGGTGTGCCAGCGTGGGAATTTCTTGTTCTTCTTCTGCTTCAAAAACTACCTGCGGTTTATTGTATGCACTCATTTTTTGCATTGCCTCGGCATTACGTTTTATTTCTTCCAGTTCTTTTTCTATCTCCGCTTCATCTACCAGCAATACTTCTACAACTTTTTCTTCTTCTCTTTTTGCAGGAGGTAAAATGGTTTGAGGGATATCTATATTTATAGTTGAAGAAATACCCGGTGCAGCAGCAGATTGTAATTGATACAATTCTACTTCCAGCATCTGTACTGTTAGCAGTAACTGGCTTGCCGGTGCTTTAGCGGCAAACTGGTCCTGTAATTTTTTTATGAGTGTGTCCACTCTCTGCATGAATAATTATACTTTTGAAGCCCTGTACCTGAAACCGCCGGAATTTTTTAGTGGCCTAAGTTACAAATACAATTTTAAAAAATTATACTAATGTTTATAGAACCCAACTTTGGTGGTGAACGAAGGGGCTGGATAGAAGTGATCTGCGGCAGCATGTTCAGTGGCAAGACCGAAGAATTGATCAGGAGGCTAAAGCGGGTAAAGATCGCTAACCTTAAAGTGGAAATTTTTAAGCCAGCCATTGATACACGTTATGACGCAGAAAAAATTGTAAGCCATGATACCAATGCCATTCTATCAACACCGGTAGAAAGTTCGCAGTCTATCTTACTGCTGGCGCAGGATGTAGACGTCGTAGGCATTGATGAGGCGCAATTCTTCGACGCCGAAATTGGTAATGTATGTGAATTGCTGGCGATGAAAGGCATTCGTGTTATTGTTGCAGGGTTGGATATGGATTATCTGGGTAACCCATTCGGTCAAATGCCTTCGCTTTTGGCAAGGGCAGATTATATTACCAAGCTGCATGCCATCTGTGTTAAATGCGGCAATATTGCCAATATCAGTTACCGTAAGGAAGCCAAAGGCCCGCAGGTATTGTTAGGCGAAAAAGATATTTACGAACCTCGCTGCAGGCATTGTGCGCAAGAGAAATGAATAATTGTTTAGTAGACAATGGATAATGTTTTAAGAATGAGGCAGTTTAATTTTCAGTAAACACTTCGCAGGGCAAAAATTATCCATTACATAATTATCAATTATCCACTATTTACTTAGTAATTTCGATTGTGATCAAACGTATTTATGCTTTATTACAAAAAGATGTGCTGCTTGAATTCAGGCAGAAGCATACTTTTTATGGTATAGTGCTGTACATCGCCTCTACCGTTTTTGTGTTGTATCTTTCTTTTCCTGATCAACCTGATGCCAATACCTGGAATAGTTTATTCTGGGTGATCCAGCTGTTCATCTGCGTTAATGCCGTAGCAAAAAGTTTTTTGCAGGAAAGCAAAGGCAGGATGCTGTACTTCTATTCCATCGTTTCGCCAACAGAATTTATTATCAGTAAGATAATTTACAATGTGCTGTTGATGGTGCTGATGACCAGCATCAGCCTCATCCTGTTCTTCTTCTTTTTATCTAACCCCGTAAGTAATGCATTTCAATTTGCCGGTATTGCCATTTTAGGAGGTGTTAGTATCAGCCTGGTGTTTACTTTAATGAGTGCTATCGCTGCAAAAGCCCAGCAAAATGCGGCCCTGATCGCTATCATGGGATTCCCTATCATACTGCCGCAACTATTGCTGCTGATGAAATTGAGCAAGATAGCTTTTGCGGAAGTGTTCAGACCAGGTGCGGTAATGCAATTGAGTGCCCTGGTAATTGGTTTGGATGTGTTGGTGATCGCAATGGCAGCGGTGCTTTTTCCCTATCTCTGGAAGGATTAGGAAAATATACCCTAAGAAAGTTAAAAAACGTAGAACCGGGCACTACAAACCGAAAACTCTGCCCTATCTTTGCGGCACTAAAAAAATACCTTCCTTTTGAAGAAGAGCTGGTGGAAAATATTGTCCTTTGTCTTATTGGTATACACCGTAGTTGCCGGATTTTTAGTGGCGGTTCCTGATCTGCCCATTGTTCACCAGTCCATCCGCAACCTGTATTTTCACGTGTGCATGTGGTTTGCCATGATGATATTATTCATCATCAGTTTTGTTTACAGCATCAGGTATTTAAACCAATCAAATTACAGGTATGATATTTATGCCCGGCACTTTGCTGCAGTAGGTGCATATATCGGAATACTCGGTTACGCTACCGGTGCCATCTGGGCCAATTATACCTGGCTTACCGACCAGAACCAAAGTTTTGGCAGCATTCTTAAAGAACCTAAACTAATTGGCGCGGCCATTGCATTATTAATTTACGGTGCTTATTTTGTATTGCGGGGAAGTTTCACTGATATCGATAAAAGAGCAAGGATAAGTGCAGTGTATAATATTTTCGCGTTTGTAATGCTGTTTCCCAGTATCTGGATCATCCCTAGAATGGTAGGCAGTTTGCACCCGGGCGGGCAAGGTGGTGAAATGGGTAACCCGGCATTGAATGCACAAAAGGACCTGGACGCATCTATGCGAATGGTTTTTTATCCGGCGGTGATCGGGTGGGCATTATTAGGTGTGTGGATCGCTACACTAAAGATCAGGATACAATTAATAACGGATAAAACATTGTTACATGAAGAAATCAGCCCCGGCGTCAATAATAAATAAGCTGCTGTTGGTAATGGCGGGTTTGTTTTTTTATACGGCTTCATTTGCACAGGATAAACCGGTAAGTGAAGACCTGATGAGGAGCAATGGGAAGATCTATGTAGTAGTGGCAGTTTGCCTTACCATCTTAGCCGGGCTTTTCATTTATGTAATTTCAATAGACAGAAAAATAAGTAAAATAGAAAAAGATAATTAAACCCGTTGCCAGCAGGTTTGATCATTTCATTAATTAAAACAACGATTGAAAAAAACTTAAACTAAAATTGTTATGCCAGCAGAAACGAATTACAGCTTTTTTCACAGCGTGGAACAAAGCTTTGACAAAGCCGCTAAATTTACCCAATGGGATCCGGGATTACTGGAACAGATCAAACAATGCAATTCTGTATTGCGTATGCACTTTCCCGTTAAAGTAAATGATAAGATAGAAGTAATAAAAGCCTACCGGGTGCAGCACTCTCATCATAAAGCGCCGTGCAAAGGTGGTATCCGCTACAGCCCCGAAGTAAACCTGGATGAAGTGATGGCACTGGCCGCATTGATGACCTTTAAATGTGCGATCGTTAATGTACCGTTTGGTGGTGCTAAAGGTGGTATTACCATTGATCCAAAAAAATACAGTGCTTACGATCTTGAAAAGATTACCCGCCGCTATACTGCAGAATTAGTAAAGAAAAATTTTATCGGTCCGGGCATCGATGTACCTGCCCCGGATTATGGAACGGGTGAAAGAGAAATGGCGTGGATCGTTGATACTTACCAGTCATTGAAGCCTGGTGAAATAGATGCTGCGGGTTGTGTTACAGGTAAGCCTATAACGCAGGGCGGTGTACGCGGACGTAAGGAAGCTACCGGCCTCGGCGTATTCTTTGGTATCCGGGAAGTGTGCAATATGGAAGATATTATGAAAAAGCAAGGCTTACCGCTTGGTGTTGCAGGTAAGCGGGTAGTGGTACAGGGACTGGGAAATGTGGGGTATCACAGTGCCAAATTTTTCCGGGAAGCAGGTTCAAAAGTTATTGCACTGGCTGAATATGAAGGCGCCATCTTCAATGCAGATGGATTGAATGAAGAAGAAGTTTTTCAGCATAGAAAAAAAACCGGTTCGATATTGAATTTCCCCGGTGCCACCAACCTGGCAAAAAGTGCTGACGCTTTGGAATTAGATTGCGATATCTTAATTCCTGCTGCACTGGAAAATGTGATCAATGGGGAGAATGCATCGAGGATAAAAGCAAAGATCGTTGGCGAAGCAGCTAATGGTCCATGCACGCCCGAGGCAGATGAAGAATTTACAAGGCGTGGCATCTTATGTGTACCGGATATGTATTTGAATGCAGGTGGCGTTACCGTTAGTTATTTTGAATGGCTGAAAAATTTAAGCCATGTGCGTTACGGGCGCCTAGAAAAACGTTTTGCAGAAAATTTAAACGGGCATATCCTCGGCCAAATTGAAGAATTGAGTGGCAAAAAAGTAAGCCAGAAAGAACGTGATTTTATCATGCACGGCCCCGAAGAACAGGACCTGGTACATAGTGGCCTGGAAGAAACCATGATCACTGCCACAAGAGAGATCATGCATATCTGGAAAGACAACCCTGCTATTCCCGATATGCGTACAGCTGCTTATGTTAGCGCTATAAATAAAGTAGCAACAAGCTACGGTGAGTTGGGTATCTTCCCATAATGGATTCAAGATATTATTTTAAAAGTCCTGGCTTAAGCCGGGACTTTTTTTGCATAAAAAATAACGGGTATCTTTTTAAAAGGTTTGATACATTTGCGCTATTGTTATCATTGGTTACTGATAAATAAAAAAATATGAAAAATAAATTAGTATTGCTTTTGCCTGTTGCCCTTTTTACTTTGGCTTTTGCTTTTGGCCAGGAGATTGATCCCAAACTCACTGAAATATACCAGCCGGTTCCGCCAAAAGTTAAACCGGGCAAAACCAATAGTGATGCACCTTCGGATGCGATCATTTTATTTGGGGGGAAGAACCTTGATGAATGGGTGTCTACAAAAGATAGTACCCAGCCTGCCTTGTGGACGGTGGCTAAAGGTGCCGTTACTGTTAAAAAAGGAACAGGTAATATACAAACCAAAAAAGTTTTTACCGATTACCAGTTACATATCGAGTGGCGTATTCCCTCCAATATCACCGGTAGCGGGCAGGCACGTGGTAACAGCGGTGTTTTTTTAGCAGCCACAGGGCCGGGTGATGAAGGTTACGAAATTCAGGTATTGGATTGTTTTGACAACAGTACTTACGTGAACGGGCAAACGGGCAGTATTTATAAACAAAGCATCCCCCTGGCCAATGTATGTAAAAAGCCGGGTGAATGGCAGGCCTATGATATCATCTGGACGGCACCACGATTTAATGAAGACGGTAGCATAAAAACACCTGCACGTGTAACCGCTATTCAAAATGGCGTACTGGTGCAAAATAATACAGAGGTAAAAGGGATAACAGTTTACCGGGGCAAACCATATTATAAAAAACATGGCCCTGCCCCGATAAAGTTACAGGATCACGGAGATCCTAGTGAGCCGATCAGTTACAGGAATATCTGGGTGAGGGAATTGTAAAAATAATTGCATTAATAAAAAAAGAGCAGTCTGCCCGGCTGCTCTTTTTTATTATTTTTTTAGTAAATTATTATAGTTTCTTAATTTTTATATTCCTGTACCACACCATATTGCCATGGTCCTGTAAGGCAATTCTTCCTTTGTTAAAAGTACCGAAGCCTTCCATGCTTTTAAATTTACTTGCTGCAACCATTTTTTTCCAGTTATCATCCCATAGGGTGGTGCTCACCACATTGGTACCATTTAAATAAAAATCCAGTTTACCCTTAAAGGATTTTATTTCTACCTCATTCCAGTCACCCACAGGTTTTACGGTTTCTTTACTGCAGGAGATCAGATCATATAAGTCGCCGGCACGGTGCCTGGTTATTTTGCCATCGGGATGGCCATCGTTATCCAGTACCTGCATTTCGGGGCCTGTCTCGTAAGTGGCATGGTATTTAGCGGTGTCTTCATGCACGTAAAAAATAATACCACTGTTACCATTAGGGGCAATTTTCCATTCGAGTTTTAAATCAAAATTATCGTATTCGTCTGCGCTGGTAAGATCACCGCCTTCGCCTTTTTGAGTGGTATCCACATACACAGCGCCATCAGCTACTTTCCATCTTCCTGTGGCAGAACCTTTTCCATAAGCGTGCCAGCCCGCAGTTGTTTTACCATCAAATATAGTCACCCAGCCGTTAGTATCTGCGGAAATAGTTGTTGCAGTACTATCTTTTTTGGTTTCAACACCTGAGGTGTTTCCGGCGTCGTTGCAGGCTGTTAAGCCGCATAAAGCAGCAATCGAAACGAAAAGTTTATTTTTCATATTTACAAGTTATAATTTTAAGTGAAACAATGAACTTACTTACAAATGAACAGGCCATTAGGCATGCGCTTATTTCTCATTCTTTAAGGACAAAACATATTTGGCCATCAGCATCGCGTCTTCTTTTGAAATACCGGCATGGGCAGCCATAGGAACTGCTCCCCAATTACCCGAACCTCCCTTTTGAATTTTTTCTGCCAGGGTACTAATATTGGCATCATTGTTTTCATATTTCTCGCCAACTTTATTATAAGCCGGGCCAATAGACGCTTCGCTTATTTTATGGCATCCAAAGCAATCTGATTTGGCAACCAGGTTCAATCCTTTTTCAATTTCGGGGTCTTCTTTTTTTGCGGCAGCAGTTTTTTCTGCAGTACCATTACCGCAGGAAAAACAAAATGCAGCAATCGAAAGCAGTAGAATCGTTTTTTTCATTGTCATTGTTTTTTATGTTTAATTTATTGTATGCCTAAGATCGTTTTATTAAAACCATTGGTGTTTCCTGTCTCGGCAAAATCATCAAAGGCTTTTTCAGTAACTCTTATGATATGATCTTTTATAAACGTAGCCCCTTCTTTTGCACCATCTTCAGGATGTTTGATGCAGCATTCCCATTCCAACACTGCCCAGCCTTTATAACCATACTGGGTTAATTTGCTAAAGATAGTTTTAAAATCGATTTGGCCATCACCCAATGAACGGAACCTCCCGGCCCTGTCGACCCAGTTTTGAAAACCCCCATATACGCCCTGCTTACCGGTAGGATTGAATTCCGCATCTTTTACATGGAACATTTTTATACGTTCATGGTAAAAGTCGATGTATTGTTTGTAATCCAGTTGCTGCAATATAAAATGAGAAGGATCATATAATAAACAGGCTCTTGCATGCTGGTTTATCTTATCCAAAAACATTTCATAGGAAACACCATCATGAAGGTCTTCCCCGGGATGGATTTCATAACAAAGATCTACACCGCATTCATCAAAACGGTTTAGTATGGGCAACCAGCGTTTACCCAGTTCCGTAAATCCATCATTCACCAAACCAGCGGGGCGCTGCGGCCATGGGTAAACGGTATGCCATAACAATGCGCCGCTGAAGCTGGCATGCGCATTCAATCCTAGATTTTGAGATGCCTTTGCTGCAAACATTAGTTGCTGCACGGCCCATTCCGTTCTTGCTTTGGGATTATTCTTTACTTCATCGGGAGCAAAGCCATCAAATAAGGCATCATAAGCAGGGTTCACTGCAACGAGTTGACCCTGTAAATGTGTAGAGAGTTCAGATATTTCAAGTCCACATGAATTGATAGTACCTTTTAATTCGTCTGCGTAAGTCTTACTTCCCGCGCATTTTTCTAAGTCAATTAACCGGCTTTCCCATGTGGGAATTTGTACAGCTACAAATCCTAAATCTCTTGCCCATTTGCAAATAGATACTAAATCATTGAACGGGGCTTTGTCTCCCATGAATTGTGCTAAGAAGATACCGGGTCCTTTTATTGTTTGCATTGTTATACTCCTAAAGGATTTTTAATAAATAAAAATATTTTTTTGGCAACGAAGACACTAAGACATAAATGATAAATCATTTATGAGGCAACTCCATTATTTCGCCGAAATAATACTTAGCGTCTTTGTGCCTTAGTGGCAAATTCTTCTTGTAAAAATTACACTACAAAATCCCTCCACTTCATTTCACTCTGCCCGCTCTCCACCACATTATCTACAAACGCCATTCCCCGTATCCCTTCTTCCACACCAGGAAAATCAAGCCACTCTTCTTTTGGTTGTTCACCATTTATTCTTGCTCTTACAGTTAATGCAAAGTTGCGGTACAGGTTGGCAAATGCTTCCAAATATCCTTCGGGGTGTCCGGCAGGAATTCTAGTATTGTGCGCAGCAAAGGCACTGTTATACCCACCGCCCGTGCGATAGATTTCCGCAGGCTTATCCAGCCATTTTACCATTAAACTATTGGCGTCTTCCTGTTTCCATTCCAGGCCGCCTTTTTCACCATATACTCTTATCTTAACATTATTCTCTTCACCTGCGGCAATTTGCGTGGCCATTAAAATACCCGTAGCGCCATTGTTGAATTTTAAAAATGCGGCACCGTCATCGTCCAGCATTCTTCCCTCTACCACGATATTTAGATTAGAACAAATTTGTGTTACCTGTAAGCCGGTAACATATTCGGCCATATTAAAAGCGTGTGTGCCGATATCGCCCATACAGCCGGCCTTGCCACTTTTCTTTGGGTCGGTGCGCCAGCTGGCCTGTGCCTGGCCCGTAGCTTCTAAAAAAGTACTCAGCCATCCCTGCGGGTATTCTACATATACTTTTCTTATTTTCCCCAGCAGTCCATTTTTTATCAACTGCCTGGCTTGTTTCACCATTGGATAACCGGTGTAGGTATGGCACAATAACAAACTCAACCCGGTTTCCTGTAATTTTATTTTTAAGGCTTTGGCCTGGTCCAGCGTGAACGTGATAGGTTTTTCTACCACTACATTAAAACCCTTATCCAGTGCCATCATTGCCGGATCAAAATGAACAAAGTTTGGCGTAACGATACTTACAAAATCAATTCTCTTGTCCGCAGGCATTGCCGCTTCCTTTTCAAGCATCAGTTTATAATCCGTGTAGATCCTGCTCTCGTGTAAAAACAATGCCCTGCCGGAATCAATAGCTATTTCAGGGTTTACACTTAATGAGCCTGCAACCAGTTCAACCTGTCCATCCATATTCATCGCCAGCCGGTGTACTGCGCCAATAAAAGCATCTTTACCACCGCCAATCATGGCCATTCTTAATTTTCGCTGCATGATATTATTTTATATTAATGTGATATTATTTTAATTTGATCAACCAATGCCCGGGTAGATGAACAATAAAAGTAAAAAAATAATTTATAGTATCAACCGGATATTTTTAAAAATCAACAACAACCGTTTGCGGAAATTTTTTTTATAGCATTTGCATTTTTGATGATTATTAAAATTATATTTACGAAGCAAACCAATTTTATTTTTTAAATAACGATATGCAAGCTATTAACCGAGACAAACTATTTGTTGCCAGTTGTTTGGCATTGCTGGTTACTTCACTTTCATTTGGCATACGTGCCGGTTTATTGGGTACATGGGGTACGCAATTCAATTTAGATAAATCCGAAATTGCTTCCATTACTGCCACTGCATTTTGGGGTTTCCCTCTTGCCGTAATCATAGGCGGTATGATCGTTGATATCATAGGCATGAAGAAACTGCTGGTGATGGCTTTCATTTTTCATTTAGCAGGAATTTTGCTGACCATTTTTGCGGGAAGCTTCGGCAGCCCTTACTGGGCATTATTTATTTCAACACTATTGATCGGTATCGCCAATGGCACTGTTGAAGCGGCGTGCAATCCTTTGGTCACCGCTTTATATTCAGATAATAAAACCACCAAGCTCAATCATTTTCATTTATGGTTTCCCGGAGGTATAGTTATAGGTTCTCTTATAGTTTATTTTTTAAGCAGGCAGGGCGTAAACTGGCAGATACAGGTTGGCCTGATGCTGGTACCAACATTCTTATACGGGTATCTTTTTTTGAAACAACATTTCCCCGTTACAGAAAGAGTAGCAAGTGGCGTATCTACCGGAAGTATGTACAAAGCATTACTTAGCCCGCTCTTTATTTTTATGATCATCTGTATGTTAGGTACGGCCATCACAGAATTATTTACAGGGCAATGGATCGGCGTGCTGTTAAATAATGTTACGGATAAACCATTATTGATCCTTGCAGTTTCAACTGGTGTAATGGTGGTTGGGCGTGCATTTGCCGGCCCCGTGGTACATAGCCTTGCACCGCAGGGCGTGTTATTGATGTCAGCAATCCTGGCAACAATAGGATTATATATTTTAGGACATACCAGTGGCAATATGGTTTTTGCCGGTGCCTTGATCTTTGGCATGGGCGTTTGTTATTTCTGGCCAACGATGCTGGGATTCGTGTCAGAAAATTTACCCAAAACTGGCGCGGTAGGTTTAAACCTGATGGGTGGTGCCGGAATGTTTGCCGTGTCTTTATATACTATGTTCATGGGTGGTGTATATGATGAAAAAATTGCAGCACATTTGCCCGCGGGCGCCAACCTGAAATTGTACAACAGCGCCGAAGCAACCGAATCTATGAAGACTGCTCTTGCCGAAGCGAATAAAACTGCAGGACCTGAGATCATAAATACCACTTTAATTCTCCCCCTAATTTTAATAGTGGCTTTCACTGGTTTGTATTTCTATATGCGCAACAGAAATAAAGCCGTTATAAACTAACCGTATTTAATATGGAGAACCAATCTACAAGAAGACAACTATTAAAACAATTAGCTGTTGGATCTCTAGCGGTGGCGGCCTCTCCCATGGCTGCTTTGGCTGCTGCTGATAATAAAGATGAAGAGATGTATAAATTAAAAGGCAATATCAACCATGCAGTTTGCAGGTGGACCTATAATTTTTTACCATTGGATGAATTATGTACGGTGGCGAATAAGATCGGCCTTAAAGCCATTGACCTTGTTGGGCCAAAGGAATGGAATGTTTTAAAATCGCACGGATTAGATTCCTCCATGTGCAATGGAGCGGAAATCAGTTTAACAAAAGGGTGGAACCATACCGGGTTTCATTCAACATTAATAAAAAATTATACCGACCATATAAATTATGTTGCTGATGCCGGCTATAAAAATTTAATTTGCTTTAGCGGCAGTCGCGAAGGAATGGATGATGAAACAGGGCTAACGAATTGTGTAGCTGGTTTAAAGCAGGTCATTGGCCTGGCTGAAAAAAGAGGGGTGATGATCCAGATGGAATTGCTGAACAGCAAGATCGACCATAAAGATTATATGTGTGACAGAAGTACCTGGGGAGTGGAATTGTGCAAACGTATGGGATCGGAAAATTTCAAACTGTTGTATGATATCTACCACATGCAGATAGACGAAGGCGATGTGATAAGAACCATAAAGGATAACCACCTGTATTTTGGGCATTACCATACAGCAGGAGTGCCGGGCAGGCATGAAATTGATGATACACAGGAATTGTTCTACCCCGCAATCGTAAAAACTATTGTGGAAACGGGCTTTAAAGATTACCTGGCGCAGGAATTCATTCCTACCGGGAAAGAAAAAGAAGACAAGATCAAGGCATTGAAAAAAGCGGTGAAGATTTGTGATGTATAAATAACCAATCAATAAATAAACCAATCAAAAAGTAAACTAATTAACAAGTAAACTATTAACGATGGCAGATAATAACTTCGATGCAATTGTGGTAGGTTCAGGAATAAGCGGCGGATGGGCTGCAAAAGAACTTACTGAAAAAGGGCTTAAGGTTTTAATGCTCGAAAGAGGTAAGCACATTGAACATGTAAAAGACTACACAACGGCAACAAAAGAGACCTGGGAATTTCCTCACCGGGGAGACGCTACCCAGGAACAGATAAAAGAAAACCCGGTTTTAATAAGGGATCACTTTTTGGCCGAACAAACTTTAGGCATGTGGGTCAACGATGCAGAAAGTCCGTATACCGAAACAAAGCGGTTTGATTGGTTCAGGGCTTATCATACCGGTGGCCGTTCCCTGCACTGGGGGCGCCAGAGTTACCGTTGGAATAAAGCGGATTTTGAAGCCAACGCAAAAGAAGGTATCGGTATCGATTGGCCCATTCGTTATGAAGATCTTGCCTCCTGGTATAGTTATGTTGAAAAATTTGCGGGTATCCAGGGTAGTAAACAAGGATTGGATGTATTACCTGATGGTGAATTTTTGCCGGCAATGGATATGAATGTAGTGGAGATAGATGTTGCTGAAAAATTAAAAGGCAAATTCAATGGCCAGCGCCATATGTTTATTGGGCGCAGTGCAAATATTACAGAAGCAAGGCCTGAACATGGTAGAACCAATTGCCAATACCGCGACAGGTGCGTACGTGGTTGCCCGTTTGGTGCCTATTTTAGTACACAGTCTGCAACATTGCCGATGGCACGCAAAACAGGTAACCTTACATTAGAGAATAATAAAATTGTTACCAAACTGATCTACGACAAGAATACTAAAAAAGCTACAGGTGTGGAAGTGTTAGATGCAACAACGAATCAAACACAAAGCTATAATGCTAAAATAATTTTTTTATGTGCATCCACGTTCAACAGCACATGGATATTAATGAAGAGTGCTACTGATGTTTGGCCTGATGGATTAGGCAGCAGTAGCGGTGAATTGGGCCACAATGTAATGGACCATCATTTTAAACTTGGGGCAAACGCGACAGTAGAAGGATTTGAAGATAAATATTTATATGGTCGCAGGCCCACAGGTATCTATATTCCAAGATTTAGAAACTGGGGAGATGATAAAAGAGATTACCTGCGTGGTTTTGGTTACCAGGGCAGTGCGGGTAGGGGAAGAGGAATAGATGTTGCTGAAATGACTATTGGCGCTGAATTAAAGGATGCCCTGTGTGAGCCAGGTAAATGGCATATGGGCATTACAGCATTTGGTGAGATGCTGCCCTATCATGATAATAAAATATCGTTGAGTAAAACAAAAATGGATAAATGGGGGTTACCGGTGCTGGATTTTGATGTGGAGTTAAAGGAAAATGAAAAAAAAATGCGTTTGGATATGATGAATGATGCTGCTGAAATGTTAACTGCTGTAGGATTGAAGGATGTAAAAACTTACGATAGCGGTTATGCTGTAGGAATGGGTATTCATGAAATGGGTACAGCCCGTATGGGTAAAGATCCCAAGACATCAGTACTAAATAAAAATAACCAGGTTTGGGATGCAATGAATGTATTTGTCACTGATGGTGCCTGCATGACCAGTGCAAGTTGTGTAAATCCTTCTCTTACCTATATGGCAATGACAGCAAGGGCAGTGGATTTTGCGGTGAAAGAATTGAAGAAAGGTAATATTTAGTTGAAGGTTGAAGGGAGAATTTGCATTGAACAGCAGGCATAAGGCTTAAATCAGAAAAAATAAGTTATGGCAGATAATACTTACGACGCAATTGTAGTAGGCTCCGGCATCAGTGGTGGATGGGCTGCAAAAGAATTATGCGAAAAAGGGTTGAAAGTATTACTGCTGGAGCGGGGAGGCCCACACGAACATATCAAGGATTACAAAAACGCCAACAAAGAATTGTGGGAATTTGAACACAGGGGCAACACCACCAGTGAACAGAGAAAAAAATACCCGGTGATACACAGGGGCTGGGCAGCTGCGGAACAGGTAATGGATGCCTGGGCGAATGAAGAAGACGCACCATATACGGAGATAAAACCTTTTACCTGGTGGCGCAGTTATCGTTTTGGCGGCCGCTCCATTTTATGGGGCAGGCAAAGTTACCGCTGGAGCCCAATGGATTTTGAAGCTAATGCAAAAGATGGTATTGCTGTGCCTTGGCCCGTTAATTATGATGAGATCGCTCCATGGTACGATCATGTAGAAAAATTTGCGGGCATCGCCGGATCAAAAGAAGGCTTGCCGAATTTACCTGATGGACAATTCTTACCGGCAATAGATCTTAATGTAGTGGAGAAAGATGTGGCAGCAAGATTGAAAGAAAAATTCAAAGGAGAAAGGCATTTGATCATTGGCCGCGTGGCTAATATCACCGTTCCGCATTATGAACGGCCGGGTTGCCAGTTCAGGAACCGTTGTTGGGAAGGTTGCCCTTTTGGTGGTTATTTCAGTACGCAATCTTCTACTTATCCCGCTGCATTAAGAACCGGCAACCTTACCGTACGCCCGTACTCGTTAGTGTCACAGGTGTTGTATGATAAGGACAAGAAAAAAGCTACTGGTGTGGAAGTAATGGATACAGAAGATAATAAAACGTATACTTTCAATTCAAAAATTGTTTTTCTGTGTGCATCCGCTTTAAATTCTGCATGGATACTAATGCGTTCAGCTACTACCATATGGCCGGGTGGATTGGGCAGCAGCAGTGGTGAACTTGGTCATAACATTATGGACCATCATTATAATTTAGGTGCAAGCGGAAGGATAGAAGGTTATGAAGACAAATATTATTATGGCAGAAGGCCTACAGGTTTTTATATCCCAAGGTTTGCAAACATGGGTACAGATAAAAGAGATTATCTCCGCGGCTTTGGTTACCAGGGTGCAGCAAGCCGCAGCGGCTGGAGCCGCGAGATCGCAGAAATGAATATTGGTAAAGACCTGAAGGAAGCGCTTGGTGAGCCGGGTTCATGGCAAATGGGTGCAACAGGTTTTGGAGAGATACTGCCTTACCATGAAAATAAAATTACTTTAGACAAAACCAAAAAAGATAAATGGGGTTTACCGGTACTGTCGATGGATGCGGAAATAAAAGAAAATGAAATAAAGATGCGGAAAGATATCGTAGAGGAAATGAAAGCGATGCTGGAAGCCGCCGGTGCAAAAGATATTCATTCCTATGATAGTGGTCATGCGATGGGACACGGTATCCATGAAATGGGCACCGCCCGTATGGGTAATGATCCTAAAACTTCCGTGTTGAATAAATGGAACCAGGTTTGGGATGCACCGAATGTGTTTGTAACTGATGGCTCATTCATGGTATCTTCTGCCTGCCAGAATCCATCACTAACCTATATGGCATTTACTGCCAGGGCAGTGGACCATGCAGTGGAAGAATTAAAAAAACAAAATTTATAATACTCCTAAAATAATCAATTATGGAACGCAGGGAACTTTTAAAAATGATAGCCGTTTTAACCGGTGGTGTTGTTATTGGCGGCGAAGTGTTTTTATCGGGTTGTACCTCTAAAGATGCAGATGCTTCAACTTTTTCGGCTGATCATATGGCATTGCTGGATGAAGTGGGTGAAACCATTATTCCCACTACCAGCACACCGGGTGCAAAAGCAACGAAGATCGGTGAGTTCATGAAAACAATTGTAACGGATTGTTATAATCCTGGTGATCAAAAAGCTTTTGGTGATGGCGTTGCCGGTTTAAATGAAGCCTGTAAAAAAGCGAATGGTAAAACTTTTATGGATTGCAATGCAGCACAACGCAAAGCTTTTCTGGTAGCATTGGAAAAGGAAGCCAAAGAATACAACAAACAGCGTGATGAAAAACAAAAAGACGCCAGGGAAAAAGCTAAAAAAGAAATGGATCCAAATTTTGTAAGCGCTCCTTCGCATTATTATACCATGATGAAGCAATTGACCTTATGGGGTTACTTCAGTTCAGAGATAGGCAGTAAACAGGCGCTTCGCTTCTTGCCGATCCCGGGTAAATATGACGGGGCTTTTCCTTACAAAAAAGGAGACAAGGCATGGGCGATTTAATTACTCACTCCTGATATGTAAAATGCCGTTCAATATAGAACGGCATTTTTATTTGGATATGATTTGTGTTAAAATCAGATGGCGGTTTTTTTAAAGAATAATACTTTAATAATATCTGCAGTCAACACATAAAAAAATAAAATGCCTGCAATAATGCCCAGCAATTTCAATGGTGGCACCACGAAACCCAGACCAGTTGCAAATGGAGAAAATGGCAATGCAATAGTGATCAATAAGCCCAGGGCACTTAAAGCAATCAATAATTTCCCCGGTATACTTTTCAGTAATGATCGGTGTGTACGCACTACGAATAAGATCAGCAATTCCGTGCAAATAGATTCAATGAACCAACCGGTATGAAAAACTTCTTCAGACTTGAATAATTTATACAATGCATAAAATGTGAAGTAATCAAACACTGAACTGTGTAAACCAAAAACGATCATAAAGTTTTTCAATTGCTTCAGGTTCCATCTTTGCGGTACTTTTAATTCATCTTCATCCACATTGTCTCCTGCAATAGCCATGTACGGAAAATCGGTAAGAAAATTGGTCATCAAAATTTGTTGTGGCAGCATAGGCAGGAACGGCAATAACAAAGAAGCGCCAGCCATACTGAACATATTTCCAAATGTTGCACTGGTATTAGTGTAAATATATTTCAATGTGTTTAAAAATGTTCTTCTGCCTTCCAGTATGCCTGCATTTAAAACCGCAAGATCTTTTTCCAGCAATACAACATCGGCTGCTTCTTTAGCCACATCCACTGCATTATTAGTGGATATGCCAACATCAGCGGCATTGATGGCTGCCACATCATTAATGCCATCTCCCATGTAAGCCACAATATTACCCGCTTTGCGGAGTGCTTTAATGATGCTTTCTTTTTGCTGGGGTTCTATATCTGCAAATACGTTTGCCAGTTGTACCTGCTTCACTAACGCTTCGGGGCTCATTTTTGCTATCTCACTTCCTGCAACAGTGATAATTTGGTGCAACCCGATTTTTTCAGCAATGTAGGCGGCCACTAATTTATTATCGCCTGTAATGATCTTTAATTGAACACCATTCTTGTTCAGTTCTTTGATCACATCAGTCACCCCTTCTTTCATCGGGTCGAACAGCAAGACGAAGCCTGCAAATACCATTTGCTGTTCGTCTTCTTTAGCAAGCTTAATTTTTTCAGCACAATCTTTATAACAAACACCAATGGTTCTAAAGCCCTTGCCGCTATATTGCAAATAGAGATCATCAATGGCTTTTTTATACGATGTTATGGGAGCAATACTCCCATCTGCCAATAACACATTGTCACAAATGCTCACAATATTATTGATAGCCCCTTTGCTGATGAGTTGATGTTTACCATCTTTCTGTACTACAATGCTTAATCTTTTACGGATGAAATCATAAGGTATCTCATCGGTTTTTTCATACCCATTTGCAGATATATTTTCTAACATTTTCAACGCTTCGTCCATGGGATTGGAAAAGCCGGTTTCGAAAAAAGCATTTAAATAGGCAAGTTGTTTCACGGTGGCATTCTCATTACCATCAATGCCGGTGATGCCGGAAATTTTTAAAACACCCTCGGTAAGTGTGCCGGTTTTATCCGAACAAAAGAGATTGATCTCTCCCAAATTTTGTATTGAAGCTAATTTTTTTACGATCACTTTTTGTTTGGCCATTCTTTTAGAGCCGGCACTCATAGCAACCGTCATGATAGCGGGTAACAGTTCCGGCGCCATACCAACTGCCAAAGCCAATGCAAACAATAAAGAATCAATTAATGGTTTATGAAAGTAAATGTTGACAGCAAGAATAATTACAGCCAGCACCAGGGTAATCTGCATCAGCAGGTAACCGAATTTGCGTATACCTTTTTCAAATGCCGTTTCTTCCGGTGTTTTGGAAAGGCTTGCAGAGATGCTGCCGAACACCGTGTCTTTGCCTGTGAAGACGGCAACTGCTTTGCCGGTGCCGCTTACAATGCTGGTACCTTCAAACAATACATTGGTTCGTTTACTCATGCCCGTATCGGCAGCAATAGTACCCACTTCTTTTTCGGCAGGATAAGTCTCTCCAGTTAGTGTGGCTTCATTGGCATGAATATCCCGTTCTTCCAGCAATAAACAATCGGCAGGGATAATACCGCCTGCTGCAAATTGTATCACATCGCCCGGAACAATTTCTTCTGAAAATACATTTACAACTGTATTATCACGTTGTACTTTTATGGTACTCCTGATAAGTGATCGTAATTTTTCTACCGCCAGCCCCGCATGGCGCTCCTGTATAAAGCTCATTATGCCTGTTGCCAATAAAATAAATAAAATGATGAACACATCTGATGTTTCGCCAAGAAAAGCAGACAGGATTACTGCTGCTACTAATAATAAAGTGAGTGGGCTTTTAAACTGGCCAATAAATAAGATGATATCTTTTATAATTTGCGGCTTTTCTTTTTTCTTTTGATTAGTGCTGGAAAAACGCTTTGCAGCTTCCTCACTTGTAAGCCCGCCTGATGTAGATTGCAGTGCATTCAATACCTCTGCGGCAGGGTATTGCCAGTATGTCTTTAGGTCCATATAGCTTATTTGATTTAAAATTAAGCTAAAGCCTTTGTAATGCCAGTGTTGTTTTGTTATTCAATTCTTAATGCAGTGGGTGTTAATCTATCAGCCACAGAGAACTTTTACAGAAGGAAAAATACTTGGCAATGCTGTTTAATTCAATGCCATCTTTTTACTTTTGGATAACAGTTTAAGGTAAAAGGTATATGCATAGCAGCCTGCACAAATACCTAAAAATGATTCCAGGAATGCAAATACTGCTAATACTAATGCAAGTGAGATTGCTGCAGTATTATACTGCAATAATATTAACCCCAATATTGCAACGGAAAATATAAATCCAATTTTTGCAGCAAATCTTTTAGGCGCCTGGTCGACAGGCTTTGAAGAAATATTGAATGCCTGAACAGCGACGGCACTGAATTTATTAAGCACACTGTACTTACCCAAATTAAAACCACGCAATAAAAAATCAATAGACAGGAATGCTGCGATACTCCAGTGCGGAAAAAAAATGAAGCCAGAGGCCAGCAAAAAAGCATAAAATGCAGTAAGCCTTACTTTTTTTTCATTTACTGTAATAAAATCTACCGGACATGCTAATTCAGTTGCCATAATTATATTTTAATTTTCCTGTAATAATGTGTTGATTGTAGCGTCAAATTTTTTTTTAAACAAAAGATAGTGTTCACCTGTTGCAGGACCGTTAAAACCCGTATCGAGTTTCCTGATCTTTCCCTTTTTATCAATGATGACAGAAGTGGGAAAAAATTTTATCGGTGTTAATTCGGGTAGCGTTTTTTCTGTGCGCAGGGAATCAATCACTGCAACGCCGGTATTTAAAATGCTGTACTGAACGTTAAACCTATCTTTAAACTTCTTTAAACTTTTTACCGAACGCTCCCAATCGGTGCTGTATTCGTACGCCAGCGCAATGATCTCCACGCCCCGTTGTTTATTTTTATTATAGTATTCGCTTAAAAAGGCTGTTTCATCCATGCAGTTAGGGCACCAGCTTCCCATTAACTGGATTACAACTACTTTGTTTTTAAATTTATCATCATTGATAGAAACAGGTTTGTTATCCAGGTCTTTAAAACTAAAATGTAATTTTTCTTCGCCTGGCTTTACATACATGGCTGCTGATTCCGCCGGCACTTTTGCATGAGCATCCCTGGAGGCTGTCCAGCCTTCTTTGTATACAGCACCGGAATAAAAACTGCCGCCGGAAAGTTTTTTGGCAGCATCAATTTTTGCAGTGATCAAAAAAGCATGACCGCCATCAAAGCACGAGAGCAGCAAAGAATCTTTAGTAACGATGCCTTCGAGGTAACGGTAATCACCGGTAGGATTAAGAAATGTGCCACTGATCATATTGCCGTTTTGTTTTAATTCGGCAACAGATAATTCACCGGGTTTATTATTGGCAAATATTACAGCCCATCTCCCCGAAATATTTTTATTGGATATTGAAGTGGCCGCAAACCTTTTATTACCCGGTTCGGCAGTAAATGCTATTTCCTGTGTTTTTAATGCGCCACCCTTTAACCATACCCCGGTTAATTTTTTATTGCTGTACAAAAGCTTGAATTGAGATTCAAATACCGGCAGCTGTACCAATAAAGAATCTCCCACGGCTGTAATATTGTCAACCCTTATTTTTTCGGCGGCATTGTGAATGTACCAAACGTGTTTCCCATTTTCTTTCTTCCATTCAAAACTAAACGCGATATTATTACCATCAATGCGGTGCAGTTTTGCCGACCACCAGCTCTGTTGGGCAAAAACGGTGCAGCTGCAGCTAAGAAAAATAAATCCAATCAATATCCTCATATGTGACACTGCTTTTTTTAAACAGGGGGCAAATATAGTATTACCCTATTGAATTAATAGACTTTTGCTGTTAATTTAATGGAAAAAATAAAATATCGTTTTTAGTAAATGGTTTTATCAAAAGCCTGTCAAATTTGTAGACTAAATATTGATTTCTTTGTACAGGTAAACTGAATATAACCACCTTTATTATTAAACAAAACATATGGCAGGCATTTTAGATCTTGTAGGCAATACGCCCCTGGTGGAATTAAAAAAACTTAACCCCAACGGCAACGTAAAAATCTATGGTAAGCTGGAAGGCAATAATCCCGGCGGCAGTGTAAAAGACCGTGCAGCATATGGCATGATCAGGGGTGCTATCGACCGCGGTGAAATTAAACCCGGTGTTACATTAGTGGAAGCTACCAGTGGCAACACCGGTATCGCATTGGCGATGATCGCCAGTTTGTTTAATGTGCCGATAGAACTGGTGATGCCGGAAGATGCAACACGAGAAAGGGTTTTAACAATGGAAGCTTTTGGTGCCAAAGTAATTCTAACGCCCAAAGAAAGATCAATGGAAGGCGCTATTGATTTTGCCAATGCGCAGGTGGCCAAAGGCGGTTACCATATGCTGAACCAGTTTGGTAATCCTGATAATCCCGGTATGCATTATACAACCACGGGCCCCGAAATATGGAAAGATACAGAACAGCAGGTTACGCATTTTGTTTCTTCAATGGGAACAACCGGAACGATCATGGGCGTATCTAAATTTTTGAAAGAAAAAAATCCAGACATACAGATCATCGGTTGCCAGCCAACAGATGGTTCTAAAATCCCCGGTATACGCAAATGGCCGGAAGCTTATTTACCCAAGATATTCAACCGTAATAATATTGACCGTGTTATTGAGATAGCGGAAAAAGATGCCCGCGTGATGGCAAAACGCCTGGCACGTGAAGAAGCGATCTTTAGTGGTATGAGCAGCGGCGGCGCAGCGCATGCAGCGATTGAACTGGCTAAAGAATTAAAAGAAGGCGTGATTGTATTTATAGTTTGTGATAGGGGAGACCGGTATTTGAGTAGTGATTTGTTTGATTGAATAGTATGAGCGGAAGGCGTTTCAGGAAAGTTATGCTACTTACCGAACCGTCCATTGCGATGATAAAAGGGCCAGTTGTTAGTGCGATAAAAAAAATCCGCGGCAGTGATTGTAAATACGTCTGGGACTGTCAGGATAATCAATATTGATAACAACCTCAATTTCCATACATTCTGGTTAGGCAGCACAATGCTGGTGATGAATGCGGTCTGCTTTGAAAATATCATTGATACGCGAGTGGAAGAACAGATTGACATGATCATACGAGGGCGTCTGATCATGTCAATATTGTTTGGCGTGCATGGTCAAACGCAAACGTCAGACCATGTGTTATTTTCTTTCCCCCCGGCCGGAGCTAAAACTCCTTCTTCCGTTTCTATCCTGGGAATTATTGTGGTGGTTACCACCCCGGCTTTTTAAATTGGGCCGCTGGTGTGGTTTTGCTGCAGGTACCGATGGCTGTGCAGTGGGAGATAACGGGTAAGGATGTCCGGTAAACTGCGGTATTGTTTTACCGATCAGTTTTTGAATATCTCTTAATTCTATTTTTTCGTCTGCATCACAAAATGACAATGCAATACCGGTGTTGCCTGCTCTTCCTGTACGGCCAATACGGTGTACATAAGTTTCAGGTACTTCGGGCAGTTCAAAATTAATTACATGGGTAAGGTCATCGATGTCAATTCCTCTTGCAGCGATATCGGTGGCCACCAATACCCTCAATTTACCATTCTTGAAATCGCTTAATGCATTCTGCCGCGCATTTTGTGATTTGTTGCCGTGTATAGCTGCAGCAGAAATATTTTCGTGGTGCAATACTTTTACCACTTTATCAGCGCCATGTTTGGTACGCGTGAACACTAACGCCGTTACCAATGCAGGGTCTTTTAATAGATGGATCAATAGTTTATTTTTATCCTGTTTGCCTACATAGAACAAACCCTGTTCGATTGCATCAACGGTAGATGATACTGGTGTTACTTCTACTTTAGCAGGGTTGGTTAATAAAACATTCGCCAGCTTTTGAATTTCGGGTGGCATGGTAGCAGAGAAAAATAAAGTTTGCCTTTTTTCAGGCAGGCGTACAATTACTTTTTTAACGTCATGAATAAAACCCATGTCCAGCATACGGTCGGCTTCATCCAAAACAAAGATCTGTAAATGACGCAGGTTGATGAAACCCTGGCTCATCAGGTCCAATAATCTTCCGGGTGTAGCAATCAAAACATCTACACCTTTTTTTAGTGCTACGGTTTGATGCAACTGCGATACGCCACCGAATATCACTGTGTGTGTAATACCTGTGTATTGCCCGTATGCTGCAAAACTTTCATTGATCTGTATGGCCAGCTCCCTGGTGGGGGTTAGTATCAACACTTTTATACCTGGCACATGTTGTTTTTGCTGGTACAGCAATTGTAAAATAGGAATGGCAAACGCGGCCGTTTTACCGGTACCGGTTTGTGCACAACCTAAAAGATCCTGTTGTTTTAAAACTATAGGAATAGCTTGCTGCTGTATAGGTGTTGGAATGCTGTAACCCTGTTGGGATAAAGCTTTAAGGATGGGTTCAATTAACCCTAAATTGTTAAAATCCATTTATGAATGGTTTATAATGTATAGCTAAAAAGACGTTGTATTTTCTAGATCAGCGAAGGAAACTTGTTATACCACCGGCTTACAACCTGCCGTAATTTTTGCGTGGAGAGCGGCGAAGATAGGGGATTATAATTTAATGGGGTTTTACCGGTAAGAAGATAAGGTGTTTCATGATCCCATCTTTTAGTCTTCCCGGAAAAAAATATTAATTTGCTTTTTTAAACTGGTTGCATAGATGTCTAAAATAAAACATTGCGCTATTGCTATTTCTCCCGGTTGCAATTACGACCTGGTAATTGAAAATTTAATGAACGGCAGTTTATTAAATTTTCATGTTGAATTAACGGAAGCAGCCGGTGCTTTGTATTCAACAATCACTATTGATAAAATAATTGCAGAAGAATTGCTTCACGACCGTTTTGAAATAACTACTACTACCAACAGCAGCCTCAAAAGTATGAGCAGTGGAGAGCAAAAAAAAGCATTGCTGCAATACATTATTGCTAAAAAACCAGGTTTTATTGTAGTTGATAATATATTGGATAATTTGGACATTGCTGCACAACAAAATATGGTATCATTGTTACAGCGTATTGCAACGGAGACTTTAATTATCCAGGTCATTAACCGTAAAAAAGATATACTTCCTTTTATTGGTACGGTGTTTACGATCAGTAGCAATACCGTTTTAAAAGAAGAAACCATGAATATTTATTTAAAGGAAAAGGATAGTGCACAAAAAAATATTTTTCGAGAAAAAATTCCCCCGGCGTTGTATCAATTTAATTTACCTCACGGTCCACTGCTGCAATTGCGGGATGTATCGGTGAGTTATGAAAGCAGGCAGGTATTGAGCAAGATCAACTGGACGATCAACCGGGGTGAATTCTGGCAATTGGCAGGCCCCAATGGCAGTGGTAAAAGCACCCTATTGAGTTTGATCACCGGGGATAATCCCAAAGGTTTTGGACAGGATATTATCCTTTTCGGTATGCAAAAAGGAACTGGCGAAGCGGTGTGGGATATCAAAAAAAATATTGGCTACCTAACGCCAACGATGACACAGTTTTTTCCCCGCCTTGATTCTGTTGAAAAAATGCTGCTCTCCGGCTTTTTTGATTCTATTGGTTTGTACCGTGTGCCCAATGAAACACAGGTAAAAACGGCAGCTGCCTGGTTAAAATTTATTGGCTTATATGAAGAACGTGATGCACCATTTTGTTTTTTGCCACTGGGGAAACAGCGTATGGTATTAGTAGCAAGGGCAATGGTAAAACATCCACCATTACTGATGCTGGATGAACCTGCTGCGGGCCTTGACGATGACCAGGTGTTACTATTCACTTCGCTCATCAATAAGATTGCGGCTGAAACTACTACGGCGATCCTGTATGTATCGCATCGGAAAGAACCAGGGCTAAACCCCAACCATGTTTTTGAACTTTTGCCAGGCGCGAAGGGTTCAAGGGGAATAATAAAAGTTCCCCGACAATAAATTATTCTTCTCCCGTTAATAGGGAAGAGTCCTTGTCGCCCAAAACGATCTCTACTGTATAATTGCCTGATTTATCCTTAACCATTAACACAGATGCCGCATAGCCTGGTATAATACCTTTTTTAGCAGGGAATAAAAAAGTGCAGGAATTTAGTGCCTCAGCCTGAGTAGATTCTGATAATTTTTTCTCTAATGCAAACGGACCTTCAGCTTTATAAATCGTGATCTGTACTGCCGCCAATTGTTTGCAGAGCTCCTCATATTTTATTTTGGCTTTTGTAAGATCCGTTGTTTTTAAATAGGGTGCTATATAATTTAATTTGAAGTTCTCGTCTTCCTGTATAAAATCCTGTTTAAGGGCTGCGGGAAAACTGAGTACCGCTTTATTTTTTGTAACATAACTCAAATCTTCCCCTTCCTCGTCGGCAATTTTTCCCATCAGCAGGTCGAGATCTGTTTCGGTTGCATCTTTTGCAACAAGGGTAATGGCTTCAGTTAGTGTTTTAGGTAACAACGAAACGGGCTGCCCATTATCGTTTGTTATACTGGTAATAGTAATGGGATAGCCATCCTCAAAAACGCCTCTTGTACAATAGCCCGCTGAATTTATTTTATAGCCTTTACCGGTGAATTTTCCTTTAAGATAATCGCCGTTGTAAAATTCATTCCTGTTGTTGGCAAACCATGCTTTACCGGAAAAAAAGCCTTTATCCCTCGTTTCACCGTAATAAATAGTTTTATTTTTCAGGTCAATGCTCAGGCAATTTGGGCCGTTCAGGTAATCATCTACGTAAGTACCGTCATCAAAGAAAGCCCCGACTTTATAAATGCATGCAGTACCGTTTGCACCACTGGTAGTCAGGTTGCCGATAAAACGGCTGGAATCATCTCTTACAATGGCGCCGGTTTCAAATTTCCCTTCTGTAAAACGGCCAAAATATCTTTTTTTATTTTTCAGGTCGTAATAAAAAGCGGTATCAGTAATCTGGCTACCTCCTTTATTGAGCTTGCCCATTAATACCTGCGTTTCCGTTTTCTCTGCATAAAAATCAGGAATGTTTAAAAAGCTGGCATAGTTATCCGTGGTAGCGCCATCCCAGGTTCCATCTTTCCATTTACCCTGGAAAAGTTTTTTGCCGTCGATTTCGTACTGGTAACCCGCCCCATTTTTTTTGTCCTCCACATAAATATTGTCATTGAATGTTCCCGCGGATGCAGGAATATACACACTTCTGCCGTTGAATTTATCTCCCTTCCATTCACCCATTAAAATACTGTTGTCCTGGTACAAAAGGTAACCTTTACCTTCTTTTTTGCCATCTGCAAAATACCCGGAATAAAAATTGCCGTTCTTGGTGAGGTTTGCTCCCTTACCGTTGAGTTTCCCGTTTTTCCATTCGCCGCTTAAAAAAGAGCCGTCACTAAAAACCATTGCGCCTTTGCCATTATACAGTCCATTTAAAAAATTGCCCGCATACCTTAAAGCATGACCGTTACTATAAGTGGCTACGCCAAGCCCGTTGGGCTGTTTGTTCTTTATTTCACCGATATAGGTGATAGCTTCACCCCAGGGATCTTTAAGCCCGGTGATCTTGCCCGTGCTGGTTTGCGCCAACGAACAGCTTATGGAAAGAATAAAAGTGAAAATAACTATTGACGAAATTTTTTTCATGCCGCTTTATTTTAAATTAACGTACATCAAAATTCTTATTTTAAAACCACATGTGCAATACCCACCAGTACTTATTGCCTGCTAAAATACAATTTTGACCGGCGCGTTAAAAAAAACCAAGATCATAGCAATTCCTGATGTTGGTCATTGCAGGAAGCGGCCCGCCTGTATAGTTTTGGTACATAAAACTTACAATAATGAAAAAGATAATTGCACCCGTAGATTTTTCTGATGCTGCCTATCACACCGCCTTGTTTGCAGCTGATATGGCTGAGTTTTATGGCGCAGAATTATGGCTTTATCATGCCTATGAAAACACTATCCCACTTACCGAATACGGTTATTCTTATGTAAGCATACCCCAATTGCAGGAAACCGCCGAGCAGGAACTTGAATTGGTTAAGACTAAAATACAATCTGCCTTACGGCGCACGATCAGCATAATTACACGGGCTGAGAACAGCCCGTTGGCGCAGGGACTGTCGGAATTGTGTAACGAACTGCAACCGGATATGGTAGTAATGGGGTTATCTGGTAAAAATGCACTGACGAGGCTGGTGGTAGGAAGTAATACACTTAATGCAGTACACCAACTGTTATACCCTGTGCTGGTAGTGCCGCCTGGTGCCGAATTTGTTCCGGTAAGAAAGATCGGCTTTGCCTGCGACTATAAAAAAGTATTGGAGACAACTCCTGTGAAGCCGCTCAAAAAATTGGTACATGACCTGAACGCAGAGCTATTTGTATTGAATATCGAGGATGTGAATGAATCCGTTGCTTTTAATAAGGTAAAAGAAAGCAGGTATGCGGGCGAACTGCTGCAGGAGTTGAAACCATCTTATCAAACTATTGTATCAGCCGGTATAAGCAACGGTATTAACTGGTTTGCAGCAAAAGAAAAGATCGACTGGGTAGTGGTAGTTCCTAAGAAACACCCGTTAATAGAAAAAATATTTACAGAGAGCCACACGAAAGACCTGTTGCACCATACCAAACTGCCGGTACTGTGTATACACGAATAAATGTTGAAAAAAATCCTACGGCCTAAGCCGTGGGTAAATAAAGCAAGTGGTTAATGGCTATAAAAGCGCACCACTAGACTGGAAAACTATATTGAGTAATGTAAATGCTTTCAGGCTACACAAAAATATTCCTATCCAAAAATATTATCACTGCCGATGCCGCTGCTGATCATTATATAATCGGTATCGCATTGGGTAATATCATCACCAATGCAGTAAAATACAGCCATACGAACGGCAATATCCGGTAAGCATTTTTAAAGATGCATTCCATTCTTTTATTTCAGTAAAAGGTGAAGCTGTTGGCATGAGTAAAGAAAGAATTGAAGAATTACTGCAGCATGAAGGAGAAAGCACCGCGGGTACAAAAGGTGAAAAGGGTAGCGGGCATAACCTTTTCCCCGTAAAAGAATTATTACAGAAAATAAATGCTTCACTATTCATACTACGTGAATAAGGCAGGGGCAGTAATTTTATTATTGAGTTGGCTGTATATATAACAAACGCGTAATAGAAAAATAATTTGTGACAACAAGCACATTTGATTATCTTCATTTTACTAACCCCAATTAGTATACCGTTCCTGGAAATTGTTTTACCCTTTTAATTCACGCCATTATTAGCTTACGATTAAATTGAGCTATTGCTGTATATTCTTTAACCGGTGCTGATCGTCATGATCATTACCTGACTAAACTGTTGTAGATATGGGACACAAAAAATTAATGAGAAAAGATTTTCTAAAAAGCATGACAGGCTTTAAAAAGAAAAGCAGTCCTGTTTTTTATGATGAACCCACCGGTGACCCGGACCCGCTATTTGAAAAATATGCACGAAAAACTTTAGGCCCCCGCGAATACAGCGAAGCAATGGAAATACCTGGTGTAGGGCCGTCACCCAATATCCGGGTTACCGCTGTTACCAGCGGTCTTGCACCTTATGCCGGTGTATGGACAACATGGGAAGTAACACACCTGTTACGCAGGTTAAGTTTCGGTGTTAAAAAATCTGACCTTGATGCCTTATTAGCGATGGCACCGGCAGCGGCGGTAGATGCACTGTTAACTGTAAGTGCAGCATCCAACCCTTCCGCCACCCCGCTCAATTATTACCAGGCTACTTTACCCGATAGCGGCAGTATTGCGTTGGGCGCCAGCTGGACTGCAAATAATCTTACTTATGTGAATGCCAATGACGGTACTAATAATTATTACAGGCAGCTTAGCCTTACCAGCTGGAGTTGGGGGTTGTGCATCAATGATACTACGGATATCCGTGAGCGGATGACGCAGTTCTGGTATCATTTTATACCGGTAAATTTTGATGATATCAGGAACCAGCAGAACAATTCTGCCACCATGTGCAATGATTACATAAGCCTGTTGCGAACGAATGCACTGGGTAATTTTAAAACACTCATCAAAGCCATCGCAAAAACACCGGCGATGCTGGTGTTCCTGGGAAACCAATACAGTACCGCGGCAGTTCCCAATGAAAATTTTGCACGCGAGCTGATGGAATTATTTACGTTGGGTAAAGTACCTACACAAAATTATACAGAAGCTGATGTGATAGCGGCATCAAAAGTTATATCAGGATGGCGTGTGCCAAGTTTTATTGCATCCTATCCTTTCGCACCGGCTTTTAACGCAGCTTATCATAACCAAACCAATAAAACCTTTTCAGCCAATTTTGCCAATACAACCATCAATAACCAGGCGGGCGTTAACGGCGCCAATGAATTTGATATTTTCTTTGACATGCTGTTTACACAACAGCAAACCACTATTGCAAGATATATCTGCCGCAGGCTGTACCGCTTTTTTGTTTATTACGATATCGATGCTAATATTGAAACCAATGTAATTGTTCCTTTGGCCACATTGCTGGTAAATAATAGCTGGAATATGTTGCCCGTTGTAACTACACTGTTCAAGAGTGAACATTTTTTTGATCTAGCTAACAGGGGGGTGATGATAAAAAGCCCCGTGGATTTTATTACAGGTACCTTACGTTCTCTGATTATCAATACCACTGCGGCAGCCGGCGCTTCACAGGTTGCCAATCAATATGCCATCTGGAATTATTTTCAGACCTACGCCAATGGAAATCTTGAACAGGGCATTGGGCTTGTGCCTAATGTATCAGGATGGAAAGCCTATTACCAGGATCCAACTTATTATCAAAACTGGATCAACTCCAATTCCATTCAACGCAGGGCAAGTTTACTCACCAGTTTTGTAACAGGATTTACAACGGGTGCTACCAGTATTAAAATTGACCCGATCGCTTTCGTTCAGCAATTTCCTTCTGCCACTATACAGGACCCGTACCTGTTGATCAACGCGATCATTCCCTATTTGTTAGCCGTTGACCTGCCGGCACAATATAAGATAGACACCAAAGTGCAAACGCTTTTGGGAGGACAGGTAACCAACAGTTACTGGACTACGGCATGGAATAATTATGTTGCGTCACCCACAACAACCAACACCAATATTGTAAAGAACAGGCTCAATTCTTTATTGACCACTTTTCTTCAGCTGGCAGAATTTCAATTAATGTAGGCTTAATTAAATTATTATGAACCGTAGAAAATTTTTAGGCAATACCGCACTTTTCACAGTGCCCATGATGATAACAGGCATTCCCGTTTTTGCAGGCGATGGTGCATTGCACCCTTTTTTGCAGGCATTAAACCTGTCTAACGCCAATTGCGGAAAAGTACTGGTGGTGATACAGATGAATGGAGGTAATGATGGTTTGAATATGGTGATTCCTTTGGATAGGTATACCGAATTGAATAATGCAAGGCCAAATCTTTTAATTCCGTCAGGTTCGGTATTGGCGCTTACAGGTACTGCCACCACCGGTCTCCACCCCTCGATGACGGGTATACGAGACCTGTTTAATGAAGGTAAAGTAAACCTTGTGCATGGCGTATCTTATCCTAATCCTAATTTCAGCCACTTCCAGGCCCAGGATATCTGGTTTACTGCAACAAGTACTTTGCCATCACCGGATACCGGCTGGCTTGGAAGGCAGCTTGATACAACTTATCCTGGCTTTCCTGCTGGTTACCCCAATGCAGCAAACCCCGACCCGTTGGCCATTCAGATCGGCGGTGCGTTACCGTTATCTTTACAGGGCCCCAATATTAATATGGGCTATAATGCTCCCAACCCGGCGGCATTGATAAATGTTGCTACAGCTACACCAGCTTCTGCACCGGCAAACGATTACGGAAGGGAACTTACATTTATCCGTATGATGAAAGACCAGAGTAATGCATACGCCTCCAGCATATCTGCGGCTTATGCAGCCCAGGTAACTTTATCTACGATGTACGCTGCATCGGGAAATACTTTATCAGACCAGCTTAAGATTGTAGCACGGCTTATTGGTGGCGGCTTAACTACACCCGTTTATGTTGTTAACCATCCCGATAGTTTTGATACGCATGTGGACCAGGTTGTTGCAGGAAATACTGCTACAGGTTACCACGCCAATGTGTTGTCTAAATTATCTGTTGCTATCGCTGCTTTTCAAAATGATATTACGTTAATGGGTAAGGCAAATAAAGTAACCGGTATGACCTTCAGCGAATTTGGCAGGCGCGTTATTGCCAATACCAGTGTAGGTACAGATCATGGTTCGGGTGCGCCGGTGATCTTTTTTGGGGCAGGTTTAAATGGAGGCGTAACGGGTACTTCACCGGTATTGCCTACTAATCCTACTTCAAGCACACAGGTACCCCTGCAATATGATTTCCGGCAGTTATACAGTACTGTTATGCAAAAATGGTTATGCATGACAAGCGGTGAATCGCAAACGATTTTAAATGGTGTGTATGCTACGCTGCCGATATTTAACGAGATTCTCTTACCACTCGATGGCATAGAACTAAGTGCAGTTTGGGAAGGGGAGATGGCTAAACTGGAATTTGATGTTTTTGAAAATGATAAGTACGATACTTTTGTTATTGAACGTTCGGTAAACGGAATCGATTTTCAATTGGTAGATACCATTAAAAATGTTGCTGCTGTAAACCAGCAAAAATATATTTACAAGGATACCCGTATAAATGCCCCTGATATTTTTTACAGGATTAAAGGGATCACCAAACAGGGTATGCCCGTATACTCAAAAATTGTGCGCCTGAAAAATAACAGCAAACAGCTGGTAAGGGTTTATCCTAACCCTGTAACCAATTTCACCATCAATGTAGAATTCCTGTCTAAGCTAAATGAATATGTAACCGTAACAATCTATGGAACCAGGGGAGAGAAGCTGTATTACAATCAAATTAATCCCCGGGGCAATAGCAGTATCAGTTTTAAAGTACCCAATTATTTTGATGTGCAGACGCTTTATATCCTGAATATTTCTTTCAGCGGTACGGTTATCAATGAAAAAATATTATTTGAATAAATGGATGTTCAATAAAAAAAATCCTCTTTCCAATTTTAAGGGAAGAGGATTTGTATTTATTAAGGTTGTCAACCTTCAAAACGTTGACAACCCTTTACGTTTTAATTCTTTTTTAATAATTCTTTCACCGCAGCTTCAATTTGCTGGTCGCGGCCGGCTGACATAATATCCGGTTCATTGCGTACCATGATGTCGGGTTCTGTTTGATTGTTCTCACAAAATTTTCCATCAGGCGAACGCCAGCCGCCCATCGGAATACCGAATACGAGGCTGGGATCTATCTGGTTTTCCCACCAAACAAAAGTGCCGGTACCGGGAACAGGCATGCCCAATAATTTACCCACGCCTTTTATTTTGTAGGCAACAGGGAAAAGATGGGCATCTGAATAATTGCTTTCGCCCATTAAAACAATCGACGGCTTTACCCATTTATCAAAAGGCTCACTGCCCACGTATTGCCCATGCGGGATCACATCAAAATATTTTTTTCCATTCAGGAAATCAGATAGCTGTTCGTGAATATTACCGCCACCATTAAAACGGGTATCAACGATCACGGCCTCTTTCGAAATATTACGCCCGAGTGCTTCTTCAAATACATTCCTCATGCTGGCGTCATCCATCGCACGTACATGGATATAACCGATCCTGCCACCGGAAAGTTTGTCTACTTCATTGCGGCGGTTCTTAACCCAACGCTTATACAATAATTCATTTTCTTCACCACCCGAAACCGGTTTTACTGTTTCATCCCAACGCTTATTTGCAGCAGCATCATATACAGAAAGTAATGTCAGCTTATTTACTTTACGGTTCAATAGCTGGTAAAAATCTATGGAATCAGTAATCGGTATACCATCGATCATTTCGATAATGTTGCCTGCTTTAACTATAGAAATGGCTTTATCAACAGGGCCGCCTTCGATTACCTCGGCTATCTTAACACCATTACCCGTATACGAATAATCATAAAAAACACCCAGGGATGCAGTTTGGTCGGAGTTAGGCATACCCCCCCTGTAATAGCAACCCGTATGTGATGCATTCATTTCTCCCAACATTTCACTCAGCATCTCTGCAAAATCATAGTTATTGTTGATATAAGGCAAAAATCTTTTGTAAGCAGCGTAATAAAAATCCCAATCAACTCCCTGCATATCTTCCACGTAAAACTTTTCTTTGAACTGCCTCCAGCTATGGTCGAAAATGTAACTCTTCTCCTCCGATTGCTTTAATACCATTTCGCTGTTCACATTTATGGGTTCAGGTTTTGCACTTTCTGCATCTATCTTCATCACCCGACCATCCGCCAGCACAAAAATAAATTTTCCATCAGCAGACAATTCCATGCTGGTACTGCCAGCGCCCAGTTTAAAGAAAGGTTTGGTTTCTTTGGTGCGCAATTCCGTCACCCATATGTCATTGCCTTTTTCAAAACTGGTGAGGTAAAATAATTTTTCACCGTCTTTACTCAATATCCAGTCGGAAGCAGGAGAAGTATGCAGCGTAAGCTTGCTCTTTCTTTCGGTGAGGTTATCCCAGTCGATGGCAATTATTTTTTTTGCCGAATCCTTATCTTTCGTATCAGCGGCTTTTTTATCTTTAGCCGCATTTTTTATTTTTTCTTCGGCCTCTTTTTTATCCTTTTCTTTTTTTTCTTCCTGCTCCTTCAGTAATGCAAATTCTTCTTTAGATAATTTTGATTTATCAAATAATTCTTTTGAAAAGTACATAGCATATACATCACCACTTGATAAATTTCCACCCTGGTCTCTGGTACCATCCCTGTCGGAACCCCATATCATCATCTTGCCATCCATCGTCCATTTGGGGCCAAAATCATCATAACCACTCTGGGTAAGATTGCGCACGTCACTTTTGCCGTCCGCAGCAATCAATCCCACTTCCGGACCGAATATCCTTTCTTTTGGGCCGAATTGGACCAGGAACCATTTACTGTCGGGCGACCATTGGTAATATTGGTCTCCGTCGGCATAAGAATAATTGTTATCTGCTTTTAATATAGTACGGCTTTGTTTGGTAGCGAGGTTAACCACTTTTAAAGTGGCCCTGTTCTCCAGGTAAGCAACTTCCTTGCCATCAGGGGAAAAGGAAGGCTGGTATTCTTCTGCGGCCGTTGCGATTACCGGCTCTTCTTTAAGCACAGTAGAAACATAAAAATACGGTTCTTCTTTCCGGTTGATAGATATCGTGTATACATTCCAGTTGCTGTTCTTTTCTGCTGCATATACCAACGAGCGGCCGTCGGGGCTGAAACTGACGCTTCTTTCCTGCCAGGGCGTGTTTGTAATACGCTTGGTGCTGCTGCCGTCTGTGCTGCTTACAAATATTTCTCCACGGAAAACGAAGGCAAACTCTTTGCCGTTGGGTGATAATTTAGCTTCGGTAAATCCACCGTTAACCGGAACAATTTTATCAATGGCATTGCGGCCATCAGCAGCAATGCGAACGCTCAGTTTAACCGGCGCAGCGCCACTTTTTAAAGTATATAATTCTCCGTTGTAGCTAAAACACATAGTGCCGTTTGCAGCACGGGTGAGAAACCGAACGGGATGTTTGGTAAAATGAGTAACAGCTGTTGTATTACCGGGACTGCCCAGGCTGCTTTTGTATACATTAAAGCTGCCGCTTTGTTCGCTGAGGTAATAAAAATCATTATCATTAGAATCAAAAACAGGATTGCGGTCTTCGCCTTTAAAATCGGACAGCTGTTTGTACTTTTTTGTTCTAAGGTCATACATCCAAATGTCACGCGTAACCGCAGAAGTATGGTGTTTACGCCAGTCGCTTTCGTATCCTTTAATATCGTTGTAGATTAATTTATCGCCTGCAGCGTTTACTGTGGCATCAATAGCGGGTGTAGGTAAAACCTGCGACACCCTGCCGCCGGTTACCGGTACACTATACAATTCCCCCATCATGCCAACGGGGAACTGGGTATTACTGGCAACATCCTGTCTTGCCGCGGCAAACAATACCGCCTTATCATCCGCGGTAAAACTGCTGGGTATTTCTCTCGCCGAATGAAAACTCAGGCGTTTGGCATCACCACCTGTTGAAGGCATTACGAATACATCAAAATTGCCGTAACGGTCAGATGCAAAAGCGATGCTCTTTCCATCGTGGCTCCATACCGGTGAAAATTCGTAGGTTTCACTTAAGGTGAGCGGTATGGCATTGCCCCCCGCAGCCGATACCGAATAAATATCTCCTTTATAACTGAACAGTATGGTTTGGCCATCCGGGGAAATGGCCGGGTACCTTAACCAGAGCGGGTTATCCTGCCCGAAGGCTGCGGCGGATAGAAACAGGCATAGCAATACACAAAGTAATGATCTCATAAGTTTAGTGTTAGGTTATAGCTTGTAAAGTAAGTATTAACGGATAAAAATCCAATACCTAAAATGATAAATGGCAAATAGCGCAAGCCGTATTTTGATCGCTGGTATTTCTTTTTATATTCACCCTGGCGGCATCGATACCCGATTTGGATTAAGTTGGGGGCCATTGTTTGGGATGATCGGTCATTGGACCTGCGTTTCGCGAATCTACTTCTTTTACATCTATGGAAACTTTGCATTGCCTTATTACTGTTCATTTTCGCAGTAATTACCTTTACCCGTACACGCTGGTAACGGTGAAAGAAAATAAAATCCAGCAGGGCAAAAATTTGATATCATTGCTGCACAGGTAGTGCTGCCGGTGAATTTTTTTTTAAATATTTATTTCATAATCCAGGTGGGTGGTTGAGAACGCAAATCTTCAAAAAATATGTTTATTTACGCCAGCGATGAGTCGGCAAAGCCTGTCAGTATTTAACTGGCAGGGCCTTAAGGGATATTATACAATTTGAACATTACCTTATATAATTCACATTTCCTGCTGTGGCACTTTCACCCCGGGCTGCACAATATTACTGATCTTGACTTACCTGTAATGTCATCAGCGGCTTAGACTTAATGATATAAGTGCCTGGATTATTTTTTTACAGCTACTTTTCAATGAATAGACCATCTGCTGCCAATTAACCTATAAAAATTGGTGGCATAGATATTGACTCCATGATCTTACAAAAAATTATATATAACATGACAAAGATTAATCTAATGGTTACTGCTCTTATTACCGTGGCAGGATTTTCAGCGTGTAACAGTGGCGCAACAGAAACAGCCAAACAGGATGCAGTTAACCTGAATACATACGTGGATTCAGTGGAAGGCCTTGCACCCGTTTATACAGTAGCCAACTGGTCGGCCCTGGATAATGGCTACCAGGAACGAGCATTGCTGGCAGAAAAAAATCTCGCTACACTTGAAGCAGCCGATAAAGCCAAGGTAGAAGAAAGTAAAGTTAAGTATGCAGCTTTAAAGGCTAAGTATGAAGCTAAGTTGAAGGAAAACGAAATGAAAGCCAAAGAAGCAGCCGCAACGCCTGATTACAGGCAGGTACTAAGGAACAGGTTATTTGGCGAAGGTAAAATTGGTTCTGATATGAAATTCGGATTTGTTACTGCAAATAATATACACGACGTGTATAAAAGCTTTGTAAATACAGTAGCCGATAACAAAAATAATTATACCAGGGAAGACTGGGATGAAATAAAAGTGTTGTACGAAGCATTGGATACCAGGAAGAATGCCGTTGAAAAAGATCTTTCCAGCAGGGACAATTTAAAGATAGCAGGATTGAAGATCAGGTTTGCTACTATAAAAGCAACACACCGGGCCGGTACAAAAGGAGAAGAAAATGAAGCAGCAAAAGGGCAATAGATTAACGATTATAATTTTAAAAAGAACGTTCCGCGAAACCGGGGCGTTTTTTTTTACACTATCACAGCGTTTTTCTTTGGGTAGGGGATAAAAAAAGAGGGGCCAGGATAAACATCCAGCCCCGGTAATAACTCCATTTTCTATAAGAAACCAATTCCCAATAAAACCTTCATAAAGGTAGCAGGACAATATTTCCTGGAGTTATATAATATGTGAATTAAGTTACATAATTCACATATCCTGGTTTTCACAACGGTTTATGTTGTAAAATGTAAAAAAGCTGGCGGTCATTGTAGAAAAGCCGGATTCAAAACGGCTGCGTTTTACCCGTAAACATTCTCCTTTCGTTAACAAACTTTAGTAATGGTTATTAGTCTATAGCCTGCAATTTGTAATAATTAAAGTATTAAAATCATTAAAAATGAAACGCAAAAAAATGTTGCTCCTGCTTTTCATTGCGGCCCTCGGGTTGTCGGCCGTAAATGTAACAAGGGCGCAATCCGTAGCCGTGAATTTCAATTTATTTCAACGGGAACTTGCCCCGCACGGCAGGTGGGTGACCAACCCAAGATTTGGTGAAGTATGGATCTACAATGATCCCGGTTTTAAACCTTACTATTCAGATGGTCATTGGGAATATACCGATTACGGATGGTCATGGGTCTCAGATTTCAATTGGGGCTGGGCGCCTTTTCACTATGGCCGTTGGGAACATGATCCTGGCTTTGGATGGATGTGGATCCCTGGTTATGACTGGGCTTCAGCTTGGGTAAGCTGGAGTTCTTATGAAGATTATTATGGCTGGGCTCCATTGGGATACGGCGTTAATGTGAATGGGTCATTTGGCAGCATTCCCTACGACCGCTGGACCTTTATACCAAGAAGGAATATTTGCGACCGTGATATCAACAGGTATTACGTTGCTCCTGACAGAGACCGTGGCTTTAGAAACGCGGTGGTGATCAATAATTATTATGAGGGCAACGGCGGCCGCGGAAGATTTATGAGAGGCCCCGAAAGGAACGAAGTAGAACGCTACACCCATAACCGTATCCAGGAACGCAGGGTAGATGAAACGGAGCGGCAGGGAAACCGGGTATCCAATAATGGAAACCATAACAATAACAGTAACTGGAATGGCAACAACAATGGCGTCCGCCGAAATAGCGGCCAGCAGGTAACGGTTAATAATAAAACTGACAGGAAAAACAATGAGCCCCAGGTAACACCTGGTAATAACGACAATAGCCGTAACGGTAATAATGGTGGCAGAACAAGAAATAATGACCCGGTAATAACTGAAAATGCAAACAGGCTTCCCGCAAACACCGCGGTTAATGATAACCGCAGGAACAGGAACCAACAAAATAATGCTCCTCAACAACAGCCCCGGATGGAAAGGCCGGCCAGGCGCCAACCACAACAACCGGCTATGGAACAGCAAAGATCAGAACGTCGTGACCGGGGCAATAACGGTGGCGGACAAGGGCAGGAGAGATCAAATAATCCTGCTCCTAACAAGGGCCAGGGTAGTAATGATAACCGTGTTGGCGGGCATAACAGGAGAGGTTAATTTTTTTTAAATAATACACAGTCACATTCCCTGGTTTGGTAATACAATCCGGGGATTTTTTACACGGCTATCCTGAAGTGATGGGCAATGATCTTCATTTTTTTATTCAGGTAAAAACGGTGTGCATCATAACGGTTATGCGCCGAATTTAAATGAATAGTTTTGATGGAACGCTCTTTTGCAATGCCTGCTAAATGATCAAATAACATTCCTGCATAACCTTTATTTCTCGCCGATGCAATGGTAACAAAATCATCAAAGTCAATAATAAGCCCGTCATACAGTGTTGTAGTAAACCTATACCCGGCTGCGCACACCGCCTTACCTTCATCCTCAAGGTATAACAGATGGTAGCCTTCGCTTTTCATTTGTTCCGCGACAGAAAGAAAGCTGTCAAGATTGTGGTGCGGCCTCAATTCTTTCATCACTTCAAAACACTTAATGAAGTCTTCCTCCCCAGCTACCTCTTTTATTTTCATATTAATCTGGTTGATCGTTATTGAAAACAATGGTTAAAAAATAGTATTGCCCGCTGTAATATCAGCTCCTTCAAACGCTTTGTCAAATTGTTTTTTTACCGGCACAGCAGCAATATTCTTTTTTTGTTTGACCAGCGATTGGTACAAGCCATACAGTGACCAGTGGTTGTTTGGATTTTCTTTCAGGTCTTCTTTAAATATTTTTTCGGCTTTAGCCGCATCTCCCGACCTGAGCAAAGCATTGCCTAAATATTCCCTTGCAGGAAGCAGCCAATCACGCGGCTCATCATAGATCAATGCATCTTCATTGGCTACTGCATCATTCAGCAACAGTATGGCTTTATTAAAATCATTTTCCTGTTCCGCAATAACGCCTGCTAAAATTTTTACGGCCACTTTTGCTGCATCAACCGGCGCATTGAAAGGTGACATCACTACTTTCAGATCAGGTGCCTTTATAGATTGTTCTACCATCTTTAATTCCTCTTTTGCATGCATCACCTCATTTTTGCCTGCGTAGGCCATGCCTCTTGCCCAATGCCATAATAAATTAGCATAGAGATGCTTTTCGCTTATGGGCGGTGCATTCAGCACAGCATCCCATTTGCCAAACCTGACATCATTAAAGCCCGGCGTCATGTAAACGTATTGAATAAAATTACCCATGGGTGCAGGGAAGGAAAGAAAACCAGTGTCAAAACTTGTACGGCATTCGATAGCCGTCTTATTACTGTAACTGTAATTGCTGCTCATCATGGCGCAGGCAGCCTGCATGTGCAGGTTATGAAAAAGATACAGGAAAGCGTTGTTCTGTACATCGGGATAAAGGGCCAGGTATTTAGTATAGCCCGCAACAGATTTTTCATTAACAGTAATGCCTTCTTTATAATAACCACTGCGGATATAAATGTGCGATGGCATGTGTACCATATGCGATACACCCGGCATCATAACGCCTAGCCTGTTGGCGCTGGTCAACGCACGCTGTGGATTTTTTGAAGCCTCCACGGTATGAATATAGTAATGATTGGCCCCCGGATGATTGGGATGAGCTGTTAAGGTATTTTCAAGCACCGTTAATATTGCGGGAGTCCACGGCTGTGCCTCACCGTTATGTTTCCAGTAATCCCAGGGATGCTGGAGCATTAAGGCGTCGGCATACAGCGCAGCCACATCTGCATCTTTTTTAAATTGGTGGTATACTTTTTTCATGCCATCGGCATAGCGCTGGTTAAGCATTGTACGGCTGGTGGTACTGTCGTTACTGTACCTCACCAACATGGCACCGATTAATGCCTGCTCTTTGGCACTGCAGTGATCTTTTAATGAAAAAGCTTTTTGTGCAGCAGCAAAAGCTTCGGGTGTTGCAGCGTATTCAATATCGTTTATGTTGGGGCCATAGGCAAGTGCCTGCGCCCAGTAGATCATAGCATTGCTATCGTCCAGCTTTGCAGCTTTTTTAAAGGAGCCCATCGCTTCAATGATATGAAAAGCATAATACATATTGATGCCCTGGTTATAATAAAATTGAGCACTGTCTTTTTTGCTGGTGATCTTCCACTGGTAATTACCCCAGCCGGGCAATACGCCCATGTGGTTGGCCAGGCTGTCTTCATTTAAATATAACCAGTCTGGCGAGCAGGTTATAGCCTGTTTATGTTTAAAGAAAGCTGTTCCCCGGGTGGGCAGATTGTTTGGATGTGGCTTACCACCATACCTGTAACCCGCTGCCAGCAAGAGTATAGCGAAGGCTGCGATAATGAACGATCTTTTTTTCATAACAGGAAATTTGTTGTTTACAATAAAAATCGTGCTGGTATGCAATGAGTGATCAGCGATTGTAACCGTACCATTAAAAATAATAAAAAAATAAATGGGCTCATCCCTTTTTATCAAGATGGCTGAGGTCGCCGGCTGGATTGGCACCCTTGATGCGGGAAAAAAATGCAATGATCTTTTGAAAATCAGCTGCTTCATCATCACCCGGTACTATAATTTCGCCCAAAACTATGCGCCTATTTTCATAATCCAGCCCTACAGGTTGTATGGGAGCACCCGCTTTTTTAGCGATATGATAAAAGCCGCTGCGTAATTTATCTACTCTTTTTCTTGTGCCTTCCGGCGCCATTGCCAATAAAAAGCTATCGCTTTTTTGGAACAGGGCTACTACCTGCTCTACCATCCCCTGCTTACTAAAGCGATCAACGGGAATGCCACCAAGCCAACGGAATAAAAATCCAAATGGCCCGTCAAACAATTCTTTCTTTCCTAAAAATTTTGCATCATGAATGTTTAACACATTACGGGTAGCAAAGCCAACCAGCACATCTTTCCAGCTGGTATGGGGTGCAACTGCCAGTACCATTTTTTTATAGTGAGCCGGGAAATTTCCTGCGACTTTCCAGCCCGCGAGTTTCCAATATAATTTCAATAGCAAGCGGAGCATACCAGTAAGGTACTGTTTTTAGCTAATAGAAAAGTAGTGAAGAAGCACAATTGCTTTAATAAAAATAGAAAACTTTCAAATAAAAACTTTTACTTTAATAATAGTTTCAAAACAGCCTGATGATTAAAAACCTGTTCCGCAATCCATCTTTTCTTTTTCTGCTAGCCGGTAACTTATACTGCATCTGGTATTATCAAAATAACCCGCGCTCCTTTGCTACAGTGGTTTGGATCTATTGGTTCCAAAGTGTCACTATCGGGCTTTTTAATTTCATTGACCTGCTCACCATAAAAAATTTTGACGGGGGCGGCTTAAAGTTGAATGACCAGGAAGTAACCACCAGCAATAAAGGATGTACAGCTTTTTTCTTCCTGGTGCATTATGGATTTTTTCATGTGGGGTACGCGGTTTTTTTATTGGTTGATTTTGGGGTTAAAACTATCAATGGAACGGTATTGCTATTGGGCGTGGGCACTTTTTTTTTGGAATCCATTCTCAATTTTATGCGCCAAAAGCAATTGGAACGCACATTAACCGTTAATTTGGGGACGTTGTTCTTTTTGCCTTACCTGCGCATTGTGCCAATGCACCTGATGATATTGTTGCCCAAATTTTTTGGATGGCAACCCTCCTTACTTTTTTTAGGGTTGAAAATGGTGGCTGATATTTTATCTTTTATGTTGTACCAGCATATCTGGAGCAACAATAAATTAATAAATAAGCAGGAATAAAAATTAAGCCATAAAGGGCAATGATTTTTTTTTTGATATTTAGAAAAGGTATTTAAGTTTTAACTTTCCACCATGAAAAAACTATTGCTGCTCCTGTTTACCTTTTTAAATTATCAATGTATAGATGCACAAACTGACCCGGTAGATTATGTAAATCCCCTGATGGGTACTGATAGTAAACCCGACCTCAGTAACGGGAATACTTATCCTGCCATTGCCGTGCCGTGGGCTATGAATATGTGGACAGCCCAAACCGGGAAAATGGGAGATGGCTGGCAGTATCAGTATGCTTCGGATAAGATTCGTGGCTTTAAACAAACACACCAGCCGTCTCCATGGATGAATGATTATGGCCAGTTCGCCATCATGCCGCTTACGGGTACACTGCGTTTTACACAGGATGACAGGGCAAGCTGGTTCACCCATAAATCGGAAACCGTTACCCCTTACTATTACAGCGTATACCTTGCCGATCATGATGTTACTGCAGAGATCACCCCTACAGAACGGGCGGCAATTTTTCGTTTTACTTTTCCAAAAACCGACAGCGCTTATGTGGTGCTCGATGCATTTAATAAAGGGTCGTATGTAAAGATCATTCCTGCACAAAACAAGATCGTGGGTTACAGCAGCAAATACAGCCGTGGCAAAATGCCGGGATTTAAAAATTATTTTGTCCTCTATTTTGATAAACCTTTTACAATAGCACATGCATGGCGCGGCAACCAGTTATCAAAAGATACACTGGAGCTACAGGCTGACCATACCGGCGCTATCGTGGGATTTAAAACCAATAAAGGGGAAAAAGTAAATGTGCGGGTGGCTTCATCATTCATCAGTATCGAACAGGCAGAATTAAATTTAAAAGAGATCGGCAATGATGATTTTGAAATGGTTAAAGCGAGAGCAAAAAAAATATGGAATCAAACCCTTGGCAGGATCAAACCTGAAGGCGGTACTGTTGACCAGCTCCGTACATTTTATTCCTGTTTGTACCGCACGCTTTTCTTTCCTAATAAACTGTACGAAAAAGATGCAGCTGGTAATATTGTTCACTACAGCCCGTACAATGGAAAGGTAATGCCCGGTTACCTGTTTGGCGGTACTGGTTTTTGGGATACATTCCGTGCGCTCTATCCATTTTTAAATTTAGTATATCCTTCCGTCAATAAAGAAATGCAGGAAGGATTAGTTAACGATTACAAAGAAGGCGGCTGGTTGCCCGAATGGAGCAGCCCTGGTTATGCAGATATCATGATTGGTAATAATTCTGCTTCAGTAGTTGCTGATGCCTATATAAAAGGGTTACGCGGTTATGATATCAATACTTTGTATGAGGCATTGCAACACGGTGCCAATAACGAGGGCCCTGTAAGTGCAGTAGGCCGCAAGGGGGTGGGTTATTATAACAGTCTCGGCTATGTGCCCTATGACGTAAAGATTGATGAGAATGCCGCAAGGACACTGGAATATGCTTATGATGATTTCACTATTTTTCAACTGGCAAAAAAATTGAATCGTCCCGCGGAAGAGATTAAATTATTTGCAAGGCATGCCATGAACTATAAAAACCTTTTCGATCCACAAACCAAATTAATGCGGGGCAAAAATGCAGATGGTAATTTTCAATCGCCGTTCAATCCTTTTAAATGGGGCGATGCATTTACTGAAGGTAATAGCTGGCATTATAGCTGGAGCGTGTTTCATGACGTAAATGGATTGATCAATTTAATGGGAGGGCCAAAAACATTTTTGCAGATGCTCGACAGTGTGTTCAGCCTGCCGCCCATTTTTGATGACAGTTATTATGGTGGGGTGATTCATGAAATACGTGAAATGCAGATCGCCCATATGGGCCAGTATGCGCATGGCAACCAACCGATACAGCACATGATCTATTTATATAACTATGCCGGCGAACCATGGAAGGCACAGTATTGGGTGCGTGAAGCAATGAACCGCCTGTACAAAGCTACACCCGATGGGTATTGCGGCGATGAAGATAACGGGCAAACATCGGCCTGGTATGTATTCAGTGCAATGGGATTTTACCCTGTATGCCCTGCTACCGAACAGTATGTGTTGGGAGCGCCACTGTTTAAAAAAATAACGATCAGCCTGGAGAATGGAAAGCAGTTTGTAATTAACGCGGCAGCTAACAGTACGACAAATAAATATATTCAAAATGCCCGGTTGAATGGGGTGCTATACGATAAGAACTGGATCAACCATTTTGATATATTCAAAGGCGGCACATTCAATTTAACTATGGGAGCTGCACCTGCCACTAACCGCGGCATTACTGTAAACGCGTATCCTTACTCTTTCAGTACTGATAAGGACAATACAAAATATTTCAAGTAGCAACAGCTTCAACACTACAGCGCCATTAAACTAGGCAGTTTTTAATAGCATCTCCCGCAATTGTGTCCGCGAGCGGCTGAGCTGTGATTTTGAACTTCCTTCGCTGCAACCTAAGATACCTGCAATTTCTTTGTGATTGTAACCTTCTATCACGAACAAGGTAAATACTGTACGGTAACCTGTAGGCAGTTTGAAAACGATATTCACCAAATCCTTTTGCGCCAGCGTATCAAAAATATTAGTTTCCCTGTCCTCGATAAACTGACAGAGGTCTGTCTGGTGCATATGGGTTTTTTTTGCGGTACGCCTGAAATGGCTCACGGCTGTACGGAACATGATCTTCTTTAGCCAGCCTTCAAAACTGCCTTCGCCCCTGAACTTATCCAGGTTGCGGAATATTTTTATAAAACCTTCCTGTAACAGGTCTTCTGCATCGGCTTTGCTTTTCGTGTAGCGCAGGCATTGACTGTACATCGCCGGTGCAAATTGTGCATAAAGTAACTGCTGCATTTTTTGGTTTCCCTGCATCGATTCGTTAATGAGGCGCTCGATTGGTATCGAGTTTTTATCTATGGATATCATTGTGTCATTTTGGTTAACACTGTTACCTTTTCAAATTGCTTGCCAAAAAAAATAGCTGTTGATATTGGCGGCCAGGCGATCCTTTATTTTAAAAAGGACCACGGCCCAGCTGCAAAATAGCAATACCGGTGCAATCACCTGACAGATACCTTGCCCAATAGTGATATTCCCAACTGGGAGAAAATACGGCGTTATGTGGAAGATATTGCACAATATTTTTGTGGTCTTGCTTTGCGCTGCTTAATTTTTACTGGCATAGTTTTTTTACAGGTATAATAAACATATTATTATGACAACAACAACAACCGAATTAACAGAGGTTTTAAATGACCTCATTAAGATCAATACCGACCGTGTTACAGGGTATGAAAAAGCCGCGGATGAAAGTAAAGATATAGACATCGACCTGAAGGCTATATTTCTTAAGATGGCTGATGAAAGCCGTAAGTATATAGCGGAACTCTCCAACCATGTAAATGAGCTGGGTGGCGACACGGAGAGTGGAAGAACAGGTTTGGGTAAATTATACCAGGCCTGGATGGATGTGAAAGCGACATTTACGGGTAAAGACCGCACTGCTATTTTATCTTCCTGCGAATTTGGTGAAGATGCGGCGCAAAAAGCCTACAGGGATGCACTGGCATCTGATGCGGATATGGATACTGCAACACGGCAGTTGATCACTACACAACAGGCTTCTCTAAAGACCAGCCACGACCTAATCAAAAAATACAGGGACGTTAATAAATAATTTCACGATCCCTACATTACTAATTATAAAAGGAGGCATTATTGCTTCCTTTTATTTATGCGTTATTTTAATAAGTCACAAATTCTTTTTTTGAGATTTGTTTAATCAGGATGGATCGGCAAGCATTTTACTGTGCCACATCAGCCCTGGAAAATTCTTTTTTAAATACGTAATGATAAATGTTGGAGCTGCTGCCATTGTACACCGGGTAGGCATTCACTAATGTCCAGCCCATCTTTCCAAGATAATTCAATGCGTCAATAACTGTATTGAATTTTTTCAATTTACCATCATCATCTTTTAAGCGGTGGTCTTTTCACAAGCTTCTTTCTTCGCCATAATCCACATCAATGGTTACTTTGGTACTGAAGAGCTTGCCGCTGGCTGTTACTTCACAGTATTGTTCCACTTTGGTAGTATCCTGCGAAAAGCCATGCAGGGAGAAAACTAAACATAATAACGTGAGTATTCTTTTCATTGTAGATTTTTTTATGATTAGAGATACGTAAATATACTGCAGGCTGTTATTGAGATCAGGGAAAAATTTTGTTAAAGGATATTTTCATGGATAGGAATTCCAGTGGACAATGTTTTTCTGTTTGATCCGGTTTTTTATTGATGTGCAATGTTTTTTGCTGCTGACCGATTTGGGCAAATGCAATTAATTTCCCTTAGTTTAAAAAAAGTATAAATAAATTATATAAAATTTCCTAAGAATTATGTAACAGTAAATTTAAATCGAAGTTGTTTATTTGCGCCGGGCTCTAAGGCTTAGGATGCGTAAGGGTTGCTACCCCGGTTTCAACCATTACTATCGCCATTCAGTAATAAAAAATAAAACGAGGCTGTCCCGCTTATTTAAGGTAATGAAAGAATCTTTATCCGCACTGCAACAATTCATCAGCGATTTTAATTTGCGCCAGTCAAACGGTGTGATTGCTTTTAGGGCTGCCCTTCATTTTGATAATGGGCAACAACACACTGACGACAGCGAAGTGCATATCATTACAAGTGATAATATCGGTGCCGTTTATTTTTTAAGCCTTGATGGAAAAAACTTACCTGATATGTTTTCTGTAACGGAGCATCCGTTTACTTATGTTGCCGGTGAATGTTTAAAAATTGAAAGTCCGGTGTATACTGTAACAGTATCCCCGACAGAAAAAATCCCGGCTCAATAATTAATCCTGCCCATTTATAACCTGTCCCCTTTTTTCTTTCAGCAACTTAAAATGCGTCGGCGTTAAACCGGTAACTTTTTTAAACTGCGCAGAAAGATGCGCTACGCTGCTGTATTCCATTTTATCAGCGATTTCAGAGAGAGTCATATTGGTGAGTACGATCAATTCTTTTACTTTATCAATTTTAAGACGGATAAGGTATTGCTCAATGGTGGTAGCCTGCATCTCGGAAAAGAAGTTGGCTAAGTAAGCATAATCGTAGGGTAAATGTTTTACCAGGTAAGAAGAAAAATTGCTGCTGCGTTTTGCAACAACATCGTGCGCATAATCATGGATGATTTTTTTTATTTTCTCCAGCAGGATGCCCCTTTTATCTTCGATAATCTCCAGCCCTGCTTTTTGCAGGGCGCGATTTAATTTTTCCTGCTGTGCTGTAGAGATCTTTTCTTTTATTTCTGCTTCGCCGAGATCAATATTTACAGGGCTTAGGCCTAATTTTTCTATTTCTTCCCTGATCAATACCCTGCAGCAATCGCAGGCCATATTCTTGATGTATAGTTTCATGATAAAAGTTTGGTAACAGTAATTCTACCGATAAATATACTGCAAAGACAGGGATGTAAAAACAACGATCAAAAAAATGAGGTCTTTTGGTTTATCGTTTTATTAACCTCATCCGGTAAGTATTCATCGTGGTAGTGCCGGGTTTTTTTATCAAACGGTAATTTATTATAAGGAATAAGGTGTAGGCATTTTAGTCCGCAACATCTTCAATATTGTTTTAAGTAAAATAAAAGATGTTGCGAACTAAAATATAGAATTATAAACTGGCTATTAATTCGGTAGCCATTTTTACATAGTCATCATTTTTAGCCACGGTCGCCAGTTCTTTACAGGTAGTCGCTGCAGCTTTGGCGGCAGCCTTATCGCCTAATTTTTTGTGGATACGTGCTTTTAATAAATACATAAAAAATGCTTCTTTATTGGTTTCAATAGCCTTGTTCACCCAGGCCAGGGCCTGGTTAAGGTCTTTACCATTATCATAATAATAAGACGCGGCGTTGAAATAAGGTTTATTATCCTTATTCATCAGGTCGTTGATCTGGCTCATTACTTTTGCATCGGTGCCGGTTGTTATGGGAAACTTTAAATAGGTATTCTCCCACATCAATTCTACTGTACAGCTGCTGCCGGTAATATTGGCAAAGTTGATCGTGAAATTTTCTACTGTTGATGGGGTGCTTACCACATCAGCTTCCACACGTACCACATCATTTTCGGGTTTGTAGCTGGCGGGTTGGTTTACGGTAACATCTTTAGAAATGATAATGGTCCACCTGCTTGCGCCTGGAATGGTAAGCAAACCGTATTTACCTGCTTTTACGGCCGTGCCTCCGATGTTTACATCATCGCTGAAGGTAATGGTGGTGGCGTTGTTGGCACCTGTGCGCCAAACCTTGCCAAAAGGTACCAGGTCGCCCATGATCTTCCGGTCCTTTTTTGCGGGACGACTATAACTTAATTCAATTGAACCTACGCCAAAATTTTGCTTTATAGTTTGTGTGGGCGAGGGTTGTGGTGTGGTTAATGTTTGTGCAGTGGCTAAACCCAATGCCAGTAAGGCCTGTACTAAAAGGAGTATTTTTTTCATATTAGTTAATTTTAATTGGCAAATGTAAGTAATATGCGGGAAGGAAAAATTGGCTGACTGTTCTTTTTTAACAACTCAGGCCTAAACCGGCTTTGCTATTTACCGGAAAATCCTTACCTTTGCGGCGCTAAAAGCTTCGGCAAATAAAATTGGTTGGCGCTGAACTATTTAGCATTATATGAGAGCATAACATTTACATATTAAACCCTCCCGGCAAAAATTAATGCGGGATCTACAGGGTAAGCTGCGTCCGAAGCAAATTTCAGGACGAAAAATTCAAAATACTCAATAATCAATGTTCAATGCTCAATTTTCAATGAAAACAGCGGAGGACGGTTCGAAATAAAATTCAACTTTTAAAATAAACAAAATGGCAGATTTACGTTATCAACGCAACTTTGGTATTGCCGCTCATATTGATGCAGGTAAAACCACTACCACCGAACGTATATTGTATTATACCGGTGTGAACCATAAAATAGGTGAGGTACATGATGGTGCCGCTACCATGGACTGGATGGCTCAGGAACAGGAGAGAGGAATCACCATTACCAGTGCTGCTACTACCTGCTTCTGGAACTTCCCCATGGTGCAAAACAAAAAAACAGCTGATACCAAGCAATACAAATTCAACATTATCGATACCCCGGGCCACGTGGATTTTACTGTGGAAGTGGAGCGTTCTTTACGTGTACTGGATGGTTTATTGGCTTTGTTCTGCGCCGTATCCGGTGTAGAGCCACAGAGTGAAACCGTTTGGCGCCAGGCTAACAAATACAAAGTACCACGTGTAGGTTTTGTAAATAAAATGGACCGCAGTGGTGCAGACTTTTTAAACGTGGTAAAACAGATCAAAGAGATGCTGGGTGCCAAAGCAGTGCCTTTGCAGTTACCGATCGGTGCTGAAGACGATTTTAAAGGCGTGGTGGATTTAATTACAATGAAGGGAATGATCTGGGATGAAGCCGGACAGGGGATGACTTATAATGAAGTGCCTATTCCGGAAGATATGGTGGAAGAAGTAAAGGAATGGAGGCAGCATTTAATTGAAGCAGTTGCTGATTATGATGATAAGCTGCTGGAAAAATTCTTTGATGATCCTAACTCGATCACTGAAGATGAAATTCATGAAGCGATCCGTAAAGCAACGATTGATATTTCTATCATCCCGATGTTGTGCGGTTCTTCTTTCAAAAACAAAGGTGTACAAACTGCATTGGATGCGATCGTACGTTACCTGCCTGGACCTTTGGATATTGAAGCGGTAAAAGGAATTGATCCTGATACAGGAGAAGAACTGATCCGTCACTCTGATCCAAAAGAACCATTCAGTGCTTTAGCATTTAAGATTATGACCGATCCTTTTGTGGGGCGTTTGGCGTTCTTCCGGGCTTATAGCGGCCGTTTGGATTCCGGTAGTTATGTTTTGAATACCCGTACAGGTAAGAAAGAGCGTATCAGCCGAATCATGCAGATGCATGCCAACAAACAAAACCCGGTTGATTTTATTGAAGCGGGTGATATTGGTGCAGCGGTGGGTTTTAAAGATATCAAAACAGGCGATACCTTGTGTAATGAAGATAACCCGATCGTGCTGGAAGCGATGACCTTTCCTGAACCGGTTATCAGTGTAGCGATCGAGCCTAAAACACAGGCCGACGTTGATAAAATGGGTATGGCTATTGCTAAACTGGTAGAAGAAGATCCTACCTTACGTGTAAAGACAGACGAAGAAACCGGCCAAACTATTTTAAGTGGTATGGGTGAGTTGCATTTGGAAATTATCATCGACAGGATGAAACGTGAGTTTAAAGTGGAGATCAACCAGGGTGCACCCCAGGTGGCTTATAAAGAAGCGTTCCATAATACCATCGAACACCGTGAAACATTGAAGAAACAAACGGGTGGCCGTGGTAAATTTGCTGATATCATTTTCTCTATCGGCCCTGCAGATGAAGAATTTTTGAAAGAAAAAGAAGGAAAATCAAACTTCCAGTTTGTAAACAGCCTTTTTGGTGGTAGCATCCCCAAGGAATTTGTTCCTGCTATCCAGAAAGGTTTTGAAAGTGCGATGACTACAGGTGTATTAGCGGGTTACCCAATGGTAAGTATGAAAGTTGTAGTGAAGGACGGATCTTTCCACCAGGTGGATAGTGATGCGATGAGCTTTGAACTTTGTGCCAAGCAAGGTTACCGTGAAGCCGGCCGCAAAGCGAAACCAACTTTACTGGAACCGATCATGAAAGTAGAAGTATTAACTCCGGACCAATACATGGGTGATGTAACGGGCGACCTTAACCGCCGTCGTGGTATGCTGGAAGGTATGGACAGCAAACATGGTGTACAGGTTATTAAAGCCAAAGTGCCGTTGAGCGAAATGTTTGGTTATGTTACGCAGCTGCGTTCATTATCATCCGGCCGTGCTACTTCTACCATGGAGTTCAGTCATTACAACCCTGCACCAAATAATATTGCAGAAGAAGTGATGGCGAAAGCAAAAGGTAAAATGAAGATCGAAGATTAAGTTATTGAGCTTTATAAACCGGGCCCCATTCTGAAAAGAATGGGGCTTTTTAATGCCTGCAACTTTTAGGCGGTGGCTTTTAAAGCGGTATTTTTTTTGGAAGTAGAAATGCTTTTTCCAACGATAGCGATCAATTCTTCTGTTTCTTTAAATACCAAATCTGAACTTTTTGGCGGATGCAATAATTCTTTTTTAACGATCACTTTTAAAACGGTACGGCATTCCTTCAACTCTTTTAGCACTGAAGACATTTTGTTCACAAAATCTTTAGAGGAATCCGCAGCCTGTACATAGGCCGCGGCCGGCGACTGGCAGGAGCGTATCAGCTGCTCCGCAAGGTAATTGCCTTCCCTGTTGTCCGGCAATGCTGTTGTCATTTCGATCATTGTACAGGCATAGGTTACCAACCTGTCTTCAAGGTCAAATTTTTTGTCTGGCATAATATTGTTTTTTAGGTACAAATAATATTAAACAGATTTATTTTTGAGCTTTTGGGTTGCATACAGGTAATTTTTTTTTGTAAATGATTTTATATTGTCCCCGGCTTATGAATTGCCCCGGGCTTAAGCCCGGGGCAATTCATAAGCCGCTATAGCTTATTTTTGCAGCTTAAACTATTCATTTGAGGGCTTCCATATTTTTATTTACCCCGCCATTCACCCAGCTGAATACGCCTTACCCTGCAACCGCTTACCTCAAAGGTTTTTTGAATACCAAAAATATCAGCGCCTTCCAGGCAGACTTAGGAATAGAAGTCACGATTGCCTTATTCTCTAAAAAAGGCGTACAACAGTTATTTGCAGCAATTGATGCTAAAAAAGAAATGACCGCCAATACAAAACGCATCATTGCTTTACAAAATGATTATATCAATACCATTGATGCCGTGATATTTTTTTTGCAGGGAAAAAATCCTGCGATGGCACCGTTGATCTGTAAAAGGGATTTTCTGCCGGAAGCCAGCAGGTTTGCACAAACAGACGACCTGGTTTGGGCATTCGGAAGTATGGGTATGCAGGATAAAGCAAAACACCTGGCAACATTGTACTTAGAAGATCTCAGTGATTTGATAAAAGAAACAGTGGATGAACATTTTGGTTTTAGCCGATACGCGGAAAAATTAGGAAGAAGTGCCAATAGTTTTGATGAACTATATAAGGAGCTACAGAAAGAATATACTTACCTCGACAGGATATTGATCAATATTTTAGAACAAAAAATGGCAGTGGTGCAGCCAAAATTAGTTTGCATCTCTGTACCCTTCCCCGGAAATTTATATACATCGCTTCGTTGCGGGCAATGGATAAAGCAACATTATCCTGCCGTAAAAGTTTGCATGGGTGGCGGTTTTGCCAATACTGAATTACGTTCACTTACTGATGCACGCGTATTTGAATGCTATGATTTTATTACGCTGGATGACGGCGAAGCACCCATAGAAAATTTGTTTCATTTTGTTGAGGGCAAAAAAGCGATTGCTGAATTGAAAAGAACTTTCACTTTAATTGACGGGCAGGTAACCTATATCAACAATACTTCCTGTACCGATTATAAACAGGGCCAGGTAGGTACGCCTGATTACAGTGATTTTTTACTGGACCAATATATTTCGGCCATTGAAGTGGTAAACCCCATGCACAGTTTATGGAGCGATGGCAGGTGGAATAAATTAACCATGGCACATGGCTGCTATTGGGGCAAATGTACTTTTTGCGATATCAGTTTAGATTATATAAAATTATACGAACCCATCACTGCCGAATTATTGTGCAACCGCATGGAAGAAATTATTGCGCAAACTGGACAAAATGGTTTTCACTTTGTAGACGAAGCGGCACCACCTGCGTTGATGAGGGCGTTGAGTATAGAGATCATTAAAAGAAAATTAATAGTAAGCTGGTGGGCCAATATCCGTTTTGAAAAAAGTTTTACCCGTGATCTTTGTTTGTTGCTGAAAGCAGCAGGATGCATCGCGGTATCCGGCGGACTGGAAGTAGCTTCAGATAGATTATTACAATTGATCGACAAGGGGATTACTGTTGCACAGGTAGCCAAAGTAAATAAACATTTTACGGAAGCAGGGATCATGGTGCATGCGTATTTAATGTATGGTTTTCCTACGCAAACTGCGCAGGAAACAATCGACTCCCTGGAAATGGTAAGACAATTATTTGAAGCAGGTGTATTGCAATCTGCATTCTGGCATTTATTCACCATGACGGCACATAGCCCCGTTGGCCTGAACCCCGCAAAATATAAAGTACATAAACTAACGGAAACGGTTGGCAGCTTTGCCAATAATGACATCTTGCATATTGATCCTACCGGCGCCGATCATGAAAGCTTTAGTTTCGGGTTAAAAAAATCATTGCTGAATTTTATGCATGGCGCCTGCTTTGATGTGCCCCTGCATAAATGGTTTGATTTTAAAACACCTAAAACAACTGTGGCGCCGGATCATATTGCAAAACTCTTATCGCAGGAGGAATACCATGCTGTAAAACCAAACACAAAGATTGTTTGGCTGGGCAATACACCTGTTGTTGAAATATTTACCAAATCAAAAAAAGGTAATCATTGGGAAATGTGTTCCTTAAGTTTTGAAACTAAAAAGGAAAGTTTTGATATTAAGACGGGTAAGGAACAGGGCTTGTGGCTGGTTGCGATGCTGGAACAATTATCTGTTCATGCTGTAAAGACGATGACCCTTCATGAAGTAAAAACTTCCTACCAAGATGCGGGTCTTGGTGATTTTGAATTATTCTGGGATAATAAACCGGTAAATACTTTGTATAAGGCGGGATTGCTTCAGGTGTAACGCACAGAAAATAAGAAAAGGAAAATTCACTGACGGGCTCTGCGAAAACTCAGCATCTCTTTTTATCAGCGCTTAAGCAGCTTCATCAAATTGCACTTTTACCGGTACTTTACGCAACACATCAAAATTGGTAAAATTAAAAGCAGCAGTCCCATCATTCACTAACGATTGCCTTAGATTTCATCAATGCTTCAATTCTTTCCCCATACAAATACTTTCCTCCAGGTCTTTGTATTGATCATAATTGGGAATGATACTATAACCTGCTGTTTTATATAAGTTCGTTGCTGGTATAAAATGTACACTGGTCTCTAAAATGGCATATTTAAAGCCTGATTCAATGGCCCAGTTTTCTAATTCGGTTAATATAGATTTGGAGAGCCCTATACCACGCTGTTCTTTTACCACGAACATCCTTTTTATTTCAATTGTGTCTGCATTGTATTTTTTAAAACAGCCGCCCGCTGCAGGATGTTCATTTACATAGGCTACTACAACAGTAGTAAGGCCAGGCACTTTATTATATTGATCATAGGTTGACTGGTCTTCCTGGAGTTCGCCCCATAGTTCTTTATCCAATTGCGTTACCAGCCATTGAAAATCGGCATCATTTGATGTTGTTCTTTTTATATCGACTGGCTTATTCATTTCTAAAAATAGTTCCTATTTAATATTTTTTAGCAAGTTAAGTTTCTAATAGGCTACCCGATCCGGCATTGGTGTTTTGATGATCTTTCTCACTCTTAAATATTGGCTTTTGCGGCCCTGGTTTTTTTAGCAACAGGTGTAGGCGTTTCTTTCAGCGCAGCTTTGGTTTCGTTTTGCATGATCCTGAATTATTCACCTATATTTTTGCTACCGTTAGGTTGATTGCTATCTTAGAATTTATAAGTTGTCAAAGAAAATTTATTGCGCCGCTTTTTCTAGCGCGGCTATATCAAGTTTTTTCATCTGCATAAATACCGGCATTATCTTTTTTACTTTTTCGGGATTGCTCATGATCTGGCCAATATTCTTTGGAATGATCTGCCAGGAAACACCGAACTTATCAACCAGCCAGCCGCACCTGCTTTCCTTTCCGCCATTGGCAGTCAGTATATTCCAGTAATAGTCTATTTCCTTTTGATCTTCACATTCTACCACAAACGAAATAGCTTCGTTAAAATCAAATTTATGGTCGCCGGCCCCGTCCATTGCCATAAAGGCTTTCTCATCCAGTATGAACTGCGAGTGCTTTACGGTACCTGCTTTATTAGGGCCTTCATTTTCCTGGTACAACAAAATACCATTGATGGAAGAAGCAGGAAATGTCTCCGTATAAAATTTTACAGCAGCTTCCGCCTTTCCATAATTTTTTCCTACGAATAAAAATGAAGCTGTTATCTTTTGGCTCACCTCACTGTATTTTCCTTTCATGATCTGCCAGGCCAGGCCAAACTTATCCTGTACAAAACCATACTTTTCACTCCAGTCATATTTGTCCAATGCCATCATAACAAAACCTCCTTCCGAAAGTTTTTTCCACAATACATTGATCTCTTCATCCGATTCACTGATCACCATAAATGAAATGGAAGGATTGGATTTGAATTGTGGTCCACCGTTCAGGCCCATGAATTTTTGCCCGGCCAATTCAAAATTTACCACCATTGGCGTATCCGCTGTAATTTTTGAATTGGGGAAAAGAGAACAATAAAAATCTGCGGCTACTTTGGCATTACCATCATACCATATGCAGGGATGAATGTTGTTTTGCATTTGAAATATGTTTACTTTTTTTACAATTATTGTTGATCGGTACCGGCTTATTTTATGCAATGTTTATTTGCCTTCCGTCGACCATTTTATGGTAGTAAATATAAGAAACAATTAAAACGGCCAAAACAATTAAAAGGAAGATTGCAAAAAAGCCAAGACCGTCTACAGATGAATAACTTGCAGCATCCAAACCATATTTAAAAAAGATTACAGGCCTCACCCCAATCGAATACCGCAATAAATATAATAAGCAGTCCGAAATGGAATTGGCCCGACTTTAATTGACCCCTTTTTTTATTGTGTTGATAATTTCATCACCGACTTTGCTGAGATCATCGCCGTTATTTTGCTGGTAATCGAATTTTATCCTGACAAGAAAAGGATGTGTTTCGGTGTTTAATGTACTTGTACCTTCCAGCTTTATAACATACAGTACGGCTTTACCTTTTTCTGTGATATTAGGACCGCTTATAAATTTGCTGTAATCATAAGTGATAACGGCAGTTTGAAAACCGTTGATGTTTTTAGTTGAAGGCGCAACAATTTTATTTGAAATAGTTAAGTCTGATGTTCCTGCCAATTCCCTGTCGGTTACTTCTTTGCAATATTTGATCAGATCTGCCTTGCTATCAATTATCGTTTTCTTTACCGTTAAATTGGGGTCATCATCCAGTGCATAGCCAATAGTAAGTGAGCTCTTCCCCTTTTCAAAGAGGGTATAAGTATCCTCCATTGTACTGCCCGCAGGAACATCCAGTACCAGCAGTTCCTGGTCGTCGTCCTGTTTGATCACAAAATGAAGACGAGCTTTTTTCTGGGCAACTGTAAGCTGCACAATAAAAATGCTTAAAAAAAATAATGCGGTATACTTCATATAAAACAGTTTCATCAAATGAAGTTAACACAAGTAGCCTGGTATCGTATCAGTGTTGCTGGGTATTTACTGGTATTGCTTCAAGTGTTATATTTGGTAATAGTGGAATCCACCACTATGCATTAAACCCGCCTGCCATGAAACGTTTATTTATCAGCCTTTTTTTTGCGGGAATTTTCAATACTGGCCAGGCACAGACCATTGGGTCAAAAGTGAGTTTCTTAGGCACTGATGGTAAAACATATACGGGTACTGTTAAAGAGATACAGGGTAACCGGTATAAAATAAAATATGATAACTATGATTTTGAAGCCTGGACAACTGCAGCACAACTCACCATTTTAAACAATGAATCCAACACTACCGGCGGCATCGGATCAAGAGTAGCTTTTACAGCAGTAGATGGAAAAAAATATACTGGCTCAGTGAAAGCCATCCAGGGTAACCAATACAAAATAGATTATGACGGGATGAACTTTGAAGCCTGGTTAACGGCCGGCCAGTTTATTTTTACCGATGCGAAAACAGCATCAGTGCAGCAACCTGCAAAAACGCAATACAATATTGCGCAAAATGCAACTTTGCAGGACCTGAAAAATATTTTTGAATTTGGAAGATCAAAGGGCTGGGCCTCTGTTGTTCACGAAAATAAATTCAGGCAATTTACGAATGGCTTATCAGCGGAAAATATAAAAAATATGGTGGGCTTTGTCAACCAGGCCAAAACCGCCTCTGCAAAATTCTTCGTGCTGAAATCATGGCTGACCGGCGATTATATTGCAGAACTGCAAACTTTTATTGACCAGTTAAATACTGTTACTGAAACGGTACAGCAGGAAAAATGCCTTGTTACTTCCCATCATTCCATCATTCAGCAATGGCAGCAATCCTGTTCTGTTGCCGTAGTGCAAACTTATCTCGGTGATCTTTGCCCGCGTTATGTATGGGGATTAAAACAGGTACAGGATTACGATATACTCGATCATGACAGCAAAAGCGCCACGGCACAGCAACAGAAATGGTTACTCGAAAAATATGGGGGCGTGGTTTCAGTTCGCGGGGATAATTCAGGGAAACAAATCCCGATCAATGATCCTTTGAATGAACTGGTGGGAAAGATACTTGGCCTTCATTTTTCAACCCAACAGGTTACTACTTCCATTCCTTCTGTGTTTGCAACAGTGCGGAGTGAATTAGACAAAGGTCTTGATGTACCTTTATTAATTGGTTTTGTTGGTACCGAATCAAGGCATTTTATACTGGTGATGAAATACCGCTATGTGCAGGGGGAATTTCAATACCAGGTCTATGATCCCTGGGATGGGCTTTGTGACTATGTGAATGAAAGTACTATACAGCAGGGTTCGCTGTCTCCACTTTTTCCCGGTATGAAAATAAGTATTGATTATTATTATACTGCTGATTGACATTACACAGGAAAAATATGCAGGGAACAATTATTATTTAACTATAAAACAAAAAACATGAAGCCATTCATCGCGGTTATTATTCTGCTGTCAGTGTTTGTTAGCAGCACGGCCCAGAACATTGGGTCAAAAGTTACTTTCCCGGGTACGGATGGACGAACTTATACCGGTTATATCAAAGAGATCAAAGCTGACCAGTATAGAATAAAATATGATGGCTACGATTTTGAAGCCTGGCTGGTGAAGGCACAGTTTACGCTGGTAGATGAAAAAAACAATACTGCAAACGCAACACAAAAAACCGGTAACTGGCTCGTGGGGGATAAGGTAGAAGTATATAATAACTCTTATAGTAAGTGGGAAAATGCTACTGTTTCAATTGTGTTAACTGACCGTACTCCCCAACAATGGCGTGTAAGTTTGGATGAACCGCAAGGCCATACTTTTGCAGACCTTACGGTAACTGCAGCGCAGTTGCGGGCCAAAGGCGCCAAGCCTGATTTTGTATTTACTGTGAACAGCAGGGTAGACGCGTATTATGCCAACGCCGGGCCAAGGGGCCGTGCTACTGTTATTGAAGTAAAACCTGGCGGGCGTTATAAAGTAAAGTATGACGGATGCAAAGATTATTGGGACGAAGAGTTGGACTGGAGCCAGTTGAAACCCGCCTCTATCATTTCATCAACTGATCCGGATATAAGAGTGCTGCTGGGTAAATGGGCGATGTTTGTGTACAGCTATCCAAACACAGTTACAAAGGGTGATGGGATTTACAGGGAATATGGATCAGGCGCCAAAGCACCGCCATTACTAGTTAATGCTGATGGCACTTTTGTTTGGTATGATGAATTTAATAAACCTCCTGTAAAAGGCAAATGGGCCACACATGCAAAAATTCAAGGCCTCACTATGGGTACCGAAGCTGTAAATGGTATCATCATTTACGATTCCCGCGGTAATTATTGGAAAATTTATAAAGACTACGCTGATCATATTGAGGCACGAAAAATGTGCACCGGTGAAACGCAGGGCGGTACGAAAATAAAATAAGCGTATAATAAAAATTGGAGATCACGATAAGTGACCTCCAATTTTTACGCTACTGATGGGCGGAGACAAGAGATTTATTTCCAGCTGGAGAAATCAAACCAATTTTTGATCATCCCATGTTCTTTCGCCTTAAATCCTTTGAAAGAATATTCATTGGATGCAGGATCGTATGTATAGTCTTTCATCCAGTCGTGAAAATGACCTGCTGTCAATTCGATCGTATCCATAATAAAATCAATTTCTGCATTGGTCATAGTGGGATGGATTGATAACCTGATCCATCCGGGTTTACATAACAGGTTGCCTGTGCGAATTGAATTCAATATTTCATAAGACCTGTTCTTATCAACATGGAATAGCAGGTGCCCGTAGGTTCCAGCACAGGAACAGCCGCCTCTTACCTGGATACCAAATTTATCATTCAGTAATTTGACGATCAAATTATGATGTGCGCCATTTATAATAAATGATATGATGCCCAATCGTTTTTTAATATCCTCTTCAAATATTTTAATATTTTCAATTCTTAAAAACCTGGCAAATATAAGTTGCAGCATTTCTTCTTCACGCTTCTGTATATTTTCAACGCCCATATTTTCCTTTAACCTAATACACATGGCCGTTTTAATACCCTGCAGAAAGGGAGGGGTACCGCCATCTTCCCGCTGTTCTATGTCAGCAATATATTCATGAACCTTCCAGGGATTACTGTATACTACAGTGCCACCTCCCGGCTGGTCAGGGGTGAGGTTTTTATAAATTTTTTTATTAAAGATTAGTACACCGGGAGTACCCGGGCCACCTAAAAATTTATGCGGCGAAAAATAAATCGCATCTAAATGCGCACCTTGTGCAGCAGGATGCATATTAATATTGACATAGGGAGCAGCGCAGGCAAAGTCAACAAAACAGAACCCATCAAATTTATGGACCAGTTTTGCAATTTCATGATAAGGGGTGTGTATACCAGTAACATTGGAACAGGCAGTAACTGCAGCTATTTTATTCTTCCTGTGCTTAAATTTTTCTAGCAGGCTTCTGAAGTGTTCCAGGTCAACATTACCATTTTTACCAGGCTTGATTATTTCAACATCTGCAATGGTCTCCAGCCAGGAGATATGGTTACTATGGTGTTCCATATGCGTTACAAAAACAACAGGCTTCAATATCTTATCGAGTTGCAGGCGATCATTTGCTACAAAATCCATAATCCTTTCCGGTATTCTCATGCCAAGGATCCTTTGCAATTTATTTACAGCAGCTGTTGTTCCGCTGCCGCAAAAGAGTAATGCATCATTGTCGTTTGCACTCACATGTTCTTTAATAATGGTCTTAGCTTCTTCATAAGCTTTTGACATCAATGTTCCTGTAATTGTAGTTCCTGTATGAGTATTGGCCAGGAAGGGCATGATCTCTTTTTGTAAATAGGCTTCAATGGGTAAGTATGCCCTGCCGCTTGCAGTCCAATCGGCATAAATGATCTCTTTTTTTCCAAAAGGAGATGCAAAGTATTGCTTGTCACCAATGATATTTTTCCTGAACCCGGAGAAAAAATTTTCCAAAGGAGTTTTTTCTTTGCTGCATAGCATTGCTTTGTCATCATTCTTATTGCTTTCAAATTCCGTTATTAAACTTGTATGAAATCGCGAAGCCATAATATTTTACCGGGTGGTGTTTTTATTAGATTTAGCACTGGTAAAAATGCCAAACAGGTCGTATGGTTTTTTACTGAATTCATCATTGAATAATTTCACTGTAAAGAAAATGGCTGCAATAAAAGCAAGTAAAATGAGCAACTGTACCCCTGATGTTTTTTGAATATCCTGTTTTAATTTTCGATAACAAACTTCACCGGGACAATACTGCGCTTTCCCTTTATAAAAAAGAGAATACGCTTTACATCCCAAACAAATACCGAATGCTGATTCAAAGAACAGGAAGATCAGGCAAATAAAACAGATGAGGCCTGTTACCGGGCTATAGGAATTAATCAGCACCATAAAAATGAACATCGTGACGGACAGTATTATACCAATGACCCATGCAAATTTTTTCTGCCGGGCACCCACATATTCCGGCACCTGGTTGCGTACGATCAAACGACCTATTATTAATGTGGGAGAAAATTTGGGGTTAACAAAAATGCGTATGAGGAAATCAATGAGAAAAAATGTGACCACATATTTTATTGGCACAAAATTTTTTTTTGCCAGGATCACCATCAGTGAAATGAAAGTGGCTAAAAAAAGTATCCCTGCTGCGGCCCTTATTTCCCTTTCATTTAAAACGGGGATGTCGTAGCCTGCTACATTTTCCCCAAACTGTATTGTTTTACTCATTTTTTATTTTTAATTATAAGCAAAAAATGTTCTTATGCAAGAATACCTGATAAAAATAAATAGGGGAACCTACAGTCAATGAACAGCAGCTTATGGTAAACAAACAGCGTGTGGGATTCTACTATTCATTGACCTTTTTAGGTTATTCGTTTACAGTGAACCCTGTTATATAGCGATAGAATCGCCAACAGCGAAGATTTACCGATATTTACTTTCTTTATGTATATGAAGAGATTATTCGAAATAAAACGGTTTGTATTTTATCTATGGATTGGATTGGCTTATTTGTGTTTACAAGTCTGGCATGATATGTCAACTTTTGATGCGACCTTACTCCAGGCGTTGCTAAACAACCTCTGGCGCACAACATACATTATCGTTGTTAATTTTGTATTTTTTGAATATGCCCTTACTTTTATCTTTAAGAAAGGACGGCCTGTGGTTTACAGTATCATCCTTGGTGCTGCGTTGCTTTTTGTTTTTATGATCATATGGTCTTATGGTTTGTACTCGTGGAGAGCATTGGGTGTAGCATTAAATATTTATACTCATTTAGGTGAAACGGCAGGCCCGAAAACATTGATCACTTCGCAAATGGCATTTAGTGCAGGATCTATTTTCTTTTTCGCGATCATCAGGCATACTTACAAATATGTAAAACTACAGCGTGCAGAGCAACAATTGAGGATCGAAAAACAAGCCGCAGAATTAAATTATTTACGTGCGCAAACCAACCCGCATTTTTTATTTAACACGCTTAATAATATCTATTCTTTAGCTAGGGATAAATCTGACCTTGCACCTGAATCGATTCTGCGCCTTTCGAAAATATTGCGCTTCATGTTATATGAGACCGGTGGCAATTATATATCAGTAGAACAGGAGTTAAAAATCATCGACGACTATATTGCCCTGGAAAAATTGCGTTATGATGATTCTTTACGGGTCAATTTCAATTATGATGTTGAAGACATGAAGCAGTCTTTGCCGCCATTGCTGCTGATACCTTTGGTAGAAAATGCATTCAAGCATGGCGTATCTGAAACAAGGGGTCATCCTTACGTGGATATACATCTTTCTGTAAAGAACCGGAAGCTGGAATTTATAATAAAGAACTCTTCTGAATACCCGGGAGAAACTGATGTAAAGGAGAATATCGGTCTTCCTAACCTCAGGCGGCAACTGGAATTACTCTACACAGATTTCAACCTGTCGGTTCAACAGGGCGAATCGGTATTTACAACTACTTTAAACATTAATTTGGCAAGCCATGTCTAACATCAAATGTATAATAATAGAAGACGAACCATTGGCAGCAAAGCTGTTGTCGGATTATATTGCACAGGTGCCTTTTTTGGAATTACAAGCCACATTTAAAGATGCCATCCTTGCTACCGATTGGTTTAGGGACCATCAAACCGATCTTATTTTTTTAGACATCCATTTGCCAAAATTAAAAGGGATGGCGTTTTTAAAAACACTGGCTCATCCGCCTGCAGTAATTATTACCACAGCTTATCATCAATATGCAGTGGAGGGGTTTGACCTTAATGTAACCGATTACCTTCTCAAGCCATTTGAATTCGAACGTTTTTTAACAGCAGTAACCAAGGTAAAAACAGCGCATCCGTTAAAAGCTACTGCAGCAGAAAAACGGCAGCCAACTGAAGAGCGGCCTGTAAAAGATGCTATATTTCTTAATGTGCAAAAAAAGAAAGTGAAGATCTTATTTTCAGAAATAATTTATATAGAAAGCCAACGGGAATATATTAAGATAGTTACTATAAAAAAAGAATACCTCTCTAAAACAAGTACGAATGAAATGGAGGCACTATTGCCTTCACATCTGTTCAGGCGTATTCACCGTTCCTTTATCATCTCAATAAGTAAGATCGAGTCTTATACGGCTGATGCTGTTGAAGTGAATGGCGTGTCAATTCCTATCGGCAGGGGATACAGGGATATCATGGAGAATCTGTAGTTAGTTAATTTTTACACGACCATTTTTTCACGATCGAAAGTTACCATCACCGGTACATGGTCGCTGTAAGCAACCCAATCATCATAACTTCCAATCTCCACCGATTGAATTTTTTCTGTCATGTCTTTTGATGCAAAACAATAATCCAAATGATAAGGTTTATCCCGGTGCCTGTACAAATACAATGTGGGATGTTGTTCCATTCCCTGTACCTGTTGGTGCTGCAAATGGTAACAGCTAAAGATGCCTTTTTTTTCTAAATGCGTTACCACACTCGAATGATTGCCTGCCCTGTATTTCCTGTCCCAGATCGTATTGCTGTTAAAATCACCGATCAACAGTGTACGTTTACTTTTTATTTTTTTATCGTAATGATGAATAGCTTTCCAAACCTGCTCCACATATTGCCCATCGGGATCTTTGGGATTATTAGCCCAGATGGCAAATAAAGTAAAATCAAAATACCCACACGTGACTGCAATGGGAATGATCATTTTCAATTCGGGATTATGATTGCGCAGTAGTTTAAACCTGAAATCGCTGTAAGAGAAAATCCCCAACCCTTTGTTTTTATTTTCGCCAAACCAAATGGTGTCATGGGGCTTTGGTGTGTTGTCATCAAATTTTAATTTATCAGGATGTTCACATTCAGGTACAACGAGAATATCGGGCTTATACGCCAGGATATGGTTGGCTTTTTTTCTGTAAGCCATATTGCAGTTCCATGTAATAATCTTCATGTATAGCTGTCAATAACAGTTGTTAATTACCCAGGTGATCCCAGTTGATCAATGCATTCCACACCAGCGGAGCGTCATGCAGGTTGAGGTAACGGTGTAAGGGATCAAAAGTAAATGCAATTACTCTACCCTTACCCACAGGCACGTTAAAAATAACCCCATTGCCAATGATCGCCTGTTCATTTCTTACCATGCCGGAAAGCACATAGGGCACTTCTTTTTTTGCGCTGTCTTTGGCAGCAGGCATTTCTTTTTTGTCGGGCATACCCAATATCGGGCCCGTATATTTTTCTTCATCTTTTAATGGCTTTGTGCCATATTGCAACAGCATCATATCACGGTTGTATTTGGCTACCTGCAACAACGGGCCGTTACCCCTGAAGATGGGAAATACTTCCGGGAAGCCATACACGATGGGGCTGCCTGCTTGCCTCACTTTTACATTTACTATCGACCCGGGATGAAAAAGCCCACCGGCATCAGCAGGCTGCAGGTCATGCACAATACCGGCGTTGGTGAGTATCTGCGATGAATTGTCAAGACTGATGATCACCCCGCCCTGCTCCGCAAACCTGCTTAATTCACCCATGCCTGCAAAGCCAGGTCCGCCCGTCATATCATTGGTAGAATCCGGAAAACCATGTGAAGGAAATTCGGCTGTTTTGGTGTAAGGCATCGGTCCAAATTTACTGTCGATCTCGTTGATGAAATCACTGGCTGAACCACCGGTTCTTGGCACCAGTATCACATCAAACTTCTTCCTTAATCCTCCCGCTTTAAGGTTGTCTTTACTAATCGACGCAAAGGGTATGCCTAACTGTTCAAAAGTATACCTTGCCCATCCTTCATCCTGCGTGCTGTACCAGGTATGGTAAATGGCCACTCTTGGCAGGTTCATCTTATGTAATCTTGGCACCATCGCTGTTTTCGTTGCCTGCAGGTCAAGCCCAAACCTGGCTGCCATTTTTTTTGCCTGCGCAGTATTGAGGCCTTTAAATAAAACAGCGCCTGCAGGAACGCTATCTTTCATTCCATCTATACTGCTCTTTTCGTCAATGACCAGTGCGATGGCATTTTTATTTTCCTCCTCCATCCAATACAATGCAGGCAGCAGGTTATTCTGTGCTTTATAATTCAAAACATAATTTGCGCCATTACCATTTATTTTTCCTTCATAAATAATATCAGCGGCAAGCATTTTCAGATTGGACAGTGCATACCGAATGCTATCTTCCGTGCGTACTTCAACGCCATACAGATAACCAAGTGTCCATGCAATATCGTCATAGGGCGGAAACTTTGCATCTTTAGAAAAATTCTGTTTGGTCAATAAAGATACTGCGAGGTTGCGGTAGGGTTGATCGAGCAATATCACGTAATCATTTTTATTCTTACCGGTATCTACCTGGTGTATTTCGATCTGTTGTTTGCGTAATTGATTAACCAGGTACGCCGCCATTACAGGATCATGCTGTTCGGCAGGAATAACAAATGCACGAATCTTATCTTCTTTTCCTTTCCTGATATTATTCAATCCTTTCTGGTAAAAATTGCGTAACAAAAGTTTTGCATTATCAGCAGTATAAGAAAGCGATGCAAGCACCCCGGCTTCCATATAATTGATATTGTTGCGTGATGACCAGTTCACTAAAGGCGTAGCGGGGTCCGGCCGGTACCATTCTTTATCGGTGGCAGGATCGCCGGCATATTTCATCTCGGAAAGATCCCGCAGGTAAGTATTGGCGCCGGCATTGCCGAACGTTTCATAAAAGCGTCCAATGGAGTTATGGTTATTAGCCACCCAGATACCATAACCCGGATACCAGCCATCATAAAATGCCCAGGTAAAAGCACCGGGCAAACCCTGTGCTGCCAAAGCCGTGATATCGTGGTTGGCCATGATCTGCCATTCGCCTATGGTTATCGGGTCCACGGTCTCGTTATAAGGGCCTGTTCCGGTAGACATATAAATCAAGGGCACTGATTCGTGCAGGTCAAGCATCACGGTTGGATGCCAGTCGTAATACACATTAAAAATAGTTTTTGTAAGCTGTTGCGATACCTGGATGCCATCGCGGTTGTTATCATGAAACACATACTTGCCCCAGTAAGGCGGCGAATAACGAAAGCCATCATCAAAATTTGTTCTTGCTTTTGAATAACGGTAATACCAATCTACCTGCTTGTCGCGGCCATCGGGTTCAGCTACCGGGTTAATGATAACAATAATATTGTCGCGTATCTTTTTGATGTCTTCAGTATTGTCGGTGATGAGCCGGTAGGCCAGCTCCATCAGCATTTCAGGCGAACCCATTTCTGTAGAATGCAATCCTCCATTCAGGTAGAACACCGGTTTGGTATTATTGATGACAGCATGCACATCTCCTGTGCCTATTTTTCTTGGATCCGCCAAAAGCGCTAATTGATCTTTAAAGAAACCGGGGCGTTGCATGGCGTCTGTATTCCCGATCATTACCAGGTTGATGGCACGACCTTCTTCGGTGGTGCCTACCTGTTGTACAAACAATAATGGTGATGACGAAGCCAGTTTTTTATAATAACCATAGATCTCTGTTGTATGGTGCATTACACCCGGGGCGCCGATGATGCTGCCAAAAAATTGCTGCGGGGAAGGGATCTTTGAGTCCGTGACCAGGTTAAGCACAGAAGAAGGCAGGAATCTTTTGTCTGTGGTATACTCTTTTATTTTTTGGTTGTAGGCTTCATCAATTTGTTGTGCATGCACAGTGGCACAGGTAAACCAAACAAATAATGAACTACAAAAAAAATGCAGTGGCCGGGCAGATAGCATGGTAATTGGTTTTAGGTTAAGGTAAAGTAAATAATTGGTTTGTTTTACGATCGTGATGATCCCTTTGAATGCCGTTATTAAAGTTTTCCCATTACGGTGCTTTTACATTTTAAACTAATACAAATATGACGTAAGCAACCAGGTTATTGATAAAAATAATGGCAGCATATAAACGCCATATGAAATCCATAAATTTATGTACATGAGTAAGGTAGATTGTCATAGCGCTTCGCCTAAAATACTTTTACCCATATTGCTATCAGTCCACTACGCAAAAAACTATAGTCGATTCACTGGAAAGCTTAACAGGCAAAGCTTACAACATTTTTAAATAAATCTTCCCGGTCAAAAATTAAAAGAAAAAACTGCAGGCGTTTTTTACTTTTATTTTTTACATTGATTTTCTATTTTTCAAATCTCACTCATCGTTGCACCTTCAAGCTGCCGGGTAGCGGAATCTTCAATTCTTTGGCAACTTTTTCAAATACATTGTCTACTTTAGTAGAACCCAGGAATTCAATTGCGGAAGGTTTTAAAACAAGAGCGTAATTATTAACCGCTAAAACTTTTTTGTAAGCAGTTAAAACTATTTTATACAGGGGGGCTGAAAGTTCCTGCCGCTTGTCCTGTGATTTTGATTGAGAATATTGTTGCCAATAAACGAGCGTAAGGCCGATCTGGGTTCTTTGTTCTTTTAGTTTACTTAAAATTACGGGCAGTTTTTTAGCTGCAGAGTCAGCCTTGTAGGTACTATCTAAACGGTTGAATTCTTTTAGCGTAAAATCATATTCTGCAGTTAGGCTGTTTTCTTCGAAAACCCTAACTAAACTATCAACAGCAGGGTAGCCCGGCGTGGCCTGAACCATCAAATCAAGATCAAAAAAGCCAACTTTTTGAATTTGGGCCTTCGCCGTATTAATAGCACAACTTGATGCAGCAATAAGCAGCAGAGATAATAATCTTCTTTTCATTTTTTTAATTTTATTATTGAATCAATGAAACTACAAAAAATTTATAGCAATTATTATTTTAGTGGCCGTATTTGTTTTTAACCTTTTGTAATTTCCACATGCGTTGCAGGATGAAATGTCGTGTTTTTTCTGGTATTACTGCTGCAAATTAGCCATCGGCCGTTCTTAAACCTCACCGTTTTTTAACAACTGAATACCCATCGTAGTCATGGATTTAGTTTATACCAATGCATTTTTTTATAGGTTGATTTTCTTTTTACAAAAAATGCAGTTGGGGGCTTAAAACAAAGCCAGTGACGCCGCTATAACCGATCAGTTGCCCGTTGGTCACAAATACATTTTTGATTGCCACAGCATTTTTTTTCAAATACCGGTAGCAGTAAAAACTGCCGTCATTATTTTTTGCAATTATAAAATTATCGTGATAATCGCCCAAGGGTTGCAGAACGCCAAACCGGTTAACGAGTAAAAGTGAGAATTATACAACTTATTTTAAGAACGGTGTAACACTTTGTCAAAGTATTATTGCGAAATTCGGGGGAAGTCCTTAAACAATTATGAATACAATCTTACTGATCGAAAGTAATTCTAATATTCTTGAAAATTTCACGGAGTATCTTGAAATTGAAGGGTTTAGAATTTTATCCGCTAATAACGGGCATAAGGGTGTTGAAATTGCCAGGGAATTTATACCCGACTTAATTATTTCTGCTATGGGAATGCATGAAATTGATGGGTATGACGTTTTAAGTTTGATCCTGCGTACGGCTAGTACTTCTGAAATACCATTTATTTTTACCACTACCCAATGTGAAAAAAAAGATAAGCTACTGGCATTACAATTTGGTGCTGATGACTATATTGTCAAGCCATTTAGTATGGAACTATTATGCGAAATGGCAAAAAAATGGATCAAGTCAGGAAGTAAACGGCAGGGCTGCCCATTAGCGTTTTGCTAAGGCGACTATCTCTATTTAATGAATCGTTATTCTTTCATAACAGGCAGCTCAATATAACTTGCATATTGCTGATTGCAATAGATCGTTTGTGTTGCTTTGATGAAATCAGCTTCATTTGCTTCAAAAATATTCGGGATATATTTCTGCGGGTTGCGGTCAATAACCGGGAACCAGGTGCTTTGTACCTGTATCATCAGGTGATGCCCCTTTTTGAAAGTATGGTTGATGTCATGCAGGTCAATCACAAATTCTTCGGGCTTACCCGGGGACAGGGGGCTGGGATTTGAGAAACTTTTCCTGAAGCGGCCGCGAAATACTTCCATTGCTACCGGTAACTGGTAGCCGCTCATTGTTAAACTTGAAGAATCAAAATCAGGATATACATCGATCAGCTTTACTATCCAATCCGCATCGGTACCGGTAGTACTGGCAAAAAGATGTGCCATAACCTTTCCCGTTACCGTAAGGTTCTCGGTTAATTTGTTCATTGAAAAACTGATTACATCCGGCCTTGAGTACACGAAACGCTGGTCTTCCACCTGCCATGGCTTCCACCTGCTGCCCGGGCCATAGGTGGCTTCGATGGGTTGCATGCGGTAAGGTACCGGTTTAGCAGGATCGCTGGTATAAGATACATTTCCGGTTGGAGCAGTGGGTTTAATAAACGATGCCGTATTACCGGGCCCTGCATACAGTTTCCTGGTCACGGCTTGCTCTGGAGGCCATGATTGGTAAGTTTTCCATTGATTGGTTCCTGTTTGAAAACAATAGGCTTCTTCAAACTTTCCGTCGCCAATGCCTTTGAGCCAGTAGTCGAACCATTTTTTTTGTAATGCCTGGAACCAGTAAGCGGTTGAACTGCCAAAAGAAATTTTTCCTAAACTATCTGCTTTTCCTCTTGCCCACTGGCCATGATTCCAGGGCCCAAGAACAATATGATTATTATTAGCCTTATCTTTTTTCTCCATATGGCGGTACATCAGTTGCGGCCCGTTAATATCTTCCTGGTCGTAGTAGCCGCCTACATGTAATTGGGGGATCTGTGCATAGTCAATATAATTTAATGGTGAATTCTTTTGCCAGAATTTGTCATAACCGGGGTGTTGTACGAAATTATTCCAGGTGGGAATTTTATTATGAAAATATTTATCATTTACATTTTTTAATGAGCCCAGCTTTAAATACCAGTCATACAGGTCAAATTGCGGAAAAGGGAAATCGCTGTCGGTAGTTTTATCAAATTCTACTTCATAGGAATATTCCATCCCATAACTCAAACGGAAGGCACCGTTGTGATGGAAATCATCACCTAAAAAAAGGTCTCCCATACATGCCTGCTCCGACGAAGCTTTTAATGCCGGGTGAGGATCAACTGAACCTACCAGCGCCAGCCAGCCGGGGTAGGAGATACCAAAAATTCCTGCTTTGCCATTATTTCCTTTTAGATTTTTTATCAGCCAATCTACAGTATCCCATGTATCAGTACTTTCATCAATTGCCCCTTTTTGAGTGGAATGAATAAGTGGCTGATGAATTTCCATTTTCCCTTCACTTTTATATTTGCCACGAATATCCTGGAATACTAAGAAGTAGCCTTCTTTCAACATGCTTCCAAAATTTGTTCCGAATGCCTGGATATTAAAAAGGGTATCATCAGGGTTACCACTGCCGTTAGCGCCATAAGGTGTTCGCTGCAAAAGCACAGGCAGCGCCTGCGTAGCACCAACCGGGGAGAAAATAACCGTATGCAGTTTGGTCCCGTCTCTCATCGGGATCATGGCAGAAGTTTTTTTATAAAAGCCAATGCTATCCGTTTGTGCAATACAAACATGGAGTGATAACCCTGTAAAAAACAGGGCAATGAATATTTTTTTCATGACCTGGCAGTTGAATTTTAAAGATAACGAAGTCCCTGGTAACATCAATCTATTGTTTCCTTTCCGGTAAGGTAGCAATTGCTAATCGTTTAATCCTTTTCCATCAAGAATTTGCGGCATACTTTTTTCAACCCTCGACTCCCGGGTTTTGGATTGTTTGGGTGCCGAAAAATGCAGCAGGTAGCCTCTTTGCCTTCCTGGCGTCAATGCTTCAAAAGCTTTTTTTAAAGCAGGCATTTTATCTAATTTTTTTTGAAATTCCCCGGGCATATTGAATGCTGTAGTCTTTTTTAATTTTACTTTCAAACCGGCTTTTTCTACTTCAATGGCTTCATAGATGTAGCTTTTTAAGATGTTTTTCATCTTAATGATTTCCCGGGTTCCGCTATTAGCGGCCGTAAACCGGACCTGGCGTGCCGCCTGCACATTTTCCGTTTGTTGTATTAAAATTCTATCGGCATCATTTAACAAAGCGCCTTTGAAAAACAAAACCGCACAATATTCTTTAAACACATGTATTAAAACGATGTTGTTTTTTTGAAACGTGTAACAGGGGCAACCCCACTTCAATTCTTCGGTAAGCCCACACTCAAGAATTATTATTCTCAATTGCCTGATTTCTTCCTGCCAGCTTTTGACTTTATTAAAATAAAAATCAACCTTCGGATTCATATGTAGATTTTATTTTTTTAATTTTCATCCGAATGTTGAAGCCGCCAGCTGTCTTCATTCGTGTTTGTGCGTTTTTACACACGGCTATTTCATTCAGGCAATCCGATGCGAATTTACTTTAAGCACATCAAGAGTGCTGTTTCTAATTTAGTTTCGTCATTTGTCCAGTGTCAATAAATTTCAACATAAGGAAAACCGGTCTCAACAGCTTTATTCCTTAATTCATCGCTCCTATTTTATCCTACCTGCTTTATAAATTGTACGAACCAATGTGTTTATAATACGCATATTTATGTAGCTAAATACTTTTTTGTTCAAGCCCAATATCGTCTTCCGGAGTTTCGTTAAATTCAACTCCTGCAAACCGTTTTTCATTGGATTCATAAACCCAGATATTAAGCCCTTCATTTTTTAATTCGTTCACTTTAACCAGCTGCCACATTTTGTCCATTAGCCTGAAGGCGGTACCTGCATAGTGCTTATTTTTAGCTATCCCTGAAAATCCATACTTTTTTTGCTTCTTTGAGTTGAAGGCATTAGGCTTGTCTTTACAAATAAGATGCTGGAAATAGTTTTAGCGCGACAAGGTGTAAAATAAAATACCGTCTAAACACAAGCGCTTGAAACGGTATTAAGTTGGTAAGAAATTATTTTGAACTCAATTTCGGTTTGTAGATGAGTAATTCAGACCAGCGACTCTGTACAACATCAGCATAATCTTTCAACCAGGTATCAAATGATCCAGCTCCATAAACTTCATTATACCTTTCGGCTAATGATTTACGATAGTCGCCAGCTAATTCTTTTAAACCTTCTCTTAATCGGGTTACGGTAATATAACCAGGCTCTCCGGAAAAGGCTGCGGAATAAACTGCGACAGATTCTTTACCGCTTTCCCATACTTTTTTAAGTCTTTTAATGAGATCTTGCAAATTAACGATCTTACCGGGCTTTGCAGTCATATGATTGATAGCGATCTTGTCTGCATAATCAGTAAGCTGAACAGTACCCAGGTCTGCCTGGAAATCGTAATAAGCACTTTGACCCTGGCCCGTGGTCAATGGCATTACGTTTTTATCCCAATCGGCTGTGTGTTCGGCACTGATGTCGCCACGGCCATCCAAAATGTTCCAACTGCTAGGACCTTCGGTAACCATGTATCCGCGGGCATCAGGACCGGATTGAATACTCCACACCCGCCACTTTACATCGCCGGTGTGGTATTTTTGAGCATGGTCAGCAAGTGCTTTTTCAAATTCGGAAACTTTGTCATTCTTGGCGAATAAACGGTTGGACGTAAGAACTGTTTTTGTCTGACCTATTCCTAATAAAGGAATTAGTGAGAACATTAAGAAATACTTTCTCATTTTGTAAATTTTTAAATGATTAAGAAAATGGTATATTTCTAAGTAGTGGATGTTAAATTTAAAAAAAAGATATTACTAAAGTTTTGGGAATACTACCACATTCCTTAGCGCTTACTTTTATTGACTATACTTCCTTGACGACCAAAGTATCTAATGATTGCAGTAGTCATATTAATCTTTTAGCGATGATAGCCCTCTCTGTTTCATGTCCTTTTTAAGTTGTCTCCCCTGTAACCCATAAATTATTGGAGTGTGTGACAGGTTGCTTATAACTGGAATGTTTTCTGGCAGGTGGGGAGTTAGTATTCTATATGTACGCAAGTGGTGCTGCTATCTAAAAAAACAAATGTACAAGATAAGTTGCGAAAGTTCAGCTATTTTATCCAGTCTTTGTGAGGTTAATAGTGTTAATATGCCCCTAGTTCCAACGTCCAGCCCCGCAGTAAACCCAATTGGTAGCTGTAATTCTATATCACTAATTTCCCTCAAGTTCTTTTAACCGGTTTCTTGCTTCTTCATAACCTGGATAAATCTCAAGGGCTTTTTTAAAGTAGGTTATAGCATCCGCTTTGCGATTTAATGCCAGGTAGATATTACCCATTGTTACCATTACCAAATCGCGGTTAGGAAATTCTGCTACATTATTTTCGCCAATGATTCTTGCATCTTCATATTTTTTTAATGTTTGTAATTGTTGGGCAAGGAAATTCATAGATATCCAGTCCACATAATAGTGGGCAGAATCTGCCTTCATGCGCTTAAATTCTTCAACTGCTTTTATTGCTCCCTGCGCTGCTATCATCTTCTCCACGGCCTTATGAACAGGTTGTTTCAGATGAACCGTTTTGTTATAAAGTACCTTAGCCAAATTTTCTGTTATGCCGAAAAAGTCTGTAGGGGCACTGTTACATAATATAACTATTAAGCTGTTTGTTGAAGGGATACGTCTTACAAAAGATAAAAAACCTTCCGTTGTTCCTAAATGAAAATTTGAAGCCACGCTATCTATTGGGGTGTATTTAAACATTTTGTTGAACCAGCCGAAACCATATTGCGCGGGTCTCACTCCCGGGGTAAACATTTCTTCAGTAAGCGCTTTGTTTAACAAAGTATTATTGGTAAGGGCAGTGTGCAATTTGAAGATATCTTCTACGGTAGAATAAATATCCCCGGTACCCATAGTATTCGATTGGTCACGGAAATCAGCGCTTGTATAACCACCAAAACTATAATCATATCCTGTAGCTCTTTTATTAACTACCTGTGTATGAAAATATGAACCTGAACTATTCATGCCAATTTTATCAAAAATGTCTTCTTTCATCAATTGCGAATATGATTTCCCGGTAACTCTTTCCATGATATAACCAAGCGTAAAATACCCCCAACTGCTGTAAGAATATTTTGTGCCGGGTTCAAAAGCCAAAGATGAATCCATATATACTTTTACATATTCTTCTCTCGAAAAATTGCCGCGGCTGATGGTTGGGAAAAAGTCTTTTATAATATCATAATTCTGTATTCCTGAGGTATGGTTCAGTAATTGCCTGATTGTAACTTTAGCTGCGGGTTTACCAGAAAATTCAGGAAGATAATCTGAAATTGTTTTGTCAAGAGTAATAAGCCTTTTCTGAACCTGGATAAGCATCAGCACAGCAGTAAATGGCTTTGAAACAGAGCCAATCATGAATTTGGTATCAGTGGTGTTATGAATATTCCATTCCCTGTTAGCCAACCCAAAAGCAGCTTTGTAAATTACTTTTCCATTTTCGGCCACTAAAACACTACCGTCGAACATATTGTAGTGGTGATAAGTATTCATTATTTCACCCAGCTTCTTTTTTTTGTTTTGTGCAATGCTTGAATTTATTGACAAAACAAGCAAACATATAAAAATTGCATACTGCTTCATATTAATATCTGTTAATAAAAAAGTTTGCCGGGTAATTTACGCCACTTTGAGAAATCGCTGTCAAAGCGCAGGGCTGGTATATTATTATGGCCAGCCCAGAACTGAAACACCATTAAAAGTATGAAGTTGAAGTTAACAACAAAAAGCGAGATAGCATTCTGTCTCCCCGATATTAGTTGAAAGGGATATGAAGTTAATTTTTTTTCCGTCCGCCAGCTTAGTGGCAAACAGTTCATGTTAGCTGCATTACGTTTCAGCCCGGGAATAGGTGTAGTTCTTTGGCCACTCTATATCCAAACACAGATTGTTGAAATGTTTTTTCTTTTTAAATCCGGAACCCAACATTCTTCTGCAGGATAACCACCGGGGATTAGTAAAAAAGGTTTCTCATTTTCGGGGCGGTTTAAAATTTTAGATAGAAAATTCATTGGGCTTGGTGTATGCGTTAATGCAGCCAAACCCGCATCATGAATTGCAGTAAGCAAAACCCCACAGGCAATACCGCAGCTTTCGGTCACATAATAATTTTGATGCTTGTAATTATTGTTTTCGAGCTCATAGCTTCTTTTAAAAACAATAATAAGATAGGGAGCGGTTTCTAAAAAGGGTTTATGCCAATCAGTTCCTATAGGCTGAAGATCCTTAAGCCATTCATCTGTCATCCTGTTTTCGTAACTTTCTTTATCTTCTTTCTCAGCGGCAATACGGATTTGTTTTTTCAATTCAGGATTTTTTACTACACAAAACATCCATGGTTGTTTGTGTGCACCGGAAGGGGCTGTGGATGCCGAAAGAATGATGTTTTCAATGATGTTTTCAGAAATAGGCTTATCCGAAAAATTCCGAACTGTTCTGCGTGTATTCATCCAATCTAAAAAGTGCCGGGAACGGACGCTCATTTCACCCATTTCGTAAGTTTTTTTGGTGTATGGTACAAATGGAAAGTCATCAATGAATTTTTTTTGCATATCAATTTAAAGTTAGCAGATCGAATGTTGATGAGGAGAACAAATATTTTATTAACCACAAATATTTCTACGGAGCATTGAACCGCCACTTTTGCCAAACCGCCTGTTAGCGGGTCGTTGTTATTTCTTAGTCAGTTTATATTTTAAATGTGTTGTCAAGTCTGATGGTATTACTTCTACAACTTGAATATCATATTTGTCTTTGTCAATGCCTT
>JBBRCB010000009.1:0-127362 GCA_038205215.1 Chitinophagales bacterium | reverse complement strand
AAGGAAGTATATAGGCGTCAGACGGTGGTTACCGTAATAACGCCTATATTTTATTTTGAGTCCTTCAGTGTTCCATTCCAAACTTTTTTGCCTTGTATTCTTCTAACCAAATACATAATGCCTACAAAGATGAAAAAGAAGGGGCCGGCAAACCCTAACAATCCTATGAATTTAGAGCCCCAGAATTTTTCCATCGGCCTGCGCAATCTTTCAGAGATGAGGTACATACTGGGCACCATGATCAATGTAAGGAAGAAGGCGAATATCAAACCAAAGATCATTGTCCAGCTTAATGGCCCCCAGAAAACCACGCTGTCGCCACCGAAGAAAATATGTGGATTGAGGTGCTGGAAGAATGATACGAAATTGATATTGAAACCAACTGCCAAAGGCAACAGGCCTAATATTGTAGCAACAGCTGTAAGCAATACCGGTATGATACGGATCTTACCTGCAGCAATAGCTGCGTCTCTTGTTTTCATTCCCCTTCCACGCAGTTCATCTGTAAATTCAATCAGGAGGATACCATTTTTAATTACAATACCGGCCAGCGCAATAATACCTACACCCAGCATAATAGTAGCGATCGTCATCCCGGTAATTGCATACCCCAGTAATACGCCGATAACACTAAAGAATATTTCGGTGATTACAATAAATGGTTTACTGATACTATTGAACTGTAATACCAATATCAGGAATATGATACCTAATGCAATAATCAAGGCAAGGCCTAAGAAAGATTGTGTTTCTTTTTCCTGTTCACTCTGCCCGCTTAATTTTAACGTAACGTCAGCGGGTATTTTATTTTTTGTTTTAAAATCATCCAGCTTTAACTGCAACTCTTCATTTACTTTACCCACCATTGTAGGGTCGAGCACATTACTTTGTAACTGTATAGTACGTTTAACATTTTTACGTTTTACCGCTCCCGTTGCAGTGGTATAATCTAAGGTAGCAACCGCACTTATAGGAATACTTTTTACCCGCATGGTGTTCATGTCCATAAAAGTAATACGCATATTCATCAGGTCGGTAATATTGTGCCGTACCAGGTCGGTAGTGCGTAGCTGTATTTTATATTCGTCTTCGCCTTCTTTTAATTTGCTCACTTCTTTACCAAATACAGCAGTACGTATTTCCATACCAATCTGCCCGGTGCTTACCCCTTCCATCATGGCTTTTTCCCTGTCTACATTTATACTGATTTCAGGGCTGTTCAGGTCGACATCCATCTGCAGATTTTCAATACCATTGATCTGGTTGGTATCCATGTAATGCGATAAATCGCTGGCCACTTTTGCAATGCTTTCAAAGTTATCTCCCTGCACTTCAATATTTACCGGAGGATCAGTTGGAGGACCAGCATCTTCCTGCGCTACTTCAATACTGGCACCTGGAATACCCGTCATCTGCCTGCGGATTTCTTCTTTAAATGGTAACGTATGTTTACCCTCTCTTTTTTCATATTCTACAAAAGAAACCTGAATACGGCCTAAGTTCGGCTGCACGCTCCTGTTATTATCCCTGGGATTGTTAGCACTTACCGCAACATTGGTGATAATACTTTCCACGATACCGCCCGGTATAGCAGGCAATTCCTTCGCGAGAATTTTTTGTACCCTGCCTTCCAGTACATGCGTGATACTATCAGTATATTTAATATCGGTACCCACCGGAAGTTTTAAGTATACATAAATAAAATTGGGCTCGCCACTCGGGAAGAAAGTAGATTTTGTGCGGCCTGTTTTTATACTGATCATTAATATTACCAGGGATAAAATAAACAAACCAAATAAGGAAACGAATGTCCACACCGGCCTCCAGCCTACCAATATCCATTTTAATAATCTTTCGTAATGATTCATTAACCAGGGTAATGCTCTTTTTTGGAAAGCATGTATGGCATCATTTAATACGTACGCATTAAGCAGCATCAACAATGCCATCAGCAATAAAAAATTGCCCATACCGTGGCTGCCAAACAAATGCAATATCAATCCTGAAACGGCAAAGCTGATAAACCATTTATTTGTCCAGATAGCTTTTTTGGGCTTCTCGTATTCTTTTCCCTCCGGCTTCATAAAGCTTACTGCAAAAACGGGGTTAAATATAAATGCCACGATCAACGATGCCGCCAGTGTAAGTATCAACATGGTAGGCAGGTAGATCATAAACTTACCAATCAAACCCTTCCATAATAATAAAGGGAAGAAGGGTGCCAATGTAGTGGCGGTACCGGCAAGCACGGGAATAAACACTTCGCCCGCTGCTTCTTTAGCACTTCGTATAATAGGCACTTTGCCATTATTATAGATACGGTGCGTGTTCTCTATCACCACAATCGCATCATCCACAATAATACCCAGCCCCAGCAGCAATGCAAAGAGTACAATAAAATTCAGTGTAACGGTAGTACCAATAATCCCTGTTGCCACGGGTAAAAACATAAATGCCACGAATACACTAAGTGGTACACTGAGTGCCACGAAAAAAGCGTTGGTAACTCCCATAAAAAACATGAGGATAATAAGGACCAAAACAAAACCAATGATGATGGTATTTACCAGGTCGTTAAAAGATGTTTTGGTCGCTTTACTCAAATCGCCGGTGATCACTACTTTTAAATCGTCGGGCAATTCTTTTTTATCCTTCATATCTGCCACGATAGCTTTTATTTTATCGGCGGCATTGATCAGGTTTTCCCCTGCACGTTTTACGATATTAAGCGTTACTACATTTTTTCCATCCAGGCGAGCATAACTGTCTTTTTCTTTGACCGTATCTTTCAATTCGGCAATATCTTTTAAATAAACGGTAGCTCCCTGCGCACTGCTGCGTACAATAATATTGTTAAGGTTTAACGCACTGGCAAACTGACCTTTTACTTTTATTGTACGCCTCATGTCGCCCAGCTCTATCATACCGCCTGTGATGTCCCTGTTTTCCCTGCTGATGGCATTTTCAATATCCATGTAGCTGATACGGGCGAGGCTCATCTTATAAGGATCTACATTTACCTGAATCTCACGCTCAGGTGCACCCACAATTTCTGCCCGGGTTATTTCAGTGAGTTCTTCAAATTTATCCTGTAGTTTATCGGCGTACTGCTTCAGTTTTATACCATCATAATCACCGCTCACATTTACAAACATGATAGGCATTTCACTGAAGGCAAATTCCGCCACATCGGGTTCCGACGTAAGATCAGTAGGCAGGTCTGTTTTTGCTTTATCAATGGCATCTTTTACTTTTAGCTTGGCCACTTCGGTTTTTACATCAGTATCAAACTCCGTTACAATCAAACTATAATCTGCCTGCGAAGTGCTGGTAATTTTTTTAACCTTGGCGCCACTGATACCTTTCAGTTGTTTTTCAATAGGCCTTGTTACCAGGTTTTCAATATCCTTGGGCGAATTACCCGCATACACCGTAACTACTGAAATGGTAGGGACCACAATATCAGGGAACTGCTCCTTGGGCATAGTATTAAATTGGTATAGTCCATACGCCGATATTAATACCGCGATAATATATATTGCAGTACGATTATTTACTGCCCAGCTGGTAGGACCAAACTGTTTAAATTTTTCTTTTACACCTTCTATAAAATTCATAAAAATTATTTAGCTCCTGTTATTCAACCAGGGAAGTACAGGGATGAATGTTCTTTATCTTTCTTATTGTAATTAAGCAGGGTAGATGCTTTGAATACCCAAACTTATTTTAAATCTGTTGTGACCATCTGGCCTTCATACAAATTCTGGTACCCTTCAGTAACCAGTTGATCACTTGTTTTAAGCCCGCTTTTTATTTCAACAGTTTCGCCATATACTTCACCGATAGTAACCACAATCCTGTGCGCAATGGTTTTACCATTGCTGCCTTTAAGTAATACATACACGTACTTACCAGTCTCATCAGATTGTATTACGTTAACCGGGATTACTACAACGTTGGCAGCTGAATAATCCAATATTTTTACTATGGCAGACTGGCTGGGTTTCAATATTGCGTCAGCAGGTATTCTTGCCTCGGCAATAAAACCTCTTTGTGTTGGATCCACAGACTGGCTGATCAAAGAAATAGTTGAATTGATTTTTTTATTGGCATCCGGTATAATTATTTCTACCGGCGATCCTTTGTGTATGCGGGTAATATAATTTTCCGGCACACTGGTCACTACTTTTAAGGAGGAGGTATTTACAATTTTTATTTGTGGGCCCGTAGCACCCATACCCGAAAAAGTTTCTCCTACCCTTACCGCCACTATATCAGCAACGCCACTTACATCACTGTATACATTGGCTGTATTCAACTGCTCCTGCATTGTTTTCACCTGTTCGCCTGCTGCAGACAATTGATTTTGCAAACCGGTTACATTTGTTTGTGCAGAAAGTAATTGTACTTCTGTACCGATGCCCTGGTCCCAAAGGTTTTTCTGGCGCTGGTAAATATTTTTAGCATAGGCGAGCTGTGTTTTAATACCTTCCAGCTGTTGCTTTGATGCTATTACGCTTTGCCTCATAATAGCATCATCCAGTTTCAACAGCAGTTGTCCTTTCTTTACAAACTGGCCTTGTGTTACATAGATCGCTTTTACCTGCGCGGGCCCCATACGTGGAGAGATATACGAAATATTCTCTGCATCAATCTTCCCCTGCAAATCAATAAAATGCTTGAAGCTCTTAGTCTCCACCGGTGATACGCTTACCAGTTTTACTTTTGAAGAAGCAGCGGCAGTCGTGTCAATTTTATCCAGTTCGTCCTGCAGTTTTTTTATCTCTCCTTCCGTTTTGGTTTTATCTGATTTTAATTTTTCCAATGCTGCTTTCTTATCGTTTATTGCTGCATCACCATCCTTTTTACTATTGCTGCAACTTGCCAGAATAACAGCTGCCGTAATAATTAATCCCAATTTTTTTACCTGTTTCATTATATTAGTTTTGATACTTAATTTTTGTTGTTTATAATTTTCCTGCTGCTTTTAACCAGTCTATCTTTGCATTGATCGCATCGTACAAACTGCTGTAATAATTGGTTTGGGCAACTTTCAATTCAGTTTGTGCATTGTATATTTCCTGGTTGCTGCCAAGGCCCTGTTGATATTTGATCCTCGTAGTATTATACACATTTTCGGCAAGCGCAATATTCTTTTTTTGATTATCTACTGTGCGCATGGCGCTCGTCATCTTCAACCTGCTTTGTTCTACATCAGCATCGATATTCAATTTCAGCAGCTCGATATTATTCTGCGTTTTTTGTAATTCATACTTGCTTTGTTGTATCAATGCATTTTTTTTGTTGCCGTCAAAAATGGGAACAGAGATTTTAATGCCTACTAATGAAGTTGTAAACCAATCGCCTTTACCAAAAAAGTCGAAACTATTGCGTTGCGCCGTTTTACTGTAATTTCCAAAGGCAGCAACGGTAGGCAACTTACTCAACTTGTATCTCCTTACATTATAGCCACCTAATTTTTCAGCAATCGACAACAATTGAAATTCCTTTCTGTTTTTATAATCAAAACTGCTGTCTAAAATATTCCCTTTAAGTTCTTCATCACTTAAGGTATCGGTTAACAGCAGTTCGTCTTTTTGAGGCATACCCATTAAAAATTTAAGCCCGGAATTACCCGCTGCCAGCATACTCTCTGCTTTAATCTTTTCTGTTTTCAGGTTATTTAACTGTACCGTCACTTTGTCTACATCTAATTTTTCCGCAAATCCATTCTTATAGATCTCCCTCGTATCATTCAACAATTTTTCAAATCGTTCAATATTGGCGTCCAAAGAACTGATCTGCTTTTTGCCTACAGCAAGCTGGTAATAGATCTTATAGATATTTACTTTGATCTGCTCCTGTGTTACTTCAGCCGTTTTTTTATAATAATCCAGCACCACAGCTCTCGCTATAAGCCCAACAAAAACCTGCCCGTCAAACAAAAGCTGGCTCACATCTACACCGGCATTTGCTGTCCATGGTACACCAAAAGGGGCTTGTATATTGCCGAAGTCGCCACCATTTGGAGCGATAATAGGGCTACCGTTAGCGTTTTTTACGCCTTCTTTTTCCAGTACGGCGTAAGTCGCGGGACTTATAAAATTGGGTAATGAAGTAATGGGGATATCAAAATAATGAGTGCTGCCCATACTTCCTGTTACCTGCGGGTAAGCAGCCGAAGTGATCTGCCTGTTCACCTGTTCCTGGATCTTTACATCCAGCAGTGCATTTTTTACCTGAACGGTATTCTTCATTCCGTAATCAACAGCCTGCTTAATACTGAATTCATTTTTCTGCTGTGCAAAAGCATTTGCAGATAATAACACCATACTTATTGCTATGGTGTTAGTGCGCCAAATTTTTTTCATTAGTGTTCGTCTTTTTAGTTCTGTCTTGTTGATATTTTGTAATTAATTTATGCCCTTTGATAGTAGCCAATCCAAATAAAAAATTGGTAGTGAATTCTGTTTCCACCTTTATCAAACTGTATTTGTTTTTTGGAAATAACACCTGGTTAAAAGGCATCATCATGGTTTCCAGCCTCAGTTTGATCAGTATGTGCATGTCGATATCATCCCGGTATAGTTCTTCTGCGATACCTCTTTCTAAATTTTCTTTCAGCACTTTATATAAAAAAGAATATTTATGCTGCTTGAATTTTTCAAAAGATGGGGGGTAATATTTTTCCAGTTCAAATAAAATCGTAGGGTTCATGTTCTGAAACATCTCCTGCATCATATCTATCGCCAGGAAAACTTCATGCACCGCATCTTTTGCAGCCTGCCTGTCTTTCGTACAGCAATCCTGGTTGTAGCGGATGATATCCACCATCACCGCGTCTACCAGTTCATCCTTATCGGCATAATACTGGTAGATCGTTTTCTTTGAAACCCCCATCTGTAATGCAATTTCATCCATCGTTACAGACCTTACACCATATTGCATGAACAGGTCGTGGGCTTTTTGTTTAATTCTGTCTTTCAATTTTTTTAATGCTTGTTCGGGCGCAAAACTATGGAAACTTTTGCAGTTGCCAAAGTTTCCATCAAGTTTTTTTACCACTTAACACAAAATTTACATTGGCCGGACGTAAAATTGTGGTTGCCTGTCCATTTTTATTTAAAGTATCTTTGGTAATTAAATTGACCAAAAATGAGAAGCCCCTTTCGGTATAAAAAATTATTACAGTATTTTTTACAGGGATTACTGATACTGGCACCTATCGCCATAACCGCTTACGCTATTTTTTGGGTAGTTACGTCAATTGACAGCCTGCTACCCATCTTTACTTATAAGGACCTTCAGGGCAACGTACGGGTGCAGAACTACGGTATCGGGTTTGCCATCATCATAGTGGCTTTGATCAGCATTGGTTATTTCAGTTCCTTTTTTATTACCGGGCGCGTGGTAAGTTTTGTAGACAAACTTTTGGAAAAAACTCCGGGCATTAAACATATTTACTCGACTACCCGTGATTTTTTTGAAGCATTTGCCGGAGACAAAAAAAAATTCACTCGGAATGTGCTGGCCAATGTAGATGATAATGATGTGTGGCGCTTCGGATTCATTACCCGTGACGATATGGAAGAGTTTGGTTTAAAGGATTATGTAACGGTGTACATACCCATGGCGTATTCAGTGGCAGGCAATGTATATGTAATACCCAAAGAAAGAATAAAACCCATTACCAATATCAGTGCCGCACAAACCATGAAGTTTGCAGTAAGCGGGGGTATCACTGATGTGGATGACGACATACCGCACAAACCTTAGCTAACGAAAAGCCTTTTAAACAAATTCTTTTTAACCCTAAAAAAGTTTTGCATGAAAAAGGCATTATGTATTATTGCATTATCCATTATCCATAACCCCTGTTATTGCTGGGGCTTTTATGCCCATCAAAAAATCAACTACTACGCTGTTTTTTTATTGCCTCCCGAAATGATGGTATTGTACAAACCCAATATTGTTTTTGTAAGTGAGCATGCAGTTGATCCTGATAAAAGAAGGTATGCAGTGGCTGATGAAGGCCCGCGGCATTACATCGATATAGACCATTATGGTAAATATCCTTACGGCAGTTTACCCAGAAAATGGAATGAGGCTATTGCAAAATTCGGTGAAGACAGCTTGAAAGCGTACGGCATTGTTCCATGGTATGTGCAAACTATGCTGGCGCGACTGACCAATGCATTTAAAACAAAAGATTTCAGTACAATCATGAAGCTGAGCGCCGAGATCGGGCATTATATCGGCGACGCACATGTACCCTTACACGCCAACAGCAACCATAACGGCCAATATACCAACCAGAGAGGTATTCATGGCTTTTGGGAAAGCCGTGTTCCGGAACTTTTAGCCGAAAAAGAATTTGATTTTTTTATTGGTAAAGCAGCCTATATAAAAGATCCCGGTGATTTTATCTGGAGACGTGTTTTGGAAAGTGCCAAAGCTGCTGATAGTGTTTTAAGTTTTGAAAAACAACTGACCCAACAATTTGGTGAAGATAAAAAATATGCATTCGAAGAAAGAAATGGCAAGATCACCAGGCAGTACTCCACTGCATTTACGATCGCCTTCAATAAAAAACTAAATGGCATGATCGAAAGAAGGATGCGGCAGTCTGTTTTTGCTATTGCCAGTTTTTGGTACACGGCGTGGGTAAATGCGGGCCAACCCGAACTGAAAGAACTGGCTCATAAAAATTTCAGCGAAGCGGATATAAAAGAATTCGGGGAATTAAATAATAACTGGAGATCCGGTGGTAAAATGATTGGAAAAGGAGAAGATTAATAAATGATTGCTATTTTAATCTTTTAAACGATGGATTAATTTGATTTGGGTATTTTTGCACCTGGAAAAAATTATCATAACCAGCTAATTACTATAATCAGTGTTACACAATTTTAATGCGGGGCCGTCTATTTTACCGAAAGTTGTTTTTGAGGAAGCTGCCCGTTCGATAGTAGATTACAAAAATACCGGCCTGTCTATTTTAGAAATTGGTCACCGCACACCTGTTTTCCAGGCAGTGATGGATGAAGCACGTTCCTTATTGAAAGAATTGATGCGGTTAGATGCTGATCACGAAGTATTGTTTTTACATGGCGGCGCCAGCACACAGTTCATGCAATTACCCATGAACCTGCTGGATGATAAAGAAACCGCTGCCTATGCTGATACAGGTGTATGGAGCAGTAAAGCCGTAAAAGAAGCAAAGCTGTTCGGTAAAGCGGAAATAGTATGCAGTGGTAAAGAAAATAATTATACCGGCATCCCCAAAGATTTCGCTGTGCCGAATGATGCAAAATATTTTCACATTACCACCAACAATACCATTTACGGCAGCCAGTGGCAGAAGATCCCAAAAACAAGTAATATACTGGTAGCCGATATGAGCAGCGATATCTTAAGCCGTGAAATGGATTTTAATTCCTTTGGGTTGATCTATGCAGGTGCCCAGAAAAATATTGGTGCAGCCGGTGTGAATGTAGTGGTGGTGAATAAAAATATATTAGGCAAGGTGAAACGTGCTATCCCTACCATCATGGATTACCGCAACCACATCAAAGAAGGCAGTATGTTAAATACACCGCCTGTATTTGCAGTGTACGTTTGCCTGCTCACTTTACGTTGGTTGAAAGAGCAGGGTGGCGTAGCAGCGATTGAAAAGATCAATGACCAAAAAGCGGCGCTGTTGTATAAAGAGATCGATGAAAATCCTTTATTCAAAGGAACCATCGCCACCGAAGACCGGAGTAAAATGAATGTATGTTTTGTTATGAATGACCCTTCGCTGGAAGAACCGTTCTTAAGTTTTAGTAAAGAGCGTGGTATAGTTGGCATTAAAGGGCACCGTTTATCGGGCGGCTTCAGGGCTTCCCTGTATAATGCCCTCCCGTTAAGCAGTGTGGAAGCTTTGGTAAATATCATGCAGGAATTTCAAAAAATGCATCAATACAATTAATACCCTAATTTTAACGTGCCCTAACAGTTAAATACGATGATAACAATAGCCCCTTTTAAAGCATTAAGGCCCGAAGCACAATTAGCGAAGCAGGTGGCATCAAGGCCTTATGATGTGTTGAACAGCAAAGAAGCAAAGATTGAAGCGCAGGGTAACCCGGCCAGTTTTTTACACATCACCAAAAGCGAGATCGCTTTGCCTGATATTACTGATATTCATTCACAGGAAGTATATGATAAAGCCAAGGAAAATCTTGATGCATTTACCAGCCGCAATATTTTATTCAGGGAAAGTAAACCTTGCTATTATATTTACCAGCTCGTTATGAATGGTAAAAGCCAAACTGGTTTGGTTTGCGGCAGCAGCGTAGATGATTACGAGAATGGCCTGATCAAAAAACACGAATTCACCAGGCCCGAGAAAGAACAGGACAGGATCAACCACATCAAAACAACCGGCGCACAAACCGGCAATGTTTTTTTAGCATACAGGAATGTTCCTGCTATTGATGCACTGATCAACGACTGGAAAAAAGAACGAAGCCCGGTATATGATTTTATCGCCGACGATGGCATACAACACAGTGTGTGGACGATTAATGATGCAGACACCATCAGCCGTGTAACCGAATTATTTAAAACGCTCGTGCCGGTTACGTATATAGCAGATGGCCATCACCGTGCAGCTTCCGCCGCTAAAGTGCGCAAGGCATTAGGCGATAGCGCAACAGCAGGAGCCGATTATTTTTTAACGACATTATTTCCTGCAGACCAGTTGCACATCATGGATTATAACCGCCTGGTAAAAGACCTGTATGGGCTAACTGAAGAAAGTTTTTTACAGCAGGTAAGCCATAAATTTTTAGTAGAAAAGTACCGCGAAGCTTTTTCACCCGACGCACTGCATGAGTTTGGGATGTACTTAAATAAACAGTGGTATAAATTAACTGCTAAAGAAAATACATTTACTACCGACCCGATTGGCATCCTCGATATTACCATTCTTTCCAATAATTTACTGGAGCCTGTTTTGGGTATCCAAGACCAGCGCACCGATAAGCGCATTGACTTTGTTGGCGGCATTCGTGGCTTAGGTGAACTGGAAAAAAGAGTTGATACCGGCGAAATGGCCGTGGCTTTCAGTCTGCACCCCGTAACCATTCAGCAGTTATTTGACATAGCCGACAGCGGCAATGTAATGCCCCCGAAAAGCACCTGGTTTGAACCAAAATTAAGGGATGGGTTACTTACCCATTTAATAGATGCACCGGAAGCCTATGGCAGTTGATTAACTTTTTGTGTATTTATTTTAGCTATACCTTTATTAAATGATAAAGAACTTCCTTTTTTCTTTTATTATTTTGTTTGCTGCCCTTACCGCTTCGGCACAGGATGCTGCTCAACTGCATGAAACGGCAAGAACATTTATGCGGCAGGGCGATTATGCCAATGCCATTTTAGTATTGAACAGGGCAATGAAACTTGAACCTCAAAATATAGAGATCGCAAAAGACCTGGGGCTCAATTATTATTTTTCAAAAGACCTTTCCAAAGCACTCGAAGTATACAAACCCATTGTAGAGAGGCCGGATGCTGATGACCAGTGTTTCCAGGTTGCCGGTGATATTTACCTCGCCATGGGCGACAGTAAAGAATGCGAAAAAGTATATAAAAAAGGATTGAAACAATTTCCAAAAAGCGGCGCATTGTACAACGGGTATGGAGAATTACTTTGGGCACAAAAGGATTATACCGCTATCAAACAATGGGAAAAAGGAATTGAAACGGACCCGGGCTTTTCAACAAATTATTATAACGCTGCCAGGTTCTATTATTTTACAACAGATAAAGTATGGAGCCTTCTTTATGGAGAAATATTTTTAAACATTGAACCTTCCAGCGCATTGAACCCGGAAATAAAAAATATTTTACTGGAAGGGTATAAAAAATTATTTGCTGATGCCGACCTTCAAAAAAGCGGTGCGGGCCAGGGCCCTTTTGTACAGGCATTTTTACAAACGATGAACAAGCAGACCAACCTGGCAGCAACGGGCATCAATACCGAATCCCTTACGATGATCAGGACCAGGTTCATACTGGATTGGTATACTGATTTTGGCAGCAAATTCCCTTTTAAGCTTTTTGAATTACAGCGGCAGTTATTGCAGGAGGGGATGTTTGATGCTTACGACCATTGGATATTTACAGCAGCGCAGAATTTACCGGCTTACCAAAACTGGATAACGGTAAATGCCAATGAATATAACGAGCTTACCCGTTTTCAAAAAGGCAGGATATTCAAGATCCCTTTGGGCCAGTACTATCATTAATGCCGTAGTGATTTTGCTGATTTTTTTTGTTATCTTGTTTTAAAATATTTTTATGGAAGAACAAAAAGATGAAAAGCTTTGGAAGCTTGCTAAGCAAAGAGCAGATTTCCAGGATAGCCTTATCGGGTTTGTTGTACTATCTGTAATATGCTGGGGGGTTTGGTATTTTACAGCTGGGCATCGCGGGTTTTCGGGTACGCCATGGCCGCTTTGGGCAATGTTTGGTTTGGGTATTGGTTTAGTATTTAAATTTATAAAAGCCTATAAAACCGATTTCGATACGCTTGCTGAAAGAGAATATGAAAAACTGAAAAATCAGCGTAAGTAAATTTATAAATAACTTCATTACTTGAACGCTATAACCCGCGGGGCTGTAGCGAAGCATGGGTTTGGCATATAACGATCGCATATGAATGAGCACTCCAGGATATTTGATTCCATCGCTTACCAGATAAGCCATTTTCCTAAAAAAGATATGTTTGGCGCCAAAGAAAATGGTGCATGGAAAACATACAGTACACAGCAAGTACAGGATACCGTAAACAAACTCAGTGCGGGCCTTTTGCAATTGGGTGTAAGTGGTAACAATATGTCCATCGAAAACCAGGATAAGATCGCACTGGTATCAAAGAACCGGCCCGAATGGTTAATGCTCGACCTTGCCTGCCAGCAAATTGGCGCCGCGCTTTGTCCTGTTTACCCTACCACTAATATAAATGAACTGGAATTTATATTTAATGATGCAGCGGTAAAATATGTTTTCATAAGCGGCCAGGATATTTTAAATAAAGTAAATAATGTTCGTGACAGGATACCCAGCCTTAAAAATATATACAGTTTTGATCAATTGGAAGAAGTTGACCACTGGGAAAAAATTATGTCTGGAATCAGTGATGACCAGCTTGCAAAACTGGAAATTGTAAAAGCAACCATCTTACCTGAACATTGCGCCACCATCATTTATACATCCGGTACTACGGGTACGCCTAAGGGTGTAATGCTGAGCCATCGCAATATTGTAACCAATGTCCTTCACTCCAAAATAAGTTTTCCCTTTGAAGATAATATCAATGGAAGGGCATTGAGTTTTTTACCGCTCAATCATATTTTTGAACGGATGGTAAGCTATATCTATATCACCAGCGGCAATTCCATCTATTATGCCGAAAGCCTGGAAACTATTGGTGACAATTTAAAAGAGATAAAACCAACCTTATTCTGCACCGTACCCCGCCTTCTTGAAAAAGTATATGAAAAGATAATGGCGAAAGGTGCAGAACAAAAAGGTATAAAAAAGAAATTATTTTACTGGGCGGTAGCACTTGCAGATAAATATGACAACCAGCGCAGTGGCGGCCCATGGTATACGATGCAATTGGCCCTCGCCAATAAGATCGTGTTCAGTAAATGGCGTGAAGCGCTTGGGGGAAATATTCAAACTGTTGTAACCGGTGGCGCAGCCTGCCAGGTGAGGTTGATAAGAATCTTTACCGCTGCAAAAATTCCTATTTATGAAGGATACGGCCCTACAGAGAACAGCCCGGTGATCAGTGTGAACTGTAAAAAGAAAGGCGGTACAAAATTCGGTACTGTTGGTTTAATAATAGAAGGGCAGGAAGTAAAACTGGAAGCTGACGGAGAGATTTGTGTAAAAGGCCCAAGCGTGATGATGGGTTATTACAAACGCCCCGACCTTACCGCGGAGACGATCATTGATGATTGGTTGCATACCGGTGATATCGGCGTTTTTGAAGAGGGCAAATATTTAAAAATAACCGACCGTAAAAAAGAACTCTTTAAAACCAGCGGTGGAAAATATGTGGCCCCCCAGCCCATTGAAAATAAAATGAAAGAATCGCCATTTGTAGAGCAGATGATGATCGTTGGCGCTGAGCAAAAATTTGTTGGCGCTTTAATTGTACCCTCTGCACCCAATTTAAAAGAATGGATGCAGCATAAGGGAATAAAATTTACTACCATTGAAGACGCCGTAAACAATCCCAAAGTGCTTGACCTGTACCGTGAGCTCATTGATTCATTCAATAAATTTTTTAACCACGTAGAACAGGTTAAAAAATTTGAATTGCTGCCCCATGAATGGACCATCGACAGCGGTGAGTTAACCCCTACTTTAAAACTGAAAAGAAAAGTGATCATGGAAAAGTACAAGACTGCCGTTGAAAGAATTTATAATTAACGGCTGTGCTGTGGCGTTATAGCAATTTATTCTCCAATGCATACCTGGTAAGGTCTGAATTTGTTTTCAACCCCGTCTTGATCATTACGCGGGTACGGTAAGTACTGACGGTAGTAACGCTAAGCTTTAATTTTTGAGCGATATCAGAAACGGATTTTCCTGAAGCCAATAATTTCATTACATCAAATTCCCTGTTGCTTAAAAGTTCAAATATTGATTTGTTCAGGTTGCTATCAGTCTTGCTTGCCAATTGTTCCAACACAAAGGGAGAAAAATATTTTTTCCCCTGCAAAACCTTTTCAACTGCATTCACCAGCTCTTCACTTGCAGAATCTTTACTTAAATAACCCGATGCACCGGACTTTAATACCCGTAATGCATAATGCTCTTCGGGATGCATGCTGAGAATGAGTACAGGCAATACAGGATAATTGACACGGATCACTTTTAATGCATCTAAACCGCTTTTGCCCGGCATATTAATATCGGAGATCACTACATCCCAGCTGGTAGACTGCAACGTTTCAAGCAGGGTTTCGGCATCGGCTACTTCTTCAATCAAGACTCCTTCAAACTGGTCTTCCAATATTTGCTTTAACCCTTTCCTTACAACGGCATGGTCGTCTGCAATTAATATTCGTAACATGGGTTATGTGTTTTATTATGCATGGTTTTTGTTTACTGTACCGCTTCATGTGATGATACTGGTGCAGCAAATATTTAATTATTAAGAGGGTATTTTAACCAGTAGTGTACAACTATTTCCCGGGCTGCTTCTTTTTTCCACTGCTCCTTTATTATTATTACTTTTAATAAACACTTATGGGTCGCAGGTATAAAATGCGTCAGGCGAATTCTGGATAATACTTTGGTTTTTCGCTGCCTGGTTTAAGGTTTCTTTCGGTATCTTTTCTATCGATCAACCGGGGTAACGCTTCAAACTCGTGGTACATATCAAAAATAAAATCAGCTCCGGCTGCTTTGCATTTGAGTTGCTTATCGTTGTCTTCGCGGTTAACCAAAGCCACTGCCGTGGTTTGTGTATAGCTTTCCTGTATTTTTTTTAATAGCTCCATAGTTCCCTGCAGGTACATATCCATCAATACAATATCGGGGTTTGTTTTTTCTAAAAGCCGGGCAGCTTTTCTATGGCCCACAGACTGGTATATAATTATCCCCTGCTTTTTTTCCAGGAGCAGGTTTTTTATCCTGCCGCTGATCAGCAATGAACTTTCAATAATTAAAACGGTCATGGTTGTAGAAAGGTTAATATCCAAAGTACTTATAAAAACAGCTCAAGGGGTATAGTGACAGCAATCTTAGTATAGTAGTAACAGGAAATCTTTTTATGTAGTAGTAATACTATAAAACAGGGCAAAATTTACTGATATAATTATTGTTGTATATCGGAAATGATATGGTTGGATAGCGCATAACGGGTAAGGTCTGAATTAGTAGACAAGTGAAGCTTTTCCATGATCCTGCTTCGATAGGTACTTATAGTGGTTAAAGCCAGTGAAAGGGATTCTGCAATTTGAGTAACAGTTTTGCCCAGGGCCAGTAATTTAAAAATTTCAAATTCCCTGTTGGTAAGCATTTCGTGCGGCTTTTTGGTTTCATCACCACTCATGAGTAGTTTTTCAGCGATTTCAGGGGTGATATATTTTTTACCCAGGGAGATGCGCTGCACTGCAGTGATCAGCTCATCGGGGGCAGAATTTTTATTCAGGTAGCCTGACGCACCCGCTTTTAAAACCCTTACCGCGTAAAGGTCTTCGGCATAAATGCTGAGGATCAAAACCGGCAGGTCAGGTTTGATCAGCTTGATCTGTTCCAATGCTTCCAGGCCGCTGCGTCCGGGCATATCAAGGTCCGAAATCACCAGGTCCCAATCGTGTAACGTAACTTCTTTTATAAGTGTTTCGCCGTCGCCTACCTGCTTTATGTCTGCTGCAGGGTATTCATCTTTTAATATTTCTATCAGTCCCAGGCGTATAAAGCTGTGGTCGTCGGCTAAAATGATTCGTTTAATTTTCATAGATCCTGCTTTAGTTTAAAATATCATAAGGGTATCGTCATTGTAATCTTTGTGCCTTTTTCAGGTGAAGAAAGTAATGTAAATTTTCCATTGAGCGAAAGCACTCTTTCTTTCATGCCTAAGATACCGAATGATTTCCTGCTTTGTGCTTCCACAGTATCAAAACCTTTCCCGTCATCTGCCACCTTAACTTTAATGATGCCCTGGCTAATAGCCAGTGAGGCAGTAACCTTTGTGGCACCGGAATATTTCATAATGTTGGTAAAAGCTTCCTGGTATACCCTGAAGATACAGGTAGCCACGGGTTCCGGCAATTTTAGATCTTTTTCGGTTGTGCTGAATTTTACTGGTATACCTGTATTGGAATTGAACTGCCGGTTTTGCCATTCCAGCGCTTCTATCAAGCCATAGTCATCCAGGATACCCGGCCTTAGTTCACTGAGTATCCTTCTTATCGATTGATTACTTCCGTCGAGCAGGGTAATGATGTTCTTCAGTTTATTTTTTATGGGAGTAGTGTCTTCCGGCATTTTTTTATCGATCCAGGATACATCCATTTTTATTGCCGTAAGCTGCTGCCCCAGTTCATCATGTATTTCGCGGCCGATCCTTTTACGTTCTTCTTCCCTGATATTAAGTAAATGGGCAGTAAGCTCCCGCAGCTTCTCCGTTATTTTTTCAATTTCCTGCTGCGCCCTTTCCCGTTCCGAGAAATCGATACCTACTCCCATCAGGCAGCGTTCCCCTTCATAATCGATCGCTATCCCGGTAAAAAAATAAGGAATGACTTCTTTCGTTTTAATGAGAAAACCTGCCTGCACCTCGTCTTCCCCGTTAGTAAATACATTATTGATCTTTTTTGTGAGCATTCCTTTTTCTTCATCCCTGTAAAAATCCAGCGGGTGCATTTCCCGGATCTCGTCTGCTATGTACAAAGACACTTTTTCAAAGTTGGTATTCCACCTTAAAAATTTTCCCTGTGTATTATACAGGTAAAAGATACCGGGCAAACTGTTGATAATAGAATCAGAAATGTTTTTTTCTTTTATGATCTCGTTCTGCACTTTGATACGTTGCGAGATATCTCTTATAAAAGCGAGCAGCCTGCCATCAGAAAGCAGCTTTGCCGTAACTTCTATATTTACTGTAATCCCATTCTTTACCTGCATTATCCTTTCTGCGACTACTGTTTTACCTGTCCTGAGTTCTTCAAAATGTAAAGGCTCTCTCCGCATGTCTTCCGGGATAACAAAATCGTAGATGTTCATCTGCAGTAATTCCGCTTCAGAACGTTGCGATAGTTTGCAGGCGCTGGTATTTACGGTAACAAAACGGCCGGAGGCATCGGCAATAAAAATAGCATCCGATGCCTGCTCTACCAGTGAACGGTATTTCTCTTCACTCAATTTTATTTCTTCTGCTGCTTTTTTGCGCTGGGTGATATCTCTTATAAAGGCACAAAAGAATTCCTCATCGCCCTGCTTGATAGGGAGTATTGTTAATTCTACCGGGAATTCTTCACCCTGACGGTTGATGGCCTTGAGTTCCAGCAGTACATTTAATACCGGGGCTTCGCCGGTTTTAAAATAATTTTCCATCCCCTTTTCGTGCATTTCTCTAAAAGGTTCCGGGATAATTGTGGAAGAAAGCCTTTTACCCATGACTTCTGCTTCGGCCCAGCCAAAAATCTTTTCGGCTTGTGGGTTCCAAAAGCTGATCATTCCTTTGATATCGATGCATATAATGGCATCAAGGGCTGCATTCATTATATACCTTCTTTTTTCTTCACTCGTTTTTATCGCTTCTTCCCTGTTGATCCTTTCGGTAACATCCTGGGCAAAACCGTATATGTAGGGAGGGTCAATACCGTTGTCGCGTAAACTATTCCTGAATTCCCATATCCGATGTTCGCCCAAACGCGTTTGTACATGCATCAATCCCCGGGCAAATCCTTTTTTTGTGATGGCAGCGATATAGTTTTTAAAAGTTGCTTTCGACGCTGGTAACAGTACATCCTGGATATTCATTTTCAGCATCTCATCAATTTCATATCCCAATTGTTTTTTTGCGGTAAGATTTACTGAAATAATATTCCCTTTAAGATCGTGGGTACAAAGGATATCAGTGATATTTTCCACGATATCCCTATATTTTACTTCTTTTTCCTCCAATGCCAGCTGGTCTTTTACCCTTTCGGTTACATCCCTGAAATTGTAGACGATCCCGCCTATATCCGGGTCATCAATCAGGTTGGAAATGGTGTTTTCAAACCAATGCCAGGTACCGTCCTTATGTTTTAATCTTGAAAGCTGGCTGGCAACCGGAACACCCGGGTTTGCCATTACAATTTCCTTTGTTTTTTGTACTGCTTCCAGGTGATCGGGGTGTACCAGGCTGTTTAGGTTCATCCGGTATATTTCTTCTTCAGTAAAGCCAAGCACCCGCTCCACTGATGACGACACATAGAGTGCTTTGCCATCGGGTGTAACAATAGCAAAAGCATCATTCCCATTTTCTATCAGCTTTCGGAAACGTTTTTCATTTGCCGCCAGTAATTCTTCCGTCTTCTTACGTTCGGTAATGTCCATCATACTGCCGATCAACCTAACGGGTACGCCTGACAGATTGTATTCAATCTGCGTGCGGCCGTAAATATTCATCCACCCATTATTCTCTGTATAAAAGCGGTATTCATCCACGTAACTTTTTTGACCAGAGGCCTTGGCATCTTCGAGTGCTTTGATGGTTCTTTCCCTGTCTTCGGGGTGTATCCTTTTTTTCCATTCTTCATGGTTTGGAACAGGGTCTGCCAATGTTAATCCATATAATTGCTGGTGCACTTCATTTCCCCACAGCTGTCCCGTTTCCAGGTTCCAGTCCCACAGTCCATCATTAGTGGCTTCGGCGATCAGTTCAAATCTTTCATTGGATTTTTTTATAGCTTCCTCTGCTTTTTTCCGCTCGTTGATGTCAATACCAGTTCCAAGCACAGCAGGTTTTCCGCCATATTCTATACCTGCACCTGTAAAATAAAAAGGAATGGTCTGACCCGCTTTGGTGATCAGCCTTACTTCAACATCAGCACTGCCCTCCCGGTATGATCTTTCAAGGCCCTGCCTTAATACGGCATGATCTTCGGGATGAAATAAACTGATCGGCAAGATCTTCTCCAACTCCTGCCTGGTATAACCTGAAATTTTTTCTAACGCTTTATTCCATCGTACAAGCCTTGGTGTGGTGTCTGACAGGTAAAATATTCCTGGCAAACTATTGATGATCCTATCAGATAGTTCTTTTTCTTTTTGTAATTTTTGTTCTGCTTCAATTCTTTCGGTAAGGTCTCTTACCATTGCAATCATGTTACCATCAGGCAATACCCTGGCACTAATCTCCACGAGAAGACCGGACCCGTCTTTTTTTCTCAATGTTCTTTTCTGGATAACATTTTTTCCTTTTCGCAATTCGTCTAAACGCAGGGGTAAAAATCCTTCGTCAACAATAATGAGGTCCTTGATATAAAAATTAATGATCTCTTCTTTGGAATAGCCTAACATCTGGCAGGCACTTTCGTTTACATCAATATATTTCCCTTTTTCGTCAGCAATAAAAATCCCATCGGATGCCTGCACAATTAATGAACGGTATTTTTCTTCGCTTTGTGAAATTTTTTCTTCTGCTTTTTTTCTTTCGGTAATATCCGTTATTGTACCCACATAACCCACCACACGTTGCTCAGGGTTTCTTTCGGGGATAGCATTGCCGATTACCCAGGCAATGCTGCCATCTGGCCTAACAAAACGGTATTCGGAATTGGAAATTTCCTGGATATTGGTTGCATCCTGCCATCTTTTTATCAATAATTTTTTATCTTCTTCATGAACAGCTTTTAGCCAGCCATTACCCATCGCTTCTGCTGCAGGTAACCCCGAAATCTGGGTCCACCGTGGATTTACATAGGTGGTATATCCATCTGCATCCGTATGAAAGATACCTACCGGTGATACTTCAGTAAGGGTATGGTAACGCTGCTCGCTTTTTATCACTGCTTCTTCCGCGTTTCTCCGCAAGGTTTCTTTATAAAAATTTTCCAGGGCAAAAGACACATCACCGGCTGCTTCTTCCAATAGCACGATCTCGGCCTCATCAAAAAAATCTTTTTCCGAAGCATACACAGAAAATGCGCCTATAAGATGCCCGAATTTTTTTACAGGTAATGTCATGGAAGAACGATATCGCCTACCCGAAGAAGATACTTTCCATGGTTCCATCAGGGGATCCTTTTCTATATCATTGCAGATAATATATCTGCCTTTTCGTAAAGCGTTGCCCATTGGCCCGCGGCCTTCCGGTGTATCATCAATGGGGATGGGGGTTATTGTTGAAAGGTATTCCTTTTCTTCTCCTGCCATCATCACAGGGATTATTTTTTGGGTTGTTTCATCCAGCATTCCTATCCATGCCATCCCGAATTGGCCCAGTTCAACAGCGATGCGGCACACTTCTTCAAAAAGTGTTGTTTCATTGGTGGTACGTACGATGACCTGGTTGATCTGGCTGATAAAAAAATACAGGCGGTTAGCTTTGATGATCTTTTGTTCGGCTACCACAGCTTCCGTTACATCCCGCAGGTTACTTATTATGCCCCCTACAGCCGGATCATTGATCAGGTTATTGACCACTCCTTCCAGCCTAAGATAATGGCCATTTTTATGCCTCGCTCTTATAGCAAACGGGATGGGTGTTGCCGGGTTTGCCAAAGCCTGCAACATTACATTATTTGCCCCCGCCAGGTCATCAGGATGAATATATTCCCTTGTATCTACTTTTTCAAATTCGGCATTGGTCCAGCCGGTGATTTTGGCAGCGGAGGAGCTGCGGAAAACTGATTTCAGGTCTTTGTCAATCAGGGAAATGATGCTGTCATTATTTTCTAAAAGGGCACGAAAACGCTGTTCGCTTTGTACCAGTTTTAGGGTTGCCTCCAGTTTTTCACGCTCCGTTTGTTTTTGCTTTAGCGCTGTTTCAATGGCAACAGGCAACCTCGTCAACCGGTCTTTTAATAAATAATCATCAGCCCCCGCTTTAATGATACCTGCGGCAAACTCTTCCGACACTGTATCCGTAACTAATATAAAGGGAATTTGCAGGGCCTGTTGCTGTAATATTTCCAGGGCTTCGTATGCACTGAATTGCGGCATGGCATTATCAGAAAGAATAATGTCCGGCTTATATTGAACCAATGCCTGGACATAAGCAGCCCTGGTCATCATTACTTTAAAAGCGCATTTTAAGCCGGATTTCCTTAACAGGTGCTGAATCATTTCGGCATCTGCATCGCTATCTTCAAGTATTAATATTTTCAGGTTCTCTGTATCCATAAACTCATCATGCTGGTGGTTGATCTAACAGCAACCAATAAAATCCAAGGGATCTTATTGACTCCGTAAAACTTTCAAAATTTACCGGTTTTACAATATAACTGTTTGCACCCAGTGCATAACATTTTTTAATATCGGGATCTTCCTTTCACGAAGTTAGCACAACTACAGGAGTTGCTTTGGTTCCCTGATCCGACTTTATCTTTTGCAGCACTTCTATCCCATTTACTTTGAGCATTTGTATATCCAACAATATATTCCGGGGAGGATGAAATAAAAGTTTGCCCCTTTATCTACTTCGGCATCTGCCCATACCCTACCTCCATGTTTGGAGATTATTTGTTCTACTATTGCCAGCCCGATGCCGGTACCTTCAAATTCTTCTGCGCTGTGCACTTTTTAAAAAACCTTAAATAATTTGTTCTTATACTTCTCATCAAATACCACTCCCTGATTTTTTATAATCTAGTATTAATGCATTTTAATCTTTTTCTTAATCATTTCAGAAAACTATCTTTTATAAAAAATTCCTTTATTTCATAAACAATATTTAAGCCATATAAAGCAAACATAACCGTATCGACAGGCTAAACTATCAATATGGAAATTTTACTACACTGATTGGGATAATATTGTACCTGCCCGGTTGTTTTAATAAAAAGGGCAAAACCATATTGTATGATTTTGCCCTTAAGCGGTGGTCCCGGCAAGAATCGAACTTGCATCTAAAGTTTAGGAAACTTCTATTCTATCCATTGAACTACGGGACCATTATTTATTTTCTACCGAACTTGCTTCCAAAGTTTAGTCCCGAACGCTGTCGGCAAACGCTATCCCCGTCCGACTGTCGACGTCCGGGCGGGCATTGAACTACGGGACCATTATGTATTTTCTACCGAACTTACTTCCAAAGTTTAGTCCCGAACGCTTTCGGGATAGGCTATCCCCGTCCGACTGTCGACGTCCGGGCGGGCATTGAAATACGGGACCATTATTTATTTTCTACCGAACTTACTTCCAAAGTTTAGTCCCGAACGCTGTCGGCAAACGCTATCCCCGTCCGACTGTCGACGTCCGGGCGGGCATTGAACTACGGGACCGGTAGTATCATCGCAGAACCAGGTGCTGATTTTACGAGGCGCAAAAATAATGCTTTAACCCTATCCCCGTGCAGTTAACCAACACTAATTTCTTATCTTTCACAAATAAGCTTTTTTATGAAAAAATATTTTTTACGGGGCCTGCTCCTAATTCCGGCAATGGCCCTCTACTTTATGGCAACAGCACAAAAGATCAGCCCAAAACTGAACCATATTGCCCATTACGTGGTGGATCTTAAAGCCAGCGCTGATTTTTACATGAATACCGTGGGTTTGGATAGTATTCCCGAACCCTTTCACGATGGCAGGCATGTTTGGCTTAGCATTGGGTATAAAAGTCATTTACATTTGATACAGGGCGCAAAAGGGCCGTCGGTGCTGGATAAAAACAGCCATCTTTGTTTTACGGTTGCATCCGTTGCAGACTTCATCAAAGTACTGGATAAAAATAAAATTGAATACGAGAGTTGGGCGGGAGATAAAATGGCCGTCACTACCAGGGTAGATGGCGTTAAGCAGATTTATTTTAAAGACCCCGATGGTTACTGGCTCGAAATTAATGATGCAAAAGACTAATGCCGCTTAAAGCAGCAGGCCTTATCTTTGCCTCCCTAAATTTTAATGATTATGAAGTGGCTGACCGTTATAATTAAATACCGCCTTTGGCTGGGTATCCTGTTTTTGGGCCTCGCCATCTTTACCCAACTGCAAACCAGTTTCTGGCCCTCCTTTATTTTATACCTTATAGCAGTAGTATTAATTGTGGGCCATTTTATATTTGGTCCGATGCGATTGATACAGGGTTATATGGAAGAAGGGGACATTGAAGGCGCCAAAAAAGTGGTGAATGCCATTTGGTTCCCCGGCCTTTTGATCAAACCCGTTCGCTCCGTTTATTATACTATTAAAGGTAACCTGGCCATGGTAGACCAGGATTATGCGGGAGCCGAAACGCTGATGAAAAAAAGCCTTTCGCTTGGCGGCACCATGACCAAGCAGGCAGAAGGCCCCAATAAACTGCAGCTCGGCATGTTGTGTATCCAGCGTGGCGATATGAAACAGGGCGAAAGCTATATCCGCCAGGCGATACGGGCAGGCTTACCCGACAGTGAAAATAACGCCGCGGCTTATTTACAGCTCTGTTCCATCATGATGAACAAAAGAGAATTCAGGGCAGCGAAAGATTATTTCAGGAAAGCAAAAAGTTTTAAGCCTACTACACCCCAGATAGTTGACCAGATAAAACAAATTGAAAAGTATATTACCCGGATGCCCGGCTAATAGGATTGTTGTTGATTTCATTTTCACTTCCGGATAAGTATTTCAGCTCTTGAGTTCAGTGCTGTCTCCCGTGGATCCCTACCCGCATTGAAAGGCCTTTTGTTGCCGAAGCTTTCTACCGAAAGGATGCGGCCTGCGGAAATATTACGGGATAGAAAATAATTTTTTACTATAGATGCCCGTTCATCGGCCAGCCTTTCGCAAACGGCATTGATGCCTTCTGCCCTATAGGAATGCCCCTGTATAGCAATTTTTAATGAGGAATTTTCTTTAAGCACCGATATCACGCTATCCAATGCCTTATAAGTATAAGAAGATAAAGTAGACGTTTGAAATTCAAAAGGTATATGAATGGCATCTTTATCGGGGCAGCCGTTGTTCTCTTTATAACCATACTCATCTGCGCAGGAATCAACAGCATCTGCAATACCGTCTTCATCCCGGTCTTCAATTTTGGGCGGGGCCGGTGGCGGTGGATAATTCAATATAAGTTCTGCCCTGCAGTTGAGTGTACGTCCGTCTTTATTAACATTACTGTTGCCTGATTTCTTTTTGCCCATCCCCCTCACCAGTATGATACGGAAGGGCTGTACACCACGGCCCAAAATATAATCCCTTACAAACAAAGCCCTGTTCAATGACAGGTATTTGCAAATGGTATCGCTTCCTTCATCCTGGTGGGCATAGCCATTGATGGAAAGTGTAATACCGCTGTCTTTTAACAGGAGGTTAACCACGCTGTCAATCACTTCGTAGGTGAATGCATGGAATAGTGCAGATTGTTTATAGTCGAAAGGAATAAGAATAATAGAAGAATCTGTAAAAGTAGTTTTTATATCCGGTTTGCTTTGTAACGCAATTGCATGCTTAGCAGGACCGGAAACAGCCCCACTGATAAAAAACATTACAATAAAAAAACATACCAGGTTCCGCATGTGGGTAATCAAATTAAAAGATACCATCCACCTGCAATAATAATACCGATTCCTGTAACCGGAAGCTCCAGCTTCCGGTTGTTACCTAATATGGAGCTTGCGCTGCTACAAAGAAGTTTCAAACTACTTTGCCATTGATCCGAATTTTTGCTCCACCATTTTATAACGGAAATCAAAAATATCTTTTAATTGTTGCTTTACAAATAACCCCTGGGCAAAATCGCCAAAAAACCAAAGCGGTAGTTTATAATGTACAATATCCGTCATCTCCACGCCGCCCTCAATAACTTTAAAATGGTGCTGGTGATGCCACATACTATAAGGACCAAAACGCTGTTCATCTACAAAGTAATTTTTATCAGCTATATGTGTTATCTCTGTCATCCAGTAAAGAGGAATGCCCAATAACGGCTTCACCGTATATTCAATAACCTGCCCCGCATACATTTTATTGCCATGGTGCTGCGATATAATGTTAAAGTTGAGGTGGGCAGGGGTGATTTCTTTTAAATTAACCGGGTTACTGAAAAAATCCCAGGCGGTATCCAGTGAAACAGGGATCTGCTGTATGGTTTTAATACTATAAACTTTACTCATGCTTACTATTTGAACGTATAACAGCAATAAATGCATTTTGTTATTTCGCATACAGCAATTGTAGCTATATTTAGTGAAATGAGTGTCAATAAATTTAATACCCGCCTGAAACAAGTTGTTTTTTTATTGTTATCGATCAAAGGATTGGATGGTGTATATGCTCAGGAAATAAAACAATATGTACAACAAAATGCGGTTACCATAACTACCAATCAACCCGATTCAATTGATTTTTCCGACCTGGAAACTATGGGCAATGCAATTGGAGACGCCCGTGTAGTATTTTTGGGGGAACAGGATCATGGTGACGCCCCTGCTTTTCTCGCTAAAACAAGGTTAATAAAATACCTGCACGAAAAAAAAGGGTTTAATATAGTGGCCTTTGAAAGCGATTTTTTTGCATTGAATTATGAATGGGATAATATACCCAGAACAAATCTTGCTGTAGATTCTTTTTTGCAAAAAAATATTTTTCCGCTATGGACCTTTTGTGATGCCTGCGGGCAATTGTTTTACGACTATATTCCAAAAACCCAGGCAAGTGCAAATCCAATTCAAATGAGCGGCTTTGATAATCAAATGGTGCTCTATTATTCATCAAAAAATCTTTCCAAAAAACTGGACAGCGTATTAAGATCGTATAACCTGCCCATAACAAAAGAAGCTAATTACAGCACAGCAATTATTCCCTTAATTGATTCATTAAAAAGATACCAATTAAAAGATACTTCGCAATACAGCCCGCAATTAAACTACCTGCTGATCATTAAAGACCAGTTAGGGAAATTGGTACGGGCTGATCATTTCTGGATGATGATCATAGATAATTTGATCGCAGAGAATTATGAATACAGGCGTATCAACAAATTCATCGAAAGTTCTAATGCCAGGGATGAGCAAATGGCCAAAAACCTGTTGTGGCTGGCTACAGTAAAATACCCCAATGAAAAAATAATAGCCTGGGCTCATAACACGCACATTTCAAAATATGCCGGCCATTATAACCAACGGTTTATTGATAAGAACAGGTACATGGGTTCGGTGTTTGATGAAATAAAAGGAAATGCTATAAAAACATACACGCTGGGCTTTACATCTTATACAGGTACCTATGGCAGGTTAGGATCAAAAAGTAAAAAAGTAAAATCCCCGAAAAGCAATGGCTTTGAGAAATGGATACCAGGATCCGCTAATTTTGCGTTTGTTGATCTTAAAAAATTTATAACAGCTAACCCGGGTGCCACTTCAGGGTTCTTCATGAAAGGACAACATCATTTCGGTAGTTTAAAAGCCCCGTGGTATAAAATATATGATGGTGTATTTTTCATCAGGAATATGTACCCTTGTAAATCAATTTTCAAAACCCGGCAGGAAGACACCAGACATTAAATGCAATCGTACAAACAAATTTTAGAAAATAAATTTAACCAGGAGTACCAAAGGCTCAATGAACAGCAACGCAAAGCCGTTGATACTATTGAGGGGCCTGTGATGGTTATTGCCGGTCCCGGTACCGGTAAAACACAAATATTGGCCAGTCGTATTGGTAAAATATTATTGGAAACAGATGCTGCACCTCAAAATATTCTATGCCTTACTTATACCGACGCAGGTGTGGTAGCCATGCGTAAAAGATTACTGCAATTCATCGGCCCGGATGCATACAAAGTAAATATCTACACCTTTCATTCTTTTTGTAATGATATCATACAGGAAAATTTATCCCTGTTTGAAAAAACAGTTCTGGATCCCATTTCTGAACTGGAAAAAACAGAACTGTATAAAGAACTCATCGATTCCTTTCCAAAAAACCATCCGTTAAAAAGATACCGGGGCGATGTGTATTTTGAAGTAAACAACCTGCAATCTCTTTTCAGTGCTATGAAGCGGGAAGGATGGACAGGCCATTTTATCAAACAACGCATCAATCAATACTTAGCAGATCTTCCCACCAGGGACGAATTCATTTATAAAAGAAAATACAAAGCGTTCAATGCCGGTGATCTGAAAGCAGATAAGATAGCAGAAGAAAATGACAAGATGGAAAAGTTGCGGGCCGCTGTTGATGAATTTGAGCGCTTCCAGCAACTGATGCGGAAAAAGAACCGTTATGATTTTGATGATATGATCAACTGGGTCATCAAAGCTTTTGAAGAAAATAAAAACCTGTTGGCCAATTACCAGGAAAGGTTTCAATACATATTGATAGACGAATACCAGGATACCAGCGGAACACAGAACCGTTTGGTTGAATTGCTCATCAGCTATTGGGATAAACCAAATGTATTTGTAGTAGGCGATGATGACCAAAGCATCTACCGTTTCCAGGGTGCCAACGTTGAGAATATGCTGCAGTTTGCCAGCAACTATAAAAATGACCTGCTCACCGTTGTACTCACCAATAATTACAGGTCTACACAACCCATATTGGATATTTCAAAATCATTGATCGACCGGAATGATGAAAGGCTTGTAAAACAAATTGAAGGGCTCAGCAAAGAATTGTTCTCTTCGAATGTATTGATAAAACATTTAACCGGCAAGCCCATCGTCAATGAATATGAAACACAACGGCAGGAAATGATCGGTATTGTAAAACAGGTACAGCAATTACTGGCGCAGGATATTTTACCCGGAAGGATCGGCATCATCTATAAAGAAAATAAATATGGTGAAGAGTTGGGACAATATTTTAAGCTTTTAAATATTCCTGTTTATAGTAAAAGGCATTTGAATATTTTAGAACTTCCCGAGGCACAAAAGATCATCCTTATACTGAAGTACCTGGCTTCCGAACGCTATATTCCTTACAGCGGTGATGAAATACTGTTTGAGCTATTACACTTTTCCTGGTTTGGTATTCCTCCTATCGAGATAGCTAAACTAACTATGGAAGTTGCAGATAAAAGATACGGTGAGCATGCAACATCCATACGTAAACTATTACACGAGAAAGCCAGTGCCCCGCCAAAAGACCTTTTCAGTACCGGGATTCATGAAGGTTTAAAAAAAGTTTCCAAACTAATTGAAAAGTTAATTGCCATTGTACCCAACACCACTTTGCAACAGCTGTTTGAAAATATTATTCGTGAAGGTAGCGTGCTTGCATATATCATGCAAAGCAGCGATAAACACTGGCAGTTGCAAATATTAACCGGGCTTTTTGATTTTGTAAAAGATGAAACACATCGTAATCCTTATTTAAGCCTGCAGCAATTGGTAGACTTGATTGAGCTGATGGAAAAAGAAGGGATCAAATTGCCATTGGTACAGGTAAGCGGCAGCGATAAAGGCATTAATTTAATGACGGCGCATGGGAGTAAAGGCCTGGAATTTGAATATGTTTTCATTGCCGGATGCAATGCTTCATCCTGGGAAAAGAAAAGAAAACCCGGCGGCGGCTATAAATTCCCCGATACCATGTTCGTTTCGCTGTCTGCTGCAACTGAAGAGGAAGAATTACGAAGATTATTTTATGTTGCTATTACAAGAGCCGAACAGTATTTATACATCTCCTACAGCAAATTTAAAAATGATGGTAGGGAACTGGAACCCTCTATGTTCATTGCAGAGATCCAGGACCAGCGAAACGGGGTTGTTGAAAAAGTGATCATTGACGCAACTGTTTTGGATGAATTTGCAGCGTTGAGTTTTGGAAGCCCCCAATCACCGGAAATAGAAAAAATAGAAGAAGAATTTATCAGCAGGGTACTCGACAGGTTTGTAATGAGTGTATCTGCATTGAACAATTACCTCAAGTGCCCGCTGGAATTTTATTTCAAGAACCTTATCCGTATCCCCTCACCAAAAAATGAATCACTGGAATTTGGCTCTGCGGTACATTACGCGCTGGAAAAATTATTCCGCGATATGCAGGACTCCGGTAAAGAAAAATTCAAATCAAAAGATGGATTCATCATCGATTTTGAATGGTACATGAGCCGTCACCAGGAAAGTTTTACAAAAGAACAGTTTGCCAGGAGAATAGAGTATGGCCAGGAAATATTGGGTAATTATTATGATACCTATATCAATAGTTTTAACCCGATCGTATCCATCGAGCTCAATATCCGCAATGTTGTGATAGCAGGAATCCCCATTAAAGGGAAGCTCGACAAACTTGAATTTGATGGCAAGTCGGTTAATGTGGTGGATTATAAATCCGGCGACCCGGAGAAGGCTATTCCAAAAACAAAAGGCCCATCAGACAAAGCACCTAACGGTGGTGATTATTGGCGGCAGGCTGTATTTTATAAAATACTGATAGACAATTACAAGGCCAAAGACTGGAAAGCAGTAAGCACAGAATTTGATTTTATAGAACCGGATAAAACGAAAAATTACCGAAAAGAAAAATTAGTGATCAGCCCAGCTGATATAGCCACTGTTACGCAACAAATAATTTCAGTTTCAGAGAAAATAAAAAACCGCGATTTTTATACCGGCTGTGGAAAAGAAGACTGCCATTGGTGCAACTTTGCAAAAGATAACCGGCTGGCAGTGGCATTGCATGATATGGAAGAAGAGGAAAATGCAGATTAAGGGATTTTTATGATTTTAAAAACGGGTGAACAGGTCAAACACTTTAAGTTTGCACTTCAATACCAATTAATGAAGCTATCGCGTTTTTTATATTCACTGCTTATTATCTCATTGGCAGGCATTATTACCATCTCGGGCAGTGGCTGTGCACAAATTGGCGCTATCTCCGGTGGTACCAAAGATACTATACCTCCATCGCTGGTGTCTGCAAGCCCTAAATTATTAAGTACCAATTTTTCGGGAAATAAAATCGTTTTTACATTTGATGAATATGTTGATGAGTTACAGGAATTACAAACCAATGTACTCGTGTCGCCCTATCCCAAATTAAATCCCGAGTTTAAAAGCAGGTTAAAAACCATCTCTGTAAAATTGAAAGACAGCCTGATCCCTAACACAACTTATACCATCAGTTTCGGCAACGCGATAAGAGATGTGAACGAAGCGAATGTCTTAAAAAATTTTACCTATGTTTTTTCTACAGGAAGCAGCATTGATTCCATGAGTATCACCGGTAAAGTAACGCTGGCAGAAACGGGTAAGGCCGATAGCACACTGATAGTAATGCTCTACCGCAATGCCACCGATTCGTCTGTTGAAAAAATAAAGCCCACTTATATTTCGTTTGTAAAAGCTGATGGCAGTTTTACTTTTAATAACCTCCCTCCCGGTAATTTTAATATCTACGCTTTAAAAGATGGTGACGGTGGAAAGACCTATAATTCCAAAACAGAACTCTTTGCATTCATTGATAAACCCGTTACTGTAAATGATACTACGGCGCCGGTAGAATTGTATGCCTATGCCGAAGAAAAAATTACTACAAGGGCATTTACTTCAACGCCTAAAAAAACTGCTGCGCAAAAAAAGTTAAGGTATAGTTTGTCGGCTGCAACACAAAAGCAGGGATTGACAGAAAACCTCGTCATTGATTTTAACAACGCTATCAAAACACTGGATACTACAAAGATCCTTTTAACAGACACCAACTTTGTTCCCGTACCCGGTGTTTCTTTTTTATTAGACAGCAATAAAGTCATTCTTAAAACAACATGGGCAGATGCCGCGGATTATAAAATTATCATACAGAAAAATGCGGTTAGAGACAGTACCGACAGCACCATTGCAAAAACTGATACCATTCGATTTAAAACAAAAGGAGAAGCTGATTACGGCAACCTGGTGCTTCGGTTCAACAACCTTGACCTGGCTAAGCACCCTGTGCTGCAGTTTGTACAGAATGATGAAGTAAAAGAATCTTTTCCCCTGGTTAGTAAAGAATGGCATAACAAATTATTTGTACCCGGTGAATATGAAATAAGAATATTGTATGATGACAACAAAAATGGCAAATGGGACCCGGGCAGTTACACAAAAAAAATACAACCCGAAAAAGTAGTTAGCCTTTCCAAAAAACTGTCGGTCAGGGAAAACTGGGATAATGAAAGTGAGATCAATTTATAATGGATAATCGGATAGTTGATAAGGCCTGGCTGTCGGCGAGACAGGGATAATTTTTTCGATTCGATTACTCCGATAGCTCAGCCTGCTCCATACAATAAATACATAATCAATTATTCATTATTTCATTATCTATTATCTTTGACCAATGATCTTCTCTTCTTCTCTTTTAGAAAATGCGGTGAATGAATTTGCCAAATTACCGGGTATTGGCAAAAAAACGGCCCTGCGTTTAGTTTTGCACCTTATCAAACAGGATGTGCGGGATGTTACGCATTTTAGTAATGCTATCGCTACGCTACGGGAAGAAATTAAATTCTGCAACCGCTGCCACAATATTGCCGATGCTTCATTATGTAATATCTGCAGTAACAGTATGCGCAAACAGGAAATGATCTGTGTAGTAGAAAATATCCGCGACGTGATCGCGATTGAAAGTACCCAGCAATTCAACGGGCTGTATCATGTGTTGGGTGGTATCATATCGCCGCTCGATGGCATCGGGCCCGAGCAACTGCAGATTGACTCTTTGATCAGCCGCATTGCCAAAGAAAATACAATTGAAATAATCTTTGCGCTCAATCCCAATATACAGGGCGATACTACCATTTATTATATTGGCAAAAGACTAAAAAATTTCTCCGTAAAAATAACGACTATCGCCCGTGGTATTGCCTTTGGCGGTGAACTGGAGTATGCCGATGAAATGACCCTCGCCAAAAGTATCAGCAACCGCATACCGGTAGAAAATTATATTGGCACTTCCGGGTAGTTCTGCATTTTTACAGCCAAAGCAACCTCTTACACTGTTTACCCGTTCGGTGTAGTAGCGATTTATTTTTACTTCTTTAATGAACCGAAAAACAAAAAAAAATATCATAATAATTACACTGCTGCTGTTAGTATGCGCGGCAGCGGTGGTTTATTATCTCTATAATAAAAAACATTTCAGCGTGGAAAACAGTGAAGCCGCTACTGCTGTTACAGCTACTGCATTACACCAGACATTTACAAGCGATTCGGTGCTGGCCAAAAATAAATTTGTTGGCGATGAAGTGAACCATAAAGTGATTGAAGTGAATGGCGAAGTAGCCGAAATAAAAAAAGACCAGCAGGGCATTACTATTATTTTGTTAAAAACTGCCACTGATGATGCATTTATAAACTGTACCATGGAAGGCAAGGCCGGTAATATAAATACTGGCAACAAAATTGCCATAAAGGGTATATGCACCGGGTATAATTTCGATGCCGACATGGGTATACCGGGCGACGTTATTGTAACGAGGTGTTTTATTGTAAAAAGAAATCAATAGTAATATGAAGCAGGTTATTTTATTTTTTTTAATTGCGCTTACCTGTTGCAGTAGTAGTACAGCACAAAGATATTTTACCAAGAACGGCAGTATATCCTTTTTTTCAAAAACGTCAGTAGAGGATATCAAGGCAGACAATAACCAGGTGATGGCAGTGATCAATACACAGAATGGTGAACTCCAGTTTTCTTTGCTTACCAAAGGCTTTCATTTTAAAAAAGCATTGATGGAAGAACATTTTAACTCCGATTACATGGAGAGTGATAAATTTCCTAAATCAACTTTTAAAGGTAACATCACCGATATAAGCAAAGTTAATTTTACAAAAGACGGCACTTATCCCGTTACCGTTTCCGGTGATTTGACCCTCCATGGTGTTACAAAAAAAAATACTGCAAGCGGCACCATTGCCATTAAAAGCGGGAAAATAACCGGCACGTCGAAATTTATCGTTACCGTAGCAGATTACGGTATCAGCATTCCTAAAATATACAGGGATAACATCGCAAAAACCATCGAGATCACTGTATCCTGCAATTACGACCAGAAGCTTTAAAAACTATAATTAAACCAGGTATTTCAATAGGCATAACATTTTGTGTTGTGCCTATTCTATTGTATTTTTGCACAGCAATACAGGCAGATTTGTTTATTGTTCAGCCTTAATCAGAACTAATAAACGTCCAAAAAACTCCATACGAGGTTTTCCAGCGTTTAAAAGTTCAAAAAAGATTTATTGTGAAACAGGCATCATACCATTGTGCAGCGCCGGTGGCGTCGCACTCTTGTACGGTTGTTCATCATTCAACGTTTTAAATTTGTAGCATGAATTCAATTGAAAAAGCATTACAGGAAAGGATATTGATCATTGACGGCGCAATGGGCACCATGATACAACGTCATAAACTGGAGGAAGCCGATTACCGTGGCGAACGTTTTAAAGAATGGCATACCGATGTAAAAGGCAACAATGACCTGCTGAGCATAACGCAACCGGAAATTATCATCGGCATACACAAACAGTATTTGGAAGCCGGTGCAGACATCATCGAAACCAATACTTTCAGCAGCACTTCCATTGCCCAGGCAGATTATGATATGCAGTCACTGGCTTATGAATTGAATGTGGCATCGGCAAAATGTGCCAAAGAAGCGATCAAACAGAACGGTAAAACAGCATGGGTAGCCGGCGCAATTGGCCCGCTTAATAAAACATTATCCTTATCACCAGACGTAAATAATCCCGGCTACCGTGCTGTTAGCTTCGACGAAGTTGCCGCTGCATACACCGAACAGGTAAAAGGTTTGGTTGATGGCGGTGTAGATATCTTACTGGTGGAAACCATTTTTGATACACTCAATGCAAAGGCTGCTATCTACGCGATCAAAAATTATTTCAGGAAAAATAACCTGCCCGAATTGCCCATCATGATCAGCGGTACCATCACTGATGCCAGCGGCAGAACATTAAGCGGTCAAACGCTTGAAGCATTTTATACGTCTGTTGCGCATGCCAATCCCTTGAGTGTAGGACTAAATTGTGCATTGGGAGCCCAGGAAATGAGGCCGCATATCGAGGAGCTATCGCAAATTGCAGGCTGCTATACTTCCGCCTATCCCAATGCGGGTTTACCCAATGCATTTGGAGAGTATGATGAACAACCGCATCAAACAGCACATATCATTGAAGAATGGGCTGCCAATAGCTGGTTGAATATTGTAGGGGGTTGCTGTGGTACAACGCCTGATCATATCAAACATATTGCTGATGAAGTGAGGAAATTTAAACCGAGGGTATTACCGGTATTGGAAGAGGCTTTGTAAATAAAATGAATGAAAATTTTTGAAGTCGCATATTGTGACTTCAAGTTTAGAAGACTCATTATAAAATAAACCTGGTCCTTAGAAAAGTCAATAATTAATTATTTAACCAAAAAATTAATTGTATAGCTAAAGCTAAGTCAACCCTAATTAAAGTAACAGAAGAGAGAATTATCGAGAAAGTTTATTTCATTCGCGGGATGAAAGTAATGCTGGATAAAGACCTGGCAGAAATGTATGGAGTAGAGGTGAAAATTTTAAACCAGGCTGTTAAACGTAAAATCCTGCGTTTCCCTGCTGATTTTATGTTTCAGCTAACTGCACCAGAATGGCAAAACTTGAAGTCACAATTTGTGACTTCAAGTTGGGGCGGCTCCCGAAAGCTTCCCCTTGCTTTTACTGAACAGGGAGTTGCCATGCTGTCATCAGTGCTTAATGCTGATACAGCAATAGAAATAAATATTCAGATCATAAGAGTATTTACTAAAATGAAAGCCCTTCTTTTCGACAACAAGGAGCTCTGGAATAAAATAGAAAAAATAGAGCGGCATCTTGTTGAACATGACGAAGACATAAAAACAATATTTGAGTATCTAAAAAAATTATTGACACAGGAAAATAAACCAAGAAAAGCAATTGGATTTCCTTATCCTGGTAAAAAATAAACAATGAGTGAAGTAACACATATCAAACCTTTTTTACGCCTTAGCGGATTAGAACCATTGGTGGTTCGTCCGGAAACGAATTTTGTAAACATAGGAGAACGTACCAATGTAACCGGCAGTAAAAAATTTGCACGCCTTATCAGGGATGGTAAATATGAAGAAGCATTATCTGTTGCAAGGCAGCAGGTAGAAAGTGGTGCACAGGTAATTGATGTGAACATGGATGATGCGTTACTGGAAGGCGTTCAGGCAATGACTACATTTTTAAATTTGGTACAGGCCGAGCCTGATATTGCCAGGATACCGATTATGATCGACTCTTCTAAATTTGAAATTATAGAAGCGGGGTTAAAATGCGTACAGGGCAAATGCATTGTAAACTCCATTTCTATGAAAGAAGGGGAAGCCAGGTTTATTGAACAGGCATTTACCTGCAAAAGCTTTGGTGCGGCTGTTATTGTAATGGCTTTTGATGAAGCAGGCCAGGCGGATACTAAAAAACGTAAAGTAGAAATTTGTCATCGGGCGTATAAAATATTGACCGAACAGGTGGGTTTTCTTCCACAAGATATTATTTTTGACCCCAACATCTTTGCTGTAGCTACAGGTATTGAGGAACACAACAATTACGCAGTTGATTTTATTGAAGCAACAAGAGAGATCAAACAACTGATGCCGCTTACCAAAGTAAGTGGTGGTGTAAGTAATGTGTCGTTTTCTTTTAGAGGTAACGATCATGTAAGGGAAGCTATTCACTCGGTGTTTTTATTCTATGCCATTAAAGCAGGCATGGATATGGGCATTGTAAATGCCGGGCAGTTGGTAGTATATGATGAGATTGATCCTACCTTAAGAAATTTATGTGAAGATGTTTTACTCAATCACAATAATGACAATAACCAGGCCACCGAAGCATTGATCAATTTTGCAGAAACCGTAAAAGCAAAAGGAAAAGAAATTATAAAAGATGAAAAGTGGAGAGATGAGCCGGTTGAAAAAAGATTATCGCATTCTTTAGTAAATGGCATTACCGATTATATTGATGCAGATACGGAAGAAGCAAGGATAAAATATCCGAAGCCATTAGATGTTATTGAAGGGCCGCTGATGGATGGCATGAATATAGTGGGCGATCTTTTTGGCGCGGGTAAAATGTTTTTGCCACAGGTGGTAAAAAGTGCAAGAGTAATGAAAAAGGCAGTAGCTGTTTTAACACCTTATATCGAACAGGAAAAAGAAGACCGGAAGCAGGCGCATATTACTGCAGGTACCATTAATGAGGAATCCGCCGGCGCTGCCAAAATCTTATTGGCTACTGTAAAAGGTGATGTACACGATATTGGCAAAAATATTGTGGGCGTGGTATTGGGTTGCAATGGTTATGATATTATTGACCTCGGTGTAATGGTGTCTACAGATAAGATTTTGGAAACGGCATTAAAAGAAAAGGTTGATATAATAGGATTGAGTGGTTTGATAACACCATCACTGGATGAAATGGTGCATGTTGCCCATGAAATGAAACGCCGTGGCATGACCCAACCTTTACTGATCGGCGGTGCTACCACATCACGTATGCACACCGCCGTAAAGATAGCACCCCAATATGATGAAGGCGTGATCCATGTACTGGATGCCAGCCGTAGTGTAACGGTTGCCGGGAGTTTATTAAGCAAAGAACAAAAACCTGATTTTTTAAGTGGGGTCAAAAAAGAGTACGATAAACTGAAAGTTGATTTTGGTAATAAAAAATCAAGCAAACAAATGCTCAGCTTTGCCGGGGCACAACAAAACGGTGCAGTAATCAATTGGGATACATTCAGCCCTGTAACCCCCAGTTTTACCGGTACAAAAATTTTTAATAATTACAGCCTGGAAGAAGTTGCGGAGTACATTGATTGGCAGCCCTTCTTTATTGCATGGGAAATGCATGGTAAGTTTCCTGCAATATTAACCGATGCAGTTATTGGTACAGCTGCCACCAATCTTTATACTGATGCGAAAAAATTACTGCAAAAGATCATTGATGAAAAATGGCTGAACGCCAGAGGTGCTGTTGGTTTTTGGCCCGCTAATAAAGTGGCCCCGGATACTGTTGATGTATTGGCAGATAAAGAAGTTATAAAATTGCAGTTTCTGCGCCAGCAGATAAAAAAAGCTCCTGGTCAACCCAATTTATCATTAGCAGATTTTATCGCTCCGGCAGAAAAAAATTACCAGGACTACATGGGTGCATTTGCTGTAACTATTGAAGGCATTGAGCCACATATCAAAAAGTTTGAAGCTGCTTTAGATGATTACAATAAAATTATTTTACAGGCTCTCGCCGACAGGTTAGCCGAAGCCTTTGCCGAATTACTGCATAAAAAAACAAGGCAGGAATTCTGGGGCTATGCAACAGATGAACATTTAACTTACGAACAACTGATCAAAGAAGAATATTTAGGTATCCGCCCGGCACCGGGCTATCCCGCTTGTCCTGATCATACAGAAAAATATAAATTATTTGAATTGCTGGGCGGCAAAGAAGCCACGGGGATCGAATTGACAGAATCACTGGCAATGTATCCTGCATCTTCGGTTTCGGGCTGGTATTTTGCAAATCCGGAAAGTAAATATTTTGGCGTAGGTAAAATAGAACAGGACCAGTTGAACGATTACGCACAAAGAAAAGGAATGAGCCTTGATGATGCCGCCAGGTGGTTAAGGCCGATACTGGAATAATTAAACCAGTTCATTTAAATGCAATTGGTTAATGATACTTAGCACAAGTAGAATGGTGAAAAAATATTTCTTCACTTCTTCCCTGTCATCAGTATCAAAGCCGCTGGGTTCCAGCAGGTCCTCGCTGATGCCGATAGCTACATAACATCGGCCTGCTACAAAAGAGACCGCGATATCTCTTTTAAGCTGGAGTTTAAATTTTACCAGTCTTTCTGTCATTATTGTTGAGATGATATTTCCTGCTTCGGAAGGGCTGGTGCTATACACCGAAAAATTTTCATCAAACCCGGCGCCGCTTTGCTGCAATTTGATCTTATATATATTGGGAGCATGCATCAGCCTGTAGCGCTCATCTACAACTGTTCCGCCTACCTGCTGTTCTCCATGCGACCAGATATAAGTACCCGCAGTAAATTTTTTATTGATGTCCCCAACAAAGAACAGGCCTTTAAAAATAGTGATCAGCCTGCCTCCCATAATACCCGCTCCCAATCTTTCATACTGCGTATGTAATTCAGAACAACGAAAAGGCACGGTTTTATAAACACCTTCCATGTAATCATCACCGTCATAATAATCATATTTTCTCCTGAAAAGGCCGCTGTATTTGTATTCCGGTTTTGCAATAACTTCCTCCGGCTTATAAGTAATCCCCGGATGAAGGAAGCTGATGATCTCTTTAATAATCGTTTCTTTGAAGTCTTTGGTATACCGGCTATTTTTATTGGTATAAAAATAAATACTGGCCACTATTGCAGCGATACATAAAAAGATCGCCAGGCCGCCATTGCCATGAATATAGCCGAGCTGGTAACCCGCAAAGATCAATATCGAGACAAATCCAGTTAATGGTGCAATAATACCCCAATTACCAGCAGCACCTGCTTCCTTTTTTAAATTACTAATCAGCGGCTGCAGTTTAATGGTATAAAAATTTTCGAAGTTTTTTATGTCATGCGAATTTTCCATTTTTCAAATTGTCTTAAAAAGAGGTTCCTTTTAAAAAAATAAAAGGAGATAATTTTTTACCAAAGATCTTTACACCGAAGTTCGCTCCTTTCATCAACCAGCTTTTACTTCCGGGTGAGTACTGGTTATAAAAACCTGGATATACCTGCAAATGAAAACCGGCTTTAGCATAAATAGACCTGTAGTTACCAATTGTCAATAAATGTTCTGTCCAGCTGCCGCTGAAAGGTTCACAGGTATTGGTAGGATGTTGCAATAAGGGAGGAAGCGTTTTATATTTTAGGTATTGTTGCCCGGCAATGATGATATCTTCTTTATTTAATCCTCTTGTATGCACAGCAAGCGTTGTTATTTCCTCAGCTGTAAGAGAAGGGAAAGACGCCGTTATGATTTTTTCTCTTGAAATTTTAAATGGCTCAATAGGCGCTTCGCCAAATAATGCATAGTCGCCGGGTAACCCGCCTTTATACTCATCATTTACCTGCAGCTTTTTTAATTGCCAAACCTTAAAAGGATTGGCAGCATTTGCAGCCGTGGTAAATACTGTTGTCATTGCAGGATTCAATTGTTGCAGTTCCTCAAAAAAAATATTCAAATCATAAATATGTTCAATTACATCAGTACTGATAATGGCATGGGGTGGCTTTGTGCACAAAACAACAGCTACCTCTTTTATACCACCTGTAATAAAACCGTTGATACTAATACCTAATAGTGCTGCCGTTCGTTCTGCTGCCTTTACAAATTTTTCATTGATATCGTTGATATAAACTTCAGCAAAGCCGCAATGTTTGGCAAATAAACCCAACAAACCATTACCCGCTCCATAATCCACGATCACCAATGTTTCTTTTCGCTGTGGGGTGTGCTTTAATAAAAGCGTTAAAAGCCTGGCATAGATCGTAAGGTAGAAACGCCTGTATTGGAGGAGGTGTAAAAAATAATTTTTGCAGTAAGCATTATCACTGATAGCTGCAGGGTCGATACTGTCCAGTTTCTTTTCAAAAGATAAAATAAACGCCCTGCTGTTTTGCATAAAATATAATAAGTAAATTGCAGCGGCAAAATAAACAATAAAATGGGTACACTTCGTATTATCTCTTACAATGTTAACGGCATACGTGCCGCTATAAAAAAAGGTTTTATCGACTGGCTTAAAACCAATCCTGCCGATATCATTTGCTTACAGGAAACCAAAGCTACTAAAGACGATGTAGATGTAAAACAACTGGAAGCGCTCGGCTTTCATCACCATTGGTTTAGTGCACAAAAAAAAGGATACAGTGGTGTGGCAGTGTTTACCAAAATAAAGCCTGACAGTATTTGTATCGGCTGCGGTATCGCCAGTAGCGATAATGAAGGCAGGGTGATACAGCTAGACTTTGGGGATATACGCCTGATCAACGCTTATTTTCCCAGTGGTACCAGTGGAGATGAACGGCAGGCTTTTAAATATGTATGGCTGGATGAATTTCATAACTACCTCAATAAATTAAAAAAGAAATTCCCTAAAATAGTTTTGGTAGGCGATTACAATATTGCCCACAATGAAATTGATATCCATGACCCAAAAGGAAACAAGAACTCCTCTGGTTTTTTACCACAGGAAAGAGCATGGCTCACTAAATTTTTAGCAAGTGGATGGATAGACAGTTTCCGCGAATTTCATAAAGAGCCGCACCGTTATAGCTGGTGGAGCCAGCGCTTCCCAACAGTACGTTTAAATAATAAGGGATGGCGCATAGATTATATCACTGTTACCGAACCCCTGAAAAAACTATTAAAAGATGCTGATATCTTTCATGATGTAAAACATAGCGACCACTGTCCTATCTATGTTGAAATTGGTATTTAATTAAACAGTTTTTTGATGAAAAAAAATTACTGTAGCGCTACCATCTAAAAATAACCGCTGGATATTTTGGATCTCCATCATTGCAGTATTATTTATTTTATTGCTGCTCACAAAAAAATCTCAGGCGAATGAGATAAAAGAAAAGAACATGATCGTATATAATGTTACTACCAAAGTTACCAATGCCATTAACCAAAGCTGGCTGCAATGGATACAGGAAGAACATATTCCCGGTATCGTTAACACCGGTTGTTTTACCCACGCTACCGTGTTACAGCTGTTGGAAACCGATGATAACGAAGGGCCCACTTACGTGGTACAGTATTTTGCAGAAAGCAAGTCGCAGTACAACCGTTATACAGAAAAACATGCTGCAGGCATGCGTCAAAAAGCATTTGCCAAATGGGGCGATCAATTTATTGCATTCCGGTCTTTAATGCAGGTTATTCACTAAATGTGCAAAAGAATTTTTTTTAATGAGGGCAAATAAAAATCGTTTGTATATTCCGCTGCAAGCCTTATTGGTAAAGGGTTGTAATACAACTAAAGCTACAACGCTTGCTGGTTAAGGGTTTCAGCTTTTCAGGATTGCTTTTCAATTAAAAATTAAAAATTAAAAAAACCTCCAAATCCTTATTCCTTGCGGTTTACAGCCATTTGTAGTAAAAAAATTTATGAAGAAAAAATTTTGTTGCAATCAAAAACCTTTTATATTTGTCGCTCAATAAAATTCAAAAAATAATATCATGAACAAAGCTGAATTAATTTCAAAATTGGCTGATGATGCAGGTGTTACAAAAACACAGGCAAACGCGGCTTTAGATTCTTTTGTAGAAGCAGTAACGGTTACTTTAAAAAAAGGTGGTAAAGTTACTTTAGTAGGATTTGGTACTTTTTCTGTATCAAAGAGAGCTGCCCGCAATGGCCGTAACCCTCAAACTGGTGCTGTTATTAAAATTAAAGCCAAGAAGGTTGCTAAATTTAAAGCCGGTAAGGAATTATCTGCTAAAATGTAATGTTGTGCTAAACACATTAAAAAAGCAAGGCGCCTTTGCTCCTTGCTTTTTTGTTTATAAAGATTAACTTGCTAATTATTTAAAAATAAAAATTGATCAATTATGGGACGTGGAGATATAAAAACAAAAAAAGGAAAAATCACCAAAGGCTCTTTTGGTAAAACAAGGCCGGCAAAACCTGCAAAGAAAAATGTTGCGCCGAAGAAGAAGGCGTAACGAAAGTATATAGGGTATATAAAGTAAATAAAGTTGGATAACGACATCGTGTTCAATTATATCAGTTGCTTTATATACCTTTTTTGCTTTACCTTTTGTCAAGGAGCCAACCGTTCAATCTTCCATATACCACCCTCCTTCAAACTATACCGTATCCTGTCGTGTAAGCGATTGGGGCGGCCCTGCCAAAATTCTACCTGCGCCGGTTGCACAAGATATCCTCCCCAATGTGGCGGGCGGGGAATATTGCCATCGCTGAATTGCGCTTCAATATTTTTCAGGTTGTCTTCAATCACTTCCCTGTTGATAATGACATCGCTTTGGGGTGATGCCCATGCCCCTGTTCGGCTGCCTGGAGGCCTTGAAAAAAAATACGCGTCACTTTCTGCTGCACTTATTTTTTTCACTTTACCCGATATCCTTACCTGTCTTTCCAAAGCGGCCCAAAAAAATACCAGGCAGGCATGCGGATTTTGGTCCAGTTCTTTTCCCTTATGACTTTGGTAGTTGGTAAAGAAGACAAAACCATTTTTATCATAGCCCTTTAGTAAAACAATCCTTGCATCAGGAATTCCATTTGCCGAAGCGGTAGCTAGAGTCATGGCATTTACTTCTTCCAGTTCGCTTTTAACAGCGTCGTCCCACCATCTGTCAAATTGTGATACTGCATCTGCGGCTACGCCTTCTTCCAAAAGGGTTTGCAACTTGTATTCTTTGCGTATGTCGGATATATTTTTCATGATACTATTTTCAACTGTAAAAATCCACTAATTAAATCAAATAAAAAAGCATCCGTTGATTACGGATGCTAAATACTATATTCTTTTTTATTTTTAATAGCGCACGGTACTTAATATACCCAGGCCCAGTATGCTGAACAGGATCGCTCCCAGGATGGCCACTAAAATAAAATAGATGGCTATCCAGATTACGTAAGCCACCAGCATGTACACCACTTTTTTGTCTTCAGGTGTTTTTTTTATGGGGCCAATGCCTAAATACATCAGGTACACACCGTAAACCCAGGCACCTATTGAAATCAGTAACCCCAATATCGGGATAAAAGATAATAATGCCCCGATATAACCAGGCGTTGCAGAATAGGCCACCAACTGGGCGGATTTACCGAGGTTCTTTTCGGAACCAAAACTTGGGGCCAGCATATCAACAATAATAGCGCTTATATAAAATGCTACCACCTGGGAAATGAAGGCGATAATTGCCGAAACAATGAAATATTTAAACCCAAATAGCCCCGCAAACAATAAGCCGGTCAATATAGGGCCTATAGCGGCTACAATAGCAAGAGGGAATATATATCCCATCAGCAGCGATTGAGGCGTTGCCGTTTCGCCATTAATCACTTCCCACTCCGTTTTAGGAGTGATCAAAATGTTTTTTACACGTTCTACTAGGTTCATAAGCTTTAAGTTTTAAGTATGTAATGTAAAAAAAGGATTGCAGGTTTGCAAGCAACGGCTTGCTTATTTATAAACAGTAAGTAAACATAGTGCGTAACCGCTCTGTTAATCAAAGCCGTTTTAACCGGTTTGCAGTTTTTCAAATTCGGCAAGTTTAGCCTTTAACTCGTCTCTTTCAAGACGCATAATTTCCATATCGCTTTCCATTTCGCCGATCCTTACGGCAATTTGCTGCAGCATAGCATTCCGTTTTTTAACTTTAGCGAGTTCTGCCTGTATATCTTCCAGCTGTGTAGCAGTGTAAGTGTATTGCTGAAAAAGTTCGGTGTATTGTTGCTGTAATCTTGCATACTCCGTAAGTTCCTGCTGTAATTCAAATTCTCTTTCTTCTGCCCCGGCTGCCTGTTGCTGCTGCTTACCGATACGGTTTTGCATAACGTGCAGTTCATCCAGCTGCAGATCAAGCATGCTCCTTAATTCCCCCTCCTCAGCAGCATTTTGTTTTATTGAAGCCAGCTCCTGTTCCCTAAGTAACAGGATATAATTTAATTCTTCGAGCTGTAACTGTAAGCGCTCATGCTCTGCGAGTAATTGCTGTATTTGCGTTACTGATAACATAGTGGGATGATGACTTAAAAAGGGATAACAGCTTCAAATTATACGATTTGGTACCGAAAAACAAAAAAAACAGGCTTTTTTTGTACCTTATGAACAATAAAAGCCTTTGGGCAGCGTAATGAACTATTCGGGTATCTAATAACAAATACCCCGTGTAAACCTGTATAAAAATTTGACGGAAGAGGAGCTCATACGAGGATGTATTAGGGAGGAGGCCGCCTGTCAAAAGGAGGTTTTTAACCGTTACGCCAGCCGTATGCTGGGTGTTTGTAACCGCTATGCCCGTAATGCAGCTGATGCGGAGGATATTTTACAGGACGCTTTTATTAAGATCTTCGACAAGATACACCAGTTTAAATTTGAAGGTTCTTTTGAAGGATGGATAAGAAGGATCATGGTAAATACAGCGCTGAAGAAATACGCTTTACGCCGGTATGATAAAGAAGTAGTAGGATATGAAGTAAAAGACAGGGATGAGGATGGTGCCGAACCTTCGGCTTATGCCCACCTCACACAAAAAGAGATCCTGGAGCTGATCAATAATTTACCGGATGGTTACAGGCTGATCTTTAACCTGTACGTGATAGAAGGGTTTCAGCACGAAGAGATAGCAGCAATGCTGCACATACAACCGGGCACCAGCCGAAGCCAGCTGGTAAAAGCCAGGACGATGTTGCAGAAACAAATTTTACAACTACAAAAGATTGCGGTATGAGCAATAGATTTGATGATAATATAAAAGAGCAGTTCCAAAACTACAGCCCCGATGTGCATCCACGCATCTGGGAAAATATAGTTAAGGAAAGAGAAAAAAGAAAACCCGCAGGTTTTTGGGTGACCTTTTTTAATGGCCGTACTATTTTATTGTTGTCTGCATTACTGCTTGCTGCCGGCGGTGGTACTTACCTGCTATTAAAAGACCCTGCTGCTAACAAAGAAAATGGCATTGCCCTAAACAGCAAACCGGGTGCTGCAGCGGGAACAGGAAATATACAGCCTGCAGATAATACTACCAATACCGAAAAAATAAATACTACCGGCACTGAAGCCGCTGCGCCATTAAATAATACCAGCACTGCAATTGCAAACAATAAAGGCAATGATTATACAATATTCAATTCAGGCCCATCTTCTGCTATAAAAACTTACCGCCCCCTTGCAACAACAACAGAAAATGATATCACTGCAAATCCCGGTAAGAAAAATAAAAACGGTACAGGCGCCAATAATGATTATGATATTGCGGAAGACTTTCCCGGGGCTCCAACTACGGAGGATTATTATTTACAAAGATTATTCTTTAACGGTATTCAAAAAATAAAAGCGGATAAAAAGGAATCAGTTTTAAATAAGAGAACATTCCCCAACATATACCTGCCCGGCTGTCCCACATTTGAAAAAGATGCCGCAGGTAATAAGACTTATATAGAAGTATATGGTGGCCCTGATATGGCCTTCCGCAACCTTAGCGATACCGGTAATTCTGCTTACCTCCAAAAAAGAAAAGAAAGTACTAAGTTTTCTTCTGCCTTTAGTACAGGCATACGTTACACTAAAGTTTTTAATAATGGCGTGAGTATTAGAACCGGTATAAACTACAGCCAGATCAATGAAAAATTCAGCTTTGTTCAAGGCAACCTGGTACAGATCACTTATATTATTGACGCCAACGGTGATACTACCGGCAGTTATATCACCACGGGGACAAGGTATAAAACCACGATCAATAAATTCAGGACCATTGATGTACCTATATTAATTGGTTATGAAGCAGGCAATGGAAAATTACACGCTAATATCAATGCAGGTATTATCATCAATGCATACAGCTGGCAAAAGGGTGATGTATTGGATACTGCTTTCAGGCCGGTGAGCATCACCACGGGAAAATCGAATTCTCCTTACCAGTTCAAAACAAATATCGGGATAGGCTTTATAGTGGGTACGTCTTTTTATTACAAGCTCAATGAAAAAGTACATGTGCTGGCAGAACCGTATTTCCGCTACAATCTTTCCCCGATGAGCAAAGAAAAATTAACGTTGACACAAAAATATAATACAGCTGGTGTAAGAGTGGGTTTACGAGTTGACCTGCATTGACAGGCAGCGCAATAAAAGCTTAAAGCATCTTATAATAAATCACCAATATTAAAATGACAATGAACAAAAAAATAGCCACCCTATTATTAATCAGCACAGCATTTTTATTAAATGCCTGCCAAAAAAATGTTGATGTCTTTGTGCCCGACCCTGGCCAGTTGAATGGCGCCGATACAACATGGGCTGCTTCGCTTCCCGCAACAGCCGCTGTATTTTCTTTACAAACCAGCTTATCGGCAACCAGCCTATTCTCGGAACCTGTAAAAGACAGTTTTGAATTAAATACCAGTACCGTAACCCTATTACTTACAAATGGTTTGCAACTTACTTTTCCACCATTATCTGTTGTTAGTAGTGCCGGGCAAATTGTTACAGGGAAAATATATGTAGAAGCCCGTCTTATAAAGACCAAGGGAGACATGGTGGTTTTGAATAAACCTACCAGTTCCAATGGAAGTATGCTGGTAAGTGGCGGTGAAGTTTTTGTAAGTTTAAGTAAGAACGGCCAGCAATTACAATTAGCGCCCAATGCAAAATTTTATATCCGGTATTCAGATGCACCTACCAGCCAGTTAATGAAATTGTTTTACGGTGTTGAATCTAACCCTGCGCAATTTAACTGGGTTCCAGGTACCAATTCATCAGATACTGTTGCAGTGGGCAACCAGTATTATGAAATAGCCTGCAGCCACCTGCGTTGGATCAACTGCGATTACTTTTATGATACTACCGGCATCAACCGTTCTTTAATAAGCGCAACGCTTCCTTCTAATTATACCAATGCAAACACCACCGTGTTTTTAGTTTTTAAAGATTACCGTTCAGTATTAGGCATGTATGGCGATGTTCCGGAAAAAAGATTCCTCAGCGGTAAAGTGCCCAATGGAAAAGTTGCAATCGTAGTGGCGATCTCTAAACAGGGCAATGATTATTTTTTAGGAAAAGAAACAATTACCACCGGTGTAAATGTAACTACGGCAAATATTCAAAAAGTGCCACTCAATCCGGTAAAATCGAGCCTCGCAGCTATACGCTCCTATTTGGCCACATTATAAACTCTATTGAAACTGCTATACAAAAAATCGCCCTGGCTGAACACCTGGACGATTTTTTATATAGCGTGGGTAGTAAGTTAATTAACTAAAGTGCCCACCTTTTCGCCATTCACTACTTTTAAAAGATTCCCCTGTTTGTTCATATCAAAAACAATGATGGGTAATTTATTTTCCATACAAAGGGTGAAAGCTGTCATGTCCATCACCTTTAGGTTTTTTTGTATGCACTCGGCAAAAGAAATGGTTTCGTATTTTGTTGCGGCAGGATCTTTTTCAGGATCAGCAGTATAGATACCGTCTACCCTTGTGCCTTTTAAAATAACATCAGCTTTAATTTCAATGGCCCTTAATGATCCTGCTGTATCTGTTGTAAAATAAGGATTACCTGTACCGGCCCCAAAGATCACCACCCTTCCTTTTTCCAAATGACGGATTGCCCTGCGCCTTATATAAGGCTCAGCGATCTGTTCCATTTTAATAGCGCTTTGTAAACGCGTATACACACCGGCTTTTTCCAGTCCCGCCTGTAATGCCATGCCATTAATTACAGTGGCCAGCATTCCCATATAATCACCGTGTGCTCTCTCAATACCTGTTTCTGCTTCATTCATACCGCGGTAAATATTACCACCACCAATTACTATCGCTACTTCTGCGCCCGCAGCGATGATCTCTTTTACATCTTTAGCGTACTGTGCAATGATACTTATATCCAAAGGTTCATAACCATCATTACTTTTGCCCATTAATGCTTCACCGGAGAGTTTTAGCAAAATACGTTTGTACTTTAAAGCCATCGCTTACAAATTTATGCGAAGATATATTTTTCTCCCTTTTCATCAATTCTTATTTAATTAAGGGGAGAAGTAAATAAAGTTGATAAGATAAATAAGGCATCCCATTACCAAAGACTTTATATACCCTATATACTTTATTTACTTTGTTACTCCACCGATTTTAAAACGATCGTCCAGCCGAGGTCCATTTTTATGATCAGCGGATTTTGCGCATTATTCAATATCCATAACTGCCTGCTGCCCTCCCGGTTTTTTACATGAATTGTAGTTACTGTTTTTTCGCTGCCTTTTACCTGTATAATATCTTTAAACGATTCTTTTTCTGCATCACCATTCTTATCCATTACTGCTGTAAATACTTCCGGGCCATTACCTACATCCATTATGGCATTGCCCTTTTTAGTAAGCTCAGTAAATACCTGCTGGCTTATCCATATCGTGGTTTTATCAGTAAGGGTTGCATTTTTTAAACGCGGACCGAAATAATTATTTTGTGCTGCGGCACTTTTCATAGCGTCCCGCGTGATCTTAATATGGCCATTCATATCAGTGCCGGTGGTCATACTCCAGTCAAATTCAAAATCTGAGGTAACAGTTCCCATAGGGTTGCTCACTATAAAAGAATATACACTGCCGTCATTGTTTACTTCCCAGGTAGCCGTTTTAAAATCTGCAATGGCAAACGGCTTTGCGGTTTGGGAAAAGGATGTACCGCATAAAAACAACATCCCGGCTGCAATGGAAGCTTTTATCAGTTTTTGCATAATAATTATTTTAGTGCTGTAAATATGGAGCATTAAATTTCAGCTTGTAATACCCACAGGAAGGTATTTATTTTTTACCTGCTTTTATAGAATACATCATTGGAAATTTATTCCCTCTTCCTTTTAAGCGCCACATACCATCTTCACCCTGTTCGGTATTGGCAAAACAATTGTAAGGTGAATAACAGTACTCATGTAAAAATTCTATATGCAGGCCTGCATTTACCAGTGCACCAAATATTTCTGAAAAAGGATGGTTCCATCCATATTCAGTTTGTTTTATATCGGCATCCCTGTCGGTATAAGTACCCTGTTGTTCGGTAACAATAACTTCATCATTAAAATAACTGTAGTGTAATTGCTCCATTGCATCATCCAGCATCCAAAGCGTAGGATGAAAATCGGCGATATAAAAAAAGCCGCCTGGCTTTAACTTATCAACGATCATTGCTGCCCACGGCTTCAGGTCGGGCAACCAGCCAATGGTACCATAGGAAGTAAAAATAATATCGAATTGTTCTTTCACATAAGCTGCAGTATCGTATACATTACAACAAACAAAGCTGGCATTCAATTGCAACTCGTTGTTTATTTTTTTTGCAAGATCGATGGCCTCATTACTCAGGTCAATGCCTGTAACAATCGCCCCCTCTCTTGCCCAGCTCATAGTATCCATACCAAAATGGCATTGCAGGTGCAGCAATGATCTGCCTTTTACATCACCTACTTCTTCCAGTTCAATTTTGTTTAAGGAAGACTTTCCTTTTTTAAATGCATCCAAATCATAAAATGCAGAACCCTTGTGAACTGCAGTTCTTTTATTCCAGCCTTCTTTGTTGGCTTCAAAATATTTATCGTAGTCAGTTGTCATATTGCAAATATATTTTAAATCTTTGTGCGCTTCGTGCCTTTGTGCGATAAAATAAATTTCCCGCAAAGGCGCAAAGAAAACAGCCAGGTTTTTTGGAACAGGCATTGGGGCTATGTGGAGCTGCGATGGCGACGCTCCGTTCAGGTTCAGTAATACCGTTGAGCTTTTATTGAAGCGTAATTTTTCTTTACATACCATAATGTCTTTTACTGCTTCTTAAACTATCTTTGCAACTCCAAAATTTTTTATAATGACCGAGGCATTAAAGCTACTGGGCAAACAACTGGATGGTGAATTATTTTTCGATATCACCATGCGTACCTTATATGCAACAGATGCCAGCGCTTACCGCGAAATGCCTTTAGCAGTCGCTGTTCCAAAAAACAACAGTGACCTCAAAAAATTAATTGCATTTGCGCTCCAATATAAAACATCTCTTATTCCACGCACTGCAGGCACATCACTGGCTGGCCAGGTGGTGGGCAATGGCATCGTTGTAGATGTATCAAAGCATTTTACTTCGGTACTGGAATTAAACACCCAGGAAAAATGGATAAGGGTACAGCCGGGAGTGATACGTGACGAACTGAATATGTTCTTAAAACCCCATGGCTTATTTTTTGGTCCAGAAACTTCTACTGCCAACAGGGCCATGATCGGCGGAATGGTGGGTAATAATAGTTGTGGCAGTAACTCTGTTGTGTATAGAAGCACCAGAGAACATTTGCTGGAAGTAAAAGCATTTTTGAGTGATGGCAGCGAAGTGGAATTTAAAACACTCAGCTTAGATGAATTTCATAATAAATGTGAAGGCAATAATTTAGAAGCATCGATTTATAAAACAGTAAGAAGTTTATTAAGTAACTACGACAACCAGGTAGAGATAAAAAAAGAATTTCCAAAAAAAACGGTAGAAAGAAGAAACACCGGTTATGCAATTGATATTTTATTGGACGCCGCGCCGTTCACTGCAGGCGGAGAAGATTTTAATTTTTGTAAACTCATCGCGGGTTCCGAAGGAACGTTGGCATTCATCACAGAAATAAAATTGAATGTAATTCCATTACCGGCAAAAGAAATGGGTTTACTGTGTGTGCATTTTAACTCCATTGATGAAAGCTTAAGGGCCAATCTTATTGCTTTGAAATATAAACCCAGCGCGAGCGAATTAATTGACCATTATATTTTAGAATGTACGAAGGGTAATATCGAGCAAAGTAAAAATCGTTTTTTTGTGCAGGGTGATCCCGGTGCAATTTTAGTGATAGAGTTTTGCAGGGAAACTAAAGAAGAAATCATTGCTATCGCAAAACAGGTAGAGGAGGATATGCGTGCTGCAGGCTTAGGCTATCATTTCCCGCTATTATTTGGTGCAGACAGTAAAAAGATATGGACATTGCGTAAAGCAGGTTTAGGTTTGCTTAGTAATTTACCGGGTGATGAAAAAGCAGTACCGGTAATTGAAGACACCGCAGTTGATGTGAATGACCTGCCTGCCTATATCCGTGATTTTAATGAAATACTGAAGAAACACAATTTATACAGCGTGCATTATGCGCATGCAGGAAGTGGCGAAATACATTTGCGGCCTATCATCAATTTAAAAACGGTAGAGGGCAATCAATTATTCAGAATGATTGCTGAAGAAATTGCTACGTTGGTAAAAAAATACAATGGTTCATTAAGCGGCGAACATGGTGATGGCAGGTTACGTGGAGAATTCATCAAACAAATGGTGGGAGAAAAAAATTATGCCCTCTTAAAAGAAATAAAAAAAGCCTGGGACCCCAATAATATTTTTAATCCCAATAAAATTGTGGATACGCCCAGCATGAATACCATGTTGCGTTATATTCCCGGGCAACAAACACCGGAATTTAAAACACACTTCCGTTTTAACAATCAGAATGTATTACAACATGCAGAGCAATGCAATGGCAGTGGTGATTGCAGGAAGACTGCATTAAGTGGTGGCACGATGTGTCCGTCATTCATGGCAACAAAGAATGAAAAAGATACCACGCGGGCGAGGGCAAATATTCTCAGGGAATTTTTAACCAATAGTGATAAGCTCAACCGCTTTGACCATAAGGAGATTTATGAAGTGATGGACCTTTGCCTAAGTTGCAAAGGCTGCAAAAGTGAATGCCCCAGCAACGTAGATGTAGCAAAGCTAAAAGCAGAATTCCTGCAACACTATTATGATGCTAACGGTGTTCCTTTCCGAAGTAAACTGATCGCCAATTTTACAGCAGCTGCTAAACTTGGTGCAATGGTTCCGGATTTGTACAACTTTGCAGTATCTAATAAATTCATCGGTGGCGCAATAAAAAGTTTATCCGGATTTGCCCGCAAGCGCAGCATGCCTACTATATATAAAACAACATTACAAAAATGGTTTGCGAACAGAGAACGCCCAACTATCAACAATCAACTATCAACTATCAACTTCTTCTGCGACGAGTTTACTAATTATAACGATACAGAAATTGGTATTAAAGCCATTCAACTTTTAGAAAAATTAGGTTACGAAGTAAATATTCCTACGCATTTAGAAAGTAGTAGAACCTGGTTGAGTAAAGGTTTAGTGCGCAAGGCAAAAGAGATCATCAATAAAAACATCCAACTACTTTACCCGGTTATAACAGCTGAAACTCCAATGATCGGTATTGAGCCATCTGCTATTTTAACTTTTAGAGATGAGTATATTGATTTAGCAACAGATGAAAATTTGGCGAAAGCAAAAGCCTTAAGCAAAAATGTTTTTTATGTCGATGAATTTATTGCCCGTGAATTTGCTTCCGGTAAAATTGATGCCAGTTTATTTTCTGCCGAAACAAAAAAGATAAAACTACATGGGCATTGCCAGCAAAAAGCATTAAGTGCTTTAAATGATAGTGCTACCATTTTATCAATCCCAAAAAATTATACGGTAGAAATTATACCAAGCGGTTGCTGCGGCATGGCCGGATCTTTCGGTTATGAAAAAGAACATTATGATCTAAGCATGCAGATAGGTGAATTGGTTTTATTTCCTGCAGTGCGTAATGCAGCTGCCGAAACAATTATTGCAGCGCCTGGCACAAGTTGCCGCCATCAAATAAAAGATGGTACCGCCGCAAAAGCAAAACACCCGGCGGAAATTTTGTGGGAGGCGCTGATATAGTTATAAAAATGAAGCGTTGCAATATTTTGTAATTATTTGCGGCGAAGCCTGCTTATTAATTTTATCAGCAGCCAAATTACCAGGACTGCAATTAATATACTTCCAATTAATATACCGATAACTAATTTACCAAGGTCACTATCTTGTGGTTTAAAATCGGTTAAACTAATCGTTTGCCAGGTTCTACTATTTGCAAAATCATTTACAGGAAAATTATTAATGGCTGCAAAATAAACATTGGTTTTGGGCAACACGTTTTGGGTAAACGCAATACTATCCAAATCTTTATTATACCAAATCAGTAAATTATCAGTTGGTGAGGGGTCTTTGTTTACAAAACAGTACGCTAGTTTGCCATTGCTTTCTTTTATGGTAGAATCGGGCAAAATACCAGCAATTTTTTTTAGTGTAATGCCGTCCATAAGTCTTATAAAAATATTACCTGTGTCAATATTACCCGCCCATGCTTTACCGCTCTCTAATACGTAACCAAATGCATGTCCTTTTGACTTACTGTAGCCCCTCGTTAATTTAGCTTTACTGTTATTGGTTAAAAAATAAACAGTAATGGTAGTTATTTTTTTAGCTGCAAATTTCATTTTCCATAAATGCCAAGTTTGGTAATCTCTATTAGCATGTATTACAGGTGCAGTTGTAGTGCTTAAATTATTGGCAGCAATTGAACTGTCGTTATACACAGCACTGGTTACTTCAAAACCATTAACCAACACCTTCATATTAAAAGGGGCATCACCAATAATTATATTTTTTACAATATCCTGGTTGTATTCGCCATGTTGCGGATAGCCAGTGTACATTTCCACTTCAGTGGCTTGTGCATTGTACATGTAGTACGTACCCTTTACCACACTAAAGCCGTTGTACAAGTCTATTAACACCAGCTCGGATTGCATTTGAATTTTTCCGTAGTTACTGCTATCGGCTGCAATTAAAGGTAGAAAGCGGCCACCAAAACCAGTTTGCCAAATTCCAGGCATTGCGATATTCCCCAGAGTAAAAAAGGGCAACAAAAAATAAGAGAAAAATAAAATCAGATACCGCATAAATCAGAAGTTAAAATATTTTGAAAACTATTTTTTAAACAGCCTGCTTATTTGCTTAAATAGCCAAAAAACCAATAGCGATGTTAATATCCAAAAAGTAACAGGGTATTTTATCCGATACTCATTGAGTACTGTTTTGACAATGTGCTGCCCTTTTTGCAAAACAGTCATTTTACTCCAGGGCACTTCATTATTGCTTACTACATATATTTTAGTACTGTCTTTTTTTGCAATGCCAATATGATATTTCTTTAAAGAATCTACAGAAATAATTTTTACTCCTGTAGTATTTTGTGCAATTACAAGGCTGGCAAAGCAAATCATAAAAATGACCAGTAATTTTTTCATGCAGTAATTTTCTAATTTACTTCAAAAATAGTTCAACTTTTTAGTACGCTTTATTCCGAAAATCCTGATTCCCTGTTATCAATTATACATATTTTATTTTTGAAAATGTAACAAACTAATTTTAAACCATCTGCCAATTCAAATTTCCAGCGTAACGGAAAATTATCAGAAGCAAAATTGGTAGCTTTATACATTTGTTTTGCAATAGCAATAGCTTTAGCCGTACTTCGATATTCCACAATAAATTCATATACGGTCGTGTTGTCAGAGTTTATTTGATAGGTAATTTCCTTTACGTTTCCGGTTTTAAATTTTTCAATTACATTATGGTCAAATTCCTCTGTTGGCAAAACAGCGTTGGGTCGAAGTTTATGCAATTGGGTAACTTTCATTCCAATAAATAATTTATTAATTTCTACTGGCAGGTATTTTCTTTGAAGAGCGGAATTGCTATCATTGATATTTTGTGCGTAAGTTAATTGGCACAGAAAAACGAAAGCTGTAACCGTTAAAATATATTTCATAATTATGTTTTTTTAAATAGTTAAATTTTACTAATCCATTGCAAATACCAAGCTTGCCTGCACGCCCAATCCTTTATAAGCAGATTTTGTATCTCCTTTATAATTTTTTAACCTATTGGGTAAAATATCTTTATTATAAAAATCATATTTAGATATGCTTAAATCATAAAAGGCATTCAACTTAAATCCTGATAGCTTATCTTTTTTAAAAGGAAAAAAGAAGCCGGCCTTTGGCCTTGCAAAAAACACATACCCTTTAAACGGGTTGTGGCTTTCGGGTGTTGATTCAAAAATTGAGGTATTACCTCCTTTAGTGGTAAATTTTGCATCATTGCTTATTACACCTAAGTCAAAACCTATAAAAAGCGGACCGGCAATATATTGGTTGTATCCAAAATGAATATCAAATGTATTTGTAGCTAAAGTTGCTGTAGTACTATTATTAGTATTGCTGCTTTTAGCGGTGATGCCAAATGAATAACTGCCACCGGCTTCAAATTCGCCATTGCCATTTCTAAAACTAATGCCTGCATGAATACCGTAACTGCTTTTTACCAGCAATGGATTGGTAAGTTTAAGCGAATCGCTTATTACCGCCATGTATTTATCAAATTCAGCTCTAACTGGTTTTGAATAAGCTACACCAAAATAGAGCGCTTTACCTTCAATGGCAGTTTTCTTTTTTTGGCCAAAAGCAATTATTGAGCATATCAACAAAAGGGCACTTAAGCATATTTTTTTCATATTGTAAACTTTATTTTTTTTAATTTTAAATAATGGGTTTTTGTAGTGTTACTTTTCTTCATCGTATTGCAAATTAATTTGGTATCCACCTTTTACTTCTTCCATATAAAGTGCCATTCGCATTTTATATGATTTACCATCCTTTTCTACTGAGGTAAACTTAGCGAGTTCGTATTTTAGCAAATTGCCTTTCTGCTCACGGGCATATAACCATTCGATATCTTTAAAGTCATACTTTGTAAATTCATTTTTAAAAACATAGAAGGCATCGTCAAAATTTTTAATAGCAAAATCTTTATCTTTTATAATATGCGTAGTCCATGTAAAAGGAAAATGTGATGTTTCTTTAGTATACACCACGCCGTCCTCAAAACCATTTATACCAAATGGTGAAATGTAGTCAGGTATAATACCCATTAACCCATGCCTTAAATGTGCCACTTTAGTTACCGCTTTTGCGTCTTTGAAAGTAAAAACGTGGTTATGGGCAAGGTCTAACCCAATTGAAGTTTTCATTTTTAAAATAGCTTCCTGCATTTTTGGACCTTCTTTTGAGCCGCCCGCAATAGCTCTATTATACCAGTAATAGGCTTGCTGCCTGTCGGGTAATATATCTTTTGAAATATAATCTTCATCGCTAAAATGCCAGGCATGTAAATATGCCATTAATTCCTGCGATCGTACATCACCATCATCGGCAGCCTTTTTTGTCAGCATATTTTTTGCAGTGGTAAGATCAGGCGTATTGAATTTATAACTGTAGCAATACAATGATACAAGTGCTGTTATAGTTGGATTATCTGTTTTATTTTCGCTGTATTTTTTTATACTGTCTGTATTAACAAGATTGCGTAATTTTTGCAATACATAACCGTAAGTATTATTAGTAATATCAATTTCATCTAAAATTCTGCCGCTGTAGATTTTGAAAAGTATTATTTGCGATTCAGGATAGCTGTAATCACTAAAGTATTTTATGGCTTCGTCAATTTTTGCTTGCTTGAAGGCTGTAATCCCCTTCTCGTAATTGTTTTTAGCCGGGCTGCTGTAGCTTTCTCTCTTTACTTTTTTTTGTATAATTACATCTATGTTACTGTTTTTCGCCCGTAGCGTTAATGCACAATTGGTTCCCGGTTTGCCTTTCATCAAATCTGTAGCCTCTGCCCTCGTCATTTTTGCTGTAGATTTTCCTTCAATTGCAACAATAGTGGTAACATTATTATTAATAGCAAAATCCACAGCTTTTGCAAAAGGCGCATTGGGGTAGACATAAATGAATTTTATTTCAAGTGAATCCGGATTTTTAGTATTAAAAATCCAGTCGAAACCCAGGTCACTGGTATTGGTAAGCCGCTGGTAAAATAAAAAATACTCGTTAAAAACTATAGGGTCGCTGGTAAATGCGATGGCATTAAGCAAAGCATTTTTATTTTTACCATCAGACTGCGCATTGGTGCTGTAAAAAATTGCACAAAAAAATATCAACGCTAATACTCTTTTCATTTTCGGTCTCATTTTTATTCCCGCCTTGCAGGATTTAAGTTTGTTTAATATTTTTTTAAATTTTATAAAAGAAGTGTTACTCTCTGTAAGTCCTTTCTATTTATAGGTCAAACTTCAGTTTAGTTTTTCGGTAGCTTTTTTAATATATTCTTTATACAACTCATTTTCAGGATCAAGCTTTTGTAATGCCTTGTAATCTGATAAAGCCGCTTTGTAATTTTTTTGTTCTTCAAACAATAAGTTGCCCCTTGATTTTAATGCTTCAATAAAATTTGGGTTAAGCGTTAATGCTGTAGAATAGTCTATTAAAGCAGCCGCAATATTTTTTAGTGCATATTGTTTGCATACACCATTTAAAAAATAGGCATCTGCATTTTTTGAACCCAATAAAGCAGCGGTATCTAAAATGCCAGATGCTTTATTGAAATCCTCCAGGTTATTTAAATAGAACTTAGCAAGATTAAAAAAGTACTCGGGGTTTTTACCATCGGCATAGGCGGCATAACGTAAAAATTGCTCAGCATAAGTATTCATATTGTAATTGCTGAATATTTTACCTGCTTTATTGTAGGGCTGTGGATTTTTAGGATCTACCTGGGTACATTTAACATAGTTTAAAGCCGCATGAAGTTGGTCGTTATTATTTACATAGTCATCGCCAATCTTCATAAAAAATTGAAATGCATTTTGAGGCGTAAACCCCATTTTTGTATATTCAGTTTGTAAAACCGGATCTAATGTTTTTAAACTGCTTCTTGCATAATCATCCTTAGGGTTTAGCAAAAGCGCCACACTATAATCATCGTAGGCGGCTGTATAATTATTCAATTGAGCATTACAAAATGCACTGCCATTGTAATAATCAGCATTAGCCTTTCCATATTGTATCGCATTTTTAAAATCCGGCAAAGCGGCTGCATAATTTTTTAAATCTTTATTAAGTGCTCCTCTAATGTAATAATAGTCTGCATTTTCTGGCTTTAGCTTTATGCAGGTGCTTAAATTTTTTATAGCCTCCTGTGAGTTTTTCTGTTTAAAATAATTTAGCAAAGCCAGCCGATAATATAATTCATCATCAGTTGTGCCAAGCTGAACAGCTGTGCTAAAATCTGCTAAGGCATTAGCAGTGTCTTTAAGGTTTAGTAAATAAAATTTACCTCTATCACCAACATATAGTTTATTGGAAGGATTTAGCTGTATCGCTTTGTTGAATTCTTCCAGTACTTGTTTATTTAGTGCTTCCTTTGCCCACGCCTCTGCCTTTTCATTATCTTTTGCCATTGCCTTTGCAGCCATGTAGTAAGAAGAATCGGGCAAATAATATTTTGCCACAGTTTGATAATATATCCATGCCTCCTTATATTGCTTTATCTTAAATGAACAACGGGCATAGTCAAACAGGTTTTTATAATAGTAATACCCTGCAATTGGATCATCGCTACTTGATACGTTGGCACGTACCTGAGCGTCCAAGGCATAACGAAAATAAAATGTATCTGCAAATTTGTAGCTATCTGCTGCGCTTTCCAGTTCTGCTTTGGTAGATAAAGTATTGGTCAGTGCATTTCTTAGCAATACTAATGACTGTATTTTGTCTCCAAAATTTTCAAAGTAATTACCCCTGGAATTCAAGAACACTATATAATCCTGTAAATCTACTGATTTCGGGTTCTTCTCTAATTTTAGTACTATTCTTACTATACTGTCTTTGCTTAATCCTTTACATTTTAAAATTGCCTGGCGTGTTTTTTCGAACTGTTGCTTTGCTTTTATTTCATCTTCTGGTGAAATTTGTAAAGTTTGAGCCAACAGTAATTGACTAAAAACAATTGCCGCAAAAAATGTTACTATTTTTTTCATAATTTAATCGCTGGTTTTGTTTTGTATACTACGCTGGTTTTCATCTGTACATTCTATAGCATAAAAATCTCCTTTATTAATCGCCCAAACTATACCCTCTGTGAGGCATTTTAATAAATAAACTATGCTGTTTGGATGTATTGCTGCAGTTGCTGCTAAGTATTGAAAGATTTGCTACTATTTTAAATCCACTTGTTTTTTAAGCTTATTTGCAGGGCTTCTATTTTGTTGCTTACGTGCAGTTTGCTGTAGATATTTTTCATATGCTGGCGAACAGTATGTTTGCTTAAAAAAAGCTCCCCGGCTATTTGAGCATACTCTTTGCCCTCCATACTAAATTTTAAAATTTCTTTTTCCCTTTCACTTAGCGGTTCTATCATGCTTGCTGTGGATGATTTTTTTTCGGTACCCGGCTGTGTCGTTATTGCCGTTAACCACTTCCATGCTTTACGGGCAATACCCGGGCTCATGGGTGCGCCCTCGTCCTGGTATACCTGGTACACTGCATCAATTATATTTTGTGCCGATTCTTCTTTTAATAAGTAGCCATGTGCCCCGGCTTTAATAGCATTAAAAATTCTCTCGTCATCATCAAATACAGTAAGCATTATAAATTTTACTGAAGGAAATAGTGGTGCGGCAATCTGCACCGTTTCAATACCATTTAATTCATTCATCTCAATATCCATCAGTACTACATCAGGCTTTTCTTTCATTAATTTTAACTTTGTTAAAAAATCGCTGCCGTCATTGGCCTCTAATACAATGGTAAAATCATTTTCAACAGAAGATAATTTTTCTTTTAATGAATTGCGTAAGTATGCTTTATCATCAACTATACCTATAAACATAATACAAAATTAGAATTATCAATAGTAAAGTAAATACCCTCTGTGGGGCATTTTATTTTTCAGCAACACGTAATATCGTTTTAAATTATGGGTTATAAAATAACTCTAACTAAAACCCCTTCTTTTTCTGCTGCCTCTATTATAAAAACTGCATCAACAGCTGCAGCTCTTTGTGCCATGTTTTTTAAGCCATATTGTTCTTTGCCCGCTATTTTATCTATAGCAAAGCCTTTACCATTATCAGCTATGCTGATGGTAAGTTTATTATTATTTACTATACCAGATATCTCCAGTATTTCTGCGGCGGAGTATTTACAGGCATTGGTAACCGCTTCCTGGCAAATGCGAAATAACTGTAGTGCCTCATTGGAATTAAGTATTTTATTCTCCCTAAAATCTTGATTTACCTGCAGCCGCATGCCGGCAACAGTTTGAATATACCTGTGTGCATGGTCGATAAGCTTGTCAAAAAAATCTTGAGCAGAAATTTGTTCCTTATTTAATATCCAAATTGTTTCCCTTAATGTTTGTAATAGCTGTTTTGATGTTCCTTTTACATTTTCGATATTCTCATTAATGCTGTTTTGCTTTTTATAATTGGTATCCAGGCTTTCAACATTATTGGATAGTAATGCCATTTGAGAACCCAGGTTATCATGCAAATCCCTGCTTAATCTTTCCTTTTCTTCCTGCACCTGCACTTGCATTTGTAATTGTTGTTTTGCATTTCTTTTTTGATACCAAAAGTTCAAAAATACCCCTGTTATAGCCAGCAAACTTATAAATGCTAAAATATAAATTTGTATTTTCTTTTTTTCCTTAACTATTGCGATTTCCTGTTCATGTTGTATCTCGGCATTTTTAAATTTTGCTTCTGCCTCACCAACTTTTTTATTTAAATCGCCGTTAAACCGGGTTCTTATAATTTGTTCCAGTTCTTCCTTTGCTTCATAAGCGGCTTTGTAATTACCCGATACGTATAAGTTTCTTGAATAAAACCCCAATGCTGTTTGGGTCATGTCTAATTGATTAATTTTTTTTGATAGGGATAAAGCTTCAGCACTTACCTGAGTAGCTTTTTCAAATTTATTTTCCCTGCTTAATACTTCTGAATAAAACATTAATGCTTCTGCCAACTGAGCCGTATCTTCTATAATTTTATTTTTTTCTATTACCTCCAGGTATAATTGTTCGGCCTTTTTCAGTTGATTGGTTTGTGTGTAAAGCGTAGCTAATAAACGGTAATGCCGGTTGTTATCGGAGGAATTTTCTTTATTATTTACCAATCCTAATTTTAAAGACTTTAGAAAATATTGTTCTGCAATATCCAGGTTGGTATTATTTTCTAAATTAACTGCTCCAATATTATGATAGCATTGTTCTAATAAAACGTTGTAATTATTTTGTTCGCTGATAGCAATGCACTTTTCCCAATACATTATTGCTTTTTCTTTATCAGGAACATGATAGTAAGTATTTGCAATCAGTTTGTAAAAAGTAGCTTCTGCCAAAGTATTGTTTTGCTGGTGAGCTAATGTAACCTGCGCCTGGCAATAACTAAGGCAGGTATCCCATTTTTGTAATTGCTGATATTTACTGATCAGCTTAGATTGTACGGCCAGTTTATCTTCCAGGGTTAATTTTTCTGAAGCTAATATTTGATTCAACCCTATAACGGCTGCAACATGGTTATTACTACTTTCAAAAGCGTCTAATTTTTTTTTTATTCCAGTTGTTTGTGCAAATAGAAAATTGCCTGAGCATAATAAAAGACACACCATATAATGCCTGCAACTCATTCTTAATTGTTGGTTTATTGGTAAAACTACTGATAGTATTTGAAAAAATAATTTATTCGCCTGCCTCCTGTATATTCAGCTATTACCAAGATACAGCAGAAGCGGCGTATAAAAATACCCAGTCAGAATAATTCAATAGTACAAAGCTATTCTGTAGTAAAATACCCTGTGTTGGGTATTAACCGGAATTATTCATTGTAATACTTTTATATCCTTCAATTTAAAAAATCAATCATTAAACTTATTTTATGACAAATGTTTCAAAATGGATGAGCTGGGAAGGCGGGATTGACCTGGCAGCAGTAACTTCGGCTGATATGCAAATGCCGAATGTAATTATACACTTAGGCCGTATGGTGAATACGCCCGTTGGCAATGCAGCAAGCGGTATGATACTCTGGCAACCTGATCCCAATGCCATGCCTGCAGTTATGGGTTTTGTTAGTACTGATGAAACAGTAGGAAAATATTTTGGCCCCAATATCTTCGCAGGCACCCCGTTTGAACAGGCGCCTGTATTGAGTGCAAGCTTCGATATCCAGATCAGTGCGGATAAAGCAACCAGCAAATGCGTTGTTGCCGGTTATACTTTTGAGGTGGAGATGAGTGATTTCAGTGCGCCCTATTTAATTAACCGTGCACCCGCTGCAATGCCGCCTTTTCATCAACAGGGTGTAGAGATACATGCGGGAAAAGTTTCTTTAAAAATAAATGGTGAACATATAAATATCATCGTACCACCTGTGGGTATTACCGGTGGCCCCGCAAGTGTAGTGAGCCCCAATGGCGTATATGCGAGATAACCAACTCCCTGTGCCCTGATACAACCCAAGGCGTTCCGGTTTACCGGGGCGCTTTTTATTTTGAGGAGATATTATACTTGGTTACTTCAACGTCAAAATAATTATACTTTATCATTCCAAGATGTTGATGAGACAAATGCAATATAAAGAACAGCAAACATTCACTACAATAATATTATTATGTAAGAAAAGGGTGAGTGGTGTAAATTATTAAATGTCGATGCTGTAATATCAGGTAAGGCAATAACGTCCAAGCCTATGTCAGAAGGGAGTGCCATTGCAATCGCTGTATTATTAGGTACTGGTGGAGCGACAGATAAAAAAAATGTAACGCTTACAATGTACGATATTGGGAGCGGATTATTATGGAAATATGATCATGAAGTTAGGGGATCATTGGGTAGCAGTCCAGATAAATTAAAAAACTCATTAATGAAAAATTCGTCTAAGAAATTTCCTTATAATAAATCTAAAAAATAATAATACTATTCTTAATTTTTATATTTTTTAAATAACCCAATTTCTTTGTAGAATTTGATTTATTTAATTATCAGGGACAAACCGTTAAACAATATTGCCCATGAAGTATAATTCCAAAGCAAAGACCATAGAACTTAACCTGGAAAAAGTAAACTAATCATAATTGCTAAAATCAAAGGGTTGTTTCAAATGAAACAACCCTTTTTTTATAATTAGCTATATAGATCGGTTATCCTAATGCCACTCTTTTAAATGCTGTAACTTTCAGATCAGCATCGATACTTTTTAAATAATCCGCTACTGATTTACCATTATCTTTTACAAATGGCTGTGCAAGCAACGTATTTTCTTTAAAAAATTTATTGACTTTACCAATCGCGATCTTTTCAGCCATCTCAGCAGGTTTACCTTCTGCTTTAATTTGTTCGATCGCAATTTCTCTTTCTCTTGCAATGGTTTCCGGAGCTATTGATGTTTCATCAACGGCCAAAGGATTCATAGCGGCGATCTGCATAGCCACATCTCTTCCTGCTTCAAAAGCGTGCTTGTTCATCGCTACCAATACACCCATGCGGTTAGCACCGTGTATATAAGAAGCCACGTAATCCGCATTTACTCTTTCAAAACGGGTGATACCGATCTTTTCACCGATAGATGCCAGTTTATCATTGATCAATTCAGCTACTTTTTCGTTGCCGATCATTACTTCACTTAATTCTTCAATGCTTTGTGCATTGCGGTCGATGGCTGCATTGGCAATGCTTTGTACAAAAGCCACAAACTCGGGGTTACGGCTTACAAAATCTGTTTCGGCGCTGATGCACAAAATGATACCGCTTTTATGATCAGCAGTGGTTTGTGCAATGATCACACCTTCTTTAGCTTCACGGTCGCTGCGTTTAGCCGCTACCTTTTGGCCCTGTTTACGCAACCAGTCGATAGCTGCTTCAAAATCCCCGTTGCTTTCTGTTAAGGCTTTACGGCAATCAAGCATACCGGCGCCGGTTGCCTGACGTAATTTATTAATGTCTGCTGCTGTTATAGTAACACTCATTGTAATTGATAATTAAAAATTAATAATTAATCATGTTTTAGATTAGAAAGTGTATTTTTTCAAACATACTTTTTTAAACTTCAAACATCATCTTCGCTACCATCTCCTTCATTTCCCTTCCGCCATTTGGCGGAGAAGATAGGTGGGGCTTATCTTGCTCCACCGGGTCCACCTGCCGGCCTTCTACCGCCTTGTCCGGGCCCCGCTACCCTGCGCTTAGGCTGGCCACCTGGTCCACCAGGACCTCTACCGCTGCCGCCGCGTTTGTTCCTGTCATCGCCACCATCAACTTTTTGCTCAAACCTTGCAGCTTTTGCTTCAGCGGATTCTTCAACATCACTATGATCGTCTTCGCTGTCTTTATCTGCCTGGCGCTCCTGTAAACCTTCTACAATAGCCGCAGTTAAATAATTAACGATTATAGAAATTGATTTTGTCGCATCATCATTTGCAGGAATAGCAAAGTCAACTTTATTAGGATCACAGTTGGTATCTACCATACCAAAAGTGCTGATGCCTAATTTTTTTGCTTCGGCCATTGCAATATGTTCGTGACCGATATCCACTAAGAATAAAGCAGCTGGTACACGGCTGATCTGTGCGATACCACCCAAAACTTTTTCCAGTTTTTCTTTATCACGTGTTAAGGTCAACCGTTCTTTTTTAGTCAGGCTTTCTGCGCTGCCGTCGTTAAGCATTTTTTCGATGCTCTGCATTTTTTTAACGCTTTTACGAACGGTATTGAAGTTGGTGAGCATACCACCTAACCAACGTTCGGTTACATAAGGCATGTTCACTTTTCTTGCACACTCGCTTACGATTTCCTTAGCTTGTTTTTTAGTAGCTACGAACATTATTTTTTTACCGCTGCGGGCAATAGCTTTCAAAGCCGCTGCAGATTCCTGTAAACCTTCAACAGTTTTGTTAAGGTCGATAATGTGTATCCCTTTCTTTTCAGCAAAAATGAAAGGCAGCATTTTTGGATTCCATTTCTTTTTTAAGTGTCCGAAGTGAACGCCTGCTTCAAGAAGTTGCTGTTGTAATGATGTATTATTTTCCATCGTGTATTATTAAAATAGTTATTTAAATATTGTTCATGGTTCATAGTTAATGGTTAATAGTAAGGCAGCTTGCCATGAACCATGAGCCATTGACCAGCATTAACGTTTGCTGAACTGGAAACTTCTTCTTGCTTTTTTGCGGCCTGGTTTTTTACGCTCCACAGAACGTGGGTCACGCTTAAGCAAACCCGCAGCTTTTAAAGCAGGGCGGTAATCTAAGCTTACTTCAAGCAATGCACGGGAAATACCGAGTTTTGCAGCTTCTGCCTGGCCTTTAACACCACCACCGGTAGCATTAATCACCACGTCAAATTTGTCAGTAGCTTCAACAGTTTTAAAAGGCGCTTCTACCTGGTTTTGTAAATATACCAGCGGGAAGTAGGCTTTATAGTCTTTGCCGTTGATGGTAATCTTGCCTTCTCCTTTACTAAGGAAAACACGTGTTACAGCTTCTTTTCTGCGGCCGACTGCGTTTTTTTGCTTTTCCATTTTTTTATTTAGCTTAATGCTTAGAGCCGAAAGCCGAAAGCTATGTGCTTTTCGCTTTTAGCTTTTAGCTTTTTTAAAATTTTAATTCTTTTGGTTGTTGAGCACCGTGAGGATGTGCTGCGCCCTGGTATACAAATAATTTTTTGTACAACTGGCGGCCCAAACGGTTTTTAGGCAACATGCCTTTTACAGCCCTTTCAATAATAACTTCCGGCCTGCGTTTTAAAAGGTCTTTTGCGATTTCCTCTTTACGTCCGCCCGGATACCCGGTGTAGTTATCATACACTTTTTCATCCATTTTATTACCGGTCAGCTTTACTTTTTCGCAGTTGGTAACAATAATAAAATCGCCACAGTCAACGTGTGGGGTGTAATAGACTTTGTTCTTTCCACGAAGAACAGCCGCAATCTTTGCACACATGCGCCCTACGGTTTGATTAGTACCGTCCACAACGTACCAGTTGTGTGTAACGGTAGCCTCGTTAGCATGCTTGGTGGTGAAATGTAATTTGCTCATCTTTTTTTTTTTAGCTTCCTGCAATTATTTTAGTACAGTTGAAGCGGTTTATAAACGATCGGAGTATCGCCATCCCGTTACTTCCGCCCTTAAAACGTGGCAATATTGCTGCTGCTTTTTTGGGACGGCGAAGGTAAGGTGGTTTAGGGTGGATTTCCAACAAAAAGGAGCAGTATTTTTTAGAGCACCCTTGTAATAGACTGGTTTTCAGTAATATTTTTGTTCAAAAAAATTATTGATGTGCTTCAATAGCCAGAGATTGTTTGAAGCATAGTATGATTAAGAGCAAAGTTGGAAAGAGTCTATCTTAAAGTTGTGCATATTTTTTTAATTTAAGAAAGGACCTGATGCCCTGTATGAAAATAACGAATAGCGCAATAATAATCCCGTAGAAAATTCGGAACATACTCATTGTTGGGGAACACCCTAATTGCAACAGTGCTAACTTTGAACTGACAAGCTACAAGAACCAACAGCATGCCTAACGACGTAAAAAAATATAAATTCAAATCGGGCATTGACCTGCAAATTGAAGTAGTGCCATTGACTACTTTATTAACTTCAAATAAACAGCATTTAGTAACGCCACACAGGACTGACTTTTACCACATTTTTTTATTTGAGAATTGTAAACCCACACATTTCGTCGACTTCAATCCAATAAAAATTAATCCAAACAGTTTGTTGTTTATTGACAAAGACCGTGTGCACCAGTTTGACCAACTGACAAAATATGAGGGAAAAGTTTTAATTTTTACTGACAACTTTTTTTGCACTGCCAGCAGCGACACACAGTTTTTGCAAAGCACAATTTTATTCAACGACCTAGTTGACAAACCAAACATTCAGGTCAAAGAGCAAATCAAAACATTCATCAACATTTGCAATCTGATCGATGAAGAATTAAAATCTCCAACCGATTCTGCTAAGCATAACATACTAAAAAATCATTTACATAATTTTCTTTTGCTTGCCGACAGAGAAAAACGACAACAAGGTTTTTCTGAAATAAAAAAAAGTATTGACCTTGATTACACTCTTTTGTTCAAAGACCTTTTAGAAAATAATTTTACGAAAATAAAATCAGTGAGTAGTTATGCAGAGAAATTAAATGTTTCTGAGAAAAGACTGAACAAAGCAACATCAAAAGTTTTGGATAAATCACCAAAAGAATTAATTGACGAAAGAATTTTATTAGAAGCAAAACGGTTACTTGTTCACGGCAACAAATCAATCAAAGAAATTGGCTTTGAATTGGGCTTTGACGAACCGACAAACTTTATAAAATATTTTCGCAGACACATTGACAAAACTCCAATGGAGTTCAGGGGAAAGTATCTACCTTAAGCAGCACTTCCTAAAAGTATCATACAAAGGAGCAAATCTACCTTTCACATAAAATTGACAGTATTCATCTTTGTGCTATCATTTAATCATAACACAAAAATTAAAAAATGGATAATTCAAGGGAAGCATTAACCGCATTTTACAGAAAGGCACTGACTGTAAACATCGAAACTACCCCCACGGAAGTTTTGACCAAAGTATTAGCCGACAACTTTCTATCAAGTGGTTCTGTAGAAAGCAAAGGAAAACCTGCATTAATTGAACAAGTAGAATTCTTTTGGAAACTTATCCCTGACTTGAAATGGGAGCCACAAGAAATGATAAACGAACACAACAAATATGTTGTTCGAAGTTTAGTAACAGGTACCCCCAACGGAGATTTTATGGGAATGCCAACAGACGGAACAAAAATATTTAAAATTATGACTATTGATGTTCACACGATTGAAAACGGGCAACTGCAAACCGTTCACCACCTGGAAGATTGGGGAACAGCAATGAAACAATTAAAATCTTAAACTATGAACTCAAAAAATTTGGTTCCTAAATGGACAAGAATAATAGTTGGATTATTAGCCTTGGCTAACATTGCCTTTGGTGTTTCAAATTATTTCAAGTTTGATTCACTATTTCAAAACAGCATTGCAGGTATTGACTTAAAAAGCGTAGCAACAAAATATGCTTCTTATGAATTTGGTGCAAGAAATCTTGCAATCGGACTAGCCCTATTGATTGTTGCAACTGTAGGTATACCAGAAACCATTGCAATTATGACCATTGTAAGAGCTTTGATAGAATTACAAAGTATCATTATTGCTTTAATAGCGGGAAATTTTGGTACCGGAACCATTGTAGCCATGGTGATGCTTGGTGTAGAAATTTTTGTAATTAAAACAATGTTTGGAATTGTAGCAAAAAGAGATAACCTATAAAAAAACTATTTAAGTTTAAAAAGAGCTTCTGATAAAATCGGAGACTCTTTTTTGCATTTACTCAAAAAAAACAATCTTGATACGACTTCAATTTGAACAAATTTTAAGGCTTAACATTACAGTGCAGCGCTCCTGATCAAAAGCAGGGGGTTGCACAACATTGGTATTGCCAATAGTTAGGCTCGACTTTGGAACAATCGGCAAGGGTAATTTTTTGTACTTCAGTTTTTAACTTGACGAATAAAGCCAAGCAGCGCTTCAAACGGACGAATTCCAAATTTCGAACCTTCGGCAACAACTGCGCTCAGGGCGAATTAGTTTCGGGCAAAAACGGTTATTTCAATATTCAAACATTAAAATTAAATATGGATAAAAATATGTGGATTAATGCAATTTTTTTTCCGCTGAGTTTTTTGATAAGCGGGCTGATTGTTCATCATTGAAATCTACTGCCACGGGTACACTACTTTCTATATTCCGTTATTTGAGTTTTTTTATTTCAATACAACTAATTATAATCTGGATGATCCTCCCAAAAGTTTCTAACCCTGTATTAATAAAACCAACCGGATGGCGTTTTTGCGTGAGCTGTATGATAAGAAAAGGGAAGTGGGTGCAGTGAATACCCTCATAAATCTTAATGACAGGGAAACAGATTTTTTAAAATGCGCCTGTTCCGAACTCACCTATAAAGAGATCGCCGATAAAATGTTTGTAAGCCCACGCACTATTGATGGCTACCGCGATGCACTGTTTGAAAAGCTGCATTTAAAAACAAGGGTAGGGCTGGTAATGTATGCTATTAAAAATGGGCTGGTAACAGTTTAAGTAATGATAGCCATTTTAGTTTCCCGTATTTTTAAAAATTAAAATCTGTAAGACCAGGTCATGTATTCTATTGCCGGCAAAGCATTGCTGTTTTGGTCAAATAAGGTCATATTATCCCAGCTACTCCCTGTACCCCACGGATCTTTTAACGATGAGGTTATCCATGCAGGTTCCCAGTACATGATGCCGGTGCCTCCACCGGATATTACCGCCTGTGTGAGGTCTTTCATATAATTGTATTGCCCCTCGTTACTGATCGTATAACCTGCAACTGCTGCAGCTCCATCAATGCTATTATTATAGCTGTCGGCATTTGCTGTTGTAAATGGATAGGCTGTTTCCACGATCATAACTTTTTTTCCATAAGTAGTTTTCAGGCTGCTGATCGTTGCCGTAATCGCCGTCATATCATTTATCGTTGCCCATTTGCTGTAATGCGATAACCCAATAATATCAAAATCGTTTACACCGCCGTTAGTAATAATATTAGTACACCAAAATCCGGCATTGTTCAATTGCGCCACATGTAAAATAATTTCCGGTTTGATCGTTGATGTAGCAGAAAAATCCCTTACTGCTTTGATCCCGCTTTTTAACAGGTCACAAAACGCTGTAAAGTTACCACCGGATGTTTTACCCGCAGGCCAAAGCATTCCCTGGTTGGTTTCGTTACCCACCTGTATCATTTCCGGTACCAGGTTTTTTGTTTTTAAATAATTTAAAACTGCGAGGGTGTAATTATATACGGAATCTTTTAATAGGGCTAAACTTAAACCCGTCCATGCTGCAGGTATTGTTTGATTGCCCGGGTCGGCCCAGGTATCTGAATAATGAATGTCTAAATTAACGGCCATTCCATTTGCTTTAGCACGCTGTATTGTTTTCTCTGCATCATACAGGTCGCTATACATTTTACCCCCGTTCAGGGCTTTTAACCATTGAGGGTTATGCCATAAACGTACCCTTACAGTATTAGCTCCATGGTTTTTGAAAATGGTAAAAGGATCTTTTACTGCGCCTGAATCTTTATACAATCCACCATAATCCTGCACCTGGTTCACATAAGAAAGATCAACGCCCATTACCAACTTGCTGCGCTCATAAAAAGTTTTCGCCGGAATTCCCGGAGAAACGGTATTTGAGGCAACATTTTTACTGCAGGAAAAAAAAAGACCTCCGGCAAGGCATCCCCCAACAATCAACACTTTTAACATCGTAGTGATTTATTTTTTTAAAAATACGATTCTTTATGATCAGCACAATATAAAAGGGCTGACATTGATGTCAGCCCTTTATAAAATATTATAAGATCAATTAATTTATTTTCATTGTCTGGTTGTTTTCATTGAGCGTGATGGTATAAGTTCCCGCAACAACCGGCGTTTTAAAATTGTTACCGCCTTCCCACCTGATACCTTTATTTACACCAAGAGCCTGGCTTTGTCCACTGTTATCTTCATAATCAAAAGCACCCCAGGCATTGCCCGCTAAAAATTTAATATCCTTATTTGCTTTTAGTGTAATGGTTATTGTCCATACGCCATTACCGGAATAGGTCATTTGAGGAGAGGTAGGCGGATCCCAGTCATTTACACCAGCCTGGTTGATACCATCACCCACTACCCGCATTTCAGCGGCTGGGCTCATGAAGTATTTAATATTATTCACATCACGGCCATCCCAGATCACCCTGTTCCTAACCGGTGCATTGCTAATATCCGTAAAGTTTGAACCATTCACTTCCAGCGTGCTTCCATCTCCGTTAGGTGTGCCATAACTTCTTGTTTCATCCACTGCTTTGCTGCCATTATCCCATGCATTGTTATCGATGAGTTTCCAGCCGCCATTACCAGGGAAAGTATTTATACCCACAAATAAATTGGTTGCTGCAGTTCCCATTGCATAGGTAGGGAATACGCCGGGAGGATTCCATCCGGCTCCTGTTGATCCGCCTACAAAGCCCATTCTTCCTTCCCTGATGTCATATTTTAAGGTCGTTCTGTTAACGGTGATCCGGTAAAATCCTGCGGCACCTACCGTAAAATTGCCGCCATTGTTACTGGTGATTGTACCCGGCGCAGCAGCAGTGCCGTAAGCTATATTCCATGAACGGCCTTCGCTCACTTTAAACTGCGCGCCTGCAGGCAGGAAGATATAGATGTAATACATATCATTGAAAACACCCGAACGCAGGTCCCTGATCAATTCAGGTGCAGTGGGCGGATCCCAGTCATTACCATTACCTGTAGCTCCCTGGTAACTTCCGGGCAAATACATTCTTACAATGGGTACATAGCTTTTTATGGATACATTTACCAGGTTGGAGTAAACTATTGCGCCTTTAGCAGTCACCGCTTTGATACGGTATTCTACCGTTCCTGTATTACCCCCCGGGATACCCGAATTTAATGCAGTAGCATTCATTTCGCCCTGGGTTAAGCCTTTAGTAAAAATAGAAGGCCCAACAGCGATCTCAATTGGTGCTACAAAATTTTTAGTTGCAGAATCATACTGCAAAGTATAGGTTACCACATCACTGTAGCCAATGAAAGACGCCGTCCAGCTAAAACTATTGGAGGGTTGTGCAGCATTTGCCAGCGTAACAGTAACAGTTGAATTTGCACTGGTGAGTACAGAAGGATCTGCAAAAGGCATTACCCCAACTTTCAACACGTTAGACATATACCTTTCATTATTATTGTTGTAAGAAGAGATCAGCCTTACATCAATAGTTTGCGCAACATTCAATTTAAAACCAAGGTTCAGTAAAATGGTATTCAGGTCTCTCCCTGTTAGAGAAGTGGCCAATGCCCCTATAACAATTTTAGTATTTTCTTTTGCGAAGTTCTTTCCTGTACTATCTATCTCCAGTATGTATTTAGTAGTGGCAGAATCGTTGGAATACATGGGATTGGTCCATGAAAAATTAAGTACTGCTTTATTGGTGTCCGCAAGGGCCGGTGCAATTGTTGTAACTGAACTGCTCAGCACAGGCGAATTACCGAGCTGGTACACGGGTAGTGCAGCTGCCTCGTCTAATTTTTTACAGCCGGAATAGATTGTGAGTATTCCAATTGCTGCCATTAAAAGTTTTGAAAAATATTTCATATAGACTTTTTTTATTTTGATAATCAAAAAATGTATCCAACAACTTAGATCTTGGTTACAGTAAATTTGCCAATTTTAAAATCCACCACAATTTTATAGTTGCCGCTTGCAGATGGGCCGGGGAAATTATCACCCAGGTCAAATCCAAAATCACCCCCTGCATTTAAGCCTGAAACAGTTTTATTAGCCACCGCATATTTATGTCCCCAATCGCCATTTAAGGGTAAAAGCAAATATTCTTTTCCGCCGGTAAGCGCTACCGTTATTTCGTAAGTAGTACTATTGGTTTTGGTAAATTTTTGAGTGGGCACCGGCACAGGGTTATTCCATCCGCCTGCAGTTGCATCCCCTACCAGGTAAAGCTCTCCTGTAGTAGGCAATGGTACTGCAACGTCGAGGTAATTCGTAATAACCTGTTTCAATACATTAGAATAAAGAGGCACACTGGAATTAGTAAGGGTAGACTTTACCCTTATTTCCATATTGTGCGGTAAGTTTTCCATTAAATTCAGTTTAGCCATTGCAGTATTGATCTCTTTAATGGTAACCGCTCTTGAAAGATCTTTGGAGATCGCTATTTCCTGGATACTAGGGTTAGTGAAGTTGGAACCGGTAGTATCAAATTGCAACGTATAAGTTACATCCTGCGAACTGATACCGGTAGTAAACTGGTAATTGGGGTTCGTCCAGGTAAAAGTATTCCATACATTATTCTGATTAGCCTTAACCATAACAATTGGTGCAAGGCTGGCCGCAGTTAATGCAGGTGATGTACCACCCAGGTAAGTAACATTGTTGATCTCTTTTTTGCACGAAATAAATACAGTTGCGGTAAGTATTGTACCAGCTAAAAGTTTTATTATATTTTTCATATCAAGTATTTTATTGTTGCTGAATTAATAACCGGGGTTTTGTACCAGGCCTGGATTTGCAGATATGTCATCAGAAGGGATAGGAAACAAATTGTATTTACTATCCACTGCTGTTCCCGAAGCTACGCCCCCTTTCCATGCCCACAAGTATGCTGAAGTAGTGAACTGGCCATAACGGATCAGATCTGTACGGCGATGGCCTTCCCACATTAATTCACGGCCTCTTTCAGTTAAGATATAAGGCAGCGTTAACGATGGGTAATTCACTGCATTTGCATCGCTGGGCCTTGCTCTCACAGCCAGCTGCTGCAAATAACCTAAAGCCGTTGCGTTGGAGCCACCTGCACCACCTCTTACTACTGATTCTGCATAGATCAGGTAAGTCTCTGCCAACCTGAAGATCGGCATATCAATGCTCGAAAATGTTTTTCCATTATCAATATTGGGTGCAATCACACCTGCTCTTGTTTTATTCCTGAACTTTGTAGAAGAATAACCATCTGTTGATACATCCAGCAATTGTGTCATGATCTTATTCTGGCCACTGGTATAAAATTGTCCCCTGATATCGGCCGCATCAAAAAGATCTACAAATTGTTGTGTCACCCTTATACAACCCCATGTACCGCTACAGCCGGAACTGTCGCCTGGTATGGCTGCAGGACCATGAACCAAAAATGTAGTTCCGCCATAAGTTTGGGTTGCAATTCCATCATAAGGTGCTGTCCAGATAAATTCATCTGTATTAAGGTGGTTGTCGGCCAGCATCAGTTCTTTGTATTTTGGATGCAGCGTGTAACCTGCACCGGTTACTTTATTGCAATAGGTTATCGCATCAGTATACCTTGCTGTTCCTGTATAAACACCTGCATTAAGGTAAAGGCGTGCAAGCAATGACCATGCACCTGCCTGGTCGATCCTGCCATATTCATTAGCCTTTGGTGCTGGCAATGTTGTTGCAAGGTCTTTTAATTCACTTTCTATAAAGTTAAACATACCGGCACGGCCTACCTGCTTTGGAAATGATTTTGACCCGATAGGCACTGAATCAGTAACTAAGGGAGGATTTCCAAAAAGGTCCATTAAAACCCAGTAATGGTATGCCCTGATAAAACGGGCTTCGTCTTTATATATCTTAATATCGGAAGCGTCTTTGCCGGAAATACCGCGTTTGGAAAGGTTTGCATCAGAAGATTCTGTAATAAAATTATTCGCCAGTGTGATCGCGTAATACGACCTGTAGTAACTGCATTTTACTGAAAAGTTTACCGAGGTCCAGTTCATTTGGTGGATACCGATAGGATCGGTATTGCCATGATAGGTCCAGCCGGCCTCATCTGTACTCAGGCATTCAAGATACCAAAGGTTACGGAAAAAGTCGGAGTTACCTGCATCGCTGATGATCTGTGAAGGAAGATCGCCACTACCTGCACCCTGGCTACCTGTTGTAAGCATAACACCATATACTTTTGCCAATGCTTCCTTATATCCCAAAGGCGTTGCAAATACCTTATCATTGGTAAGGTCATTGGTAGGGGTAAGATCCAGTTTCTTTGCACACCCTGCCAATACGGCCGCTGCCAGTATCGGGATGATGAACATTAATTTGAAGGATTTATTTTTCATATATTTTTTTTCAATTGTTGATTAATTAAAAGTCCAGGCTTGCACCTACAGAAATTACCCTTGGACGTGGATAAATATTCCTGTCAATACCACCATTCACTTCAGGGTCAAGTCCTTTATAGTTAGTGATGACAAATACATTTTGAACATTGGCACTTAACCTCAAAGAAGTTTTGGTATTTCTTATGGCGCCAAGATTGTACCCTACCGAAAGATTATCCATTCTCAGGAATGATGCATTCTCCAGGTAATAATCACTGAATCCCTGGATATCTGTCTTACCATTGAATTGTGTTTCCAGGTAATTTACAGAGCCGTTGTGGATCGTATAGGCATCCAGTATCTGCGTTGACTTACCCAGGTTACTGTAAATGTTATTGTAAACATAATTGTCAAAGTTTGCCCTTAAAACAAAACCAGCGTTCCATTTTTTATAAGCCACATTGGTACTGAAACCAAAAAACAGGTCTGCGTTAGGTGCTTTGCCTAAATATTTATCCTTTTCATTGATGATGCCATCGCGGTTCACATCTTCAAACAATCCTTCAATCGGCCTTCCGTTCACATCATATATCTGGTGATAGAGGAAGAAAGTATTTTTTGCGTGATCGATCTGGCTATACTGGATAGGTCCGTTTACGCCATCTGCGCCGCCACCCGGAGCACCTACATAACTAACATCTTTTGGCACGATAGTTAAATTGGTTATTGTGTTTTTATTGTAAGTAGCATTGAAATTCACATCCCAGGTAACATTTTTATTTCTAACAGGGATAACGTTAATATTAAATTCCACGCCTTTATTATCCATGTTACCAACGTTCGCCAATACATAGGCAGAGAAGTTAGTTCCGGCTGGTTGGGATACGCTGTTTAAAAGATCTTTTGTCCTCTTCAGGTAAAAATCTATACTACCGGTGATCCTGTTATTCATAAAACCATAATCGAGGCCAACATTATATCCAGTTGTTTCTTCCCATTTCAGGTCAGGATAAAAACCGCTTGGAGCATAAGTGTAATAATAACTATTGCCGAATTGTGAAAGTGAATTCGGGCCGCTTAAACTATAAGTAGACAGGAACGCATAGTTACCAATTCCATCCTGCTGGCCGGTAATACCATATCCTAATCTTAATTTAAGGTCAGAAAAGGTTCTGCTATTCTTTAAGAAGTCTTCATTCTTAATTTTCCATGATAAAGCTGCTGAAGGAAAGGTTCCCCATTTATGGCCATCTCCAAAACGTGATGAACCATCACGCCTGATCGTTGCCGTCAGGTAGTATTTATCATTAAGAATATAATTTAACCTGCCAAAAACACCAATAACGGTATTCTCGGGTTTGTTGAAAGGGAAGTTGGGCGCTTTAGTGCCTGCAATAGTATCCCCTTTTGCATTATAGCCGCGATAATTATAGTAAGTGGCTAAATAATTATTGTAAGTATACCCGGCAGTAAGGTCTATCCTGCTTTTAATGGAAGGGAAGTTTTTGATATAATTCAAATAAAAATCCACCACCGTGTTTTGCTTTGTTGATTTGTTTGAGCTTTTAGAACCACCAATACCCGGCTTACCAATTATATAAGCCTGTGCGGCGCTGTCATTCACAAAATAAGTTCCCGAACTCCTGCTTACATCATAAGCAAGATTGAGGTTGGCATGTAATCCTTTTACATAAGGTATTGCATAATCAAACTGGATATTGCCAATACTTCTTTTGGGTGATTGCTCATCAAAAGTTTGTTTTAAAGCGCCAACAGGATTGTTGGGACGGTTCAGGATCAATTCTCCGTTTGCTTCTGTCCACTCGTAGTAACCATTATACCTTGGACTGCTGGAATTGATGTTTTGAGTAGGGTCGAAACTAACAGCACCTCCAATAGCACCCTGGTTGCCAAACCTTGTTTTTTCTAAGGCCCCTTTCAAGTTGATATCAACTTTAAGGGTATTATTAAAGAAGGTTGGATTTAATACCAGCGCCAGCGACGTTTTTTGTAAATGATCTGTTTGTAAAATACCATTCAGGTACGAATACCCGATAGAAACACGGTAAGGCAGATTTTTAACCCCTCCGCTGAAACTTAAATTATTATCTGTAGATACGGCGGTATGATAAATGGCATCCTGCCAGTTTGTGCTTGAAGTGCCTACCTGTGCTTTTTGCTGGGCATTACCCGATTTAGCTACAATCGCTCTTACCTGGTCTCCGGTTAATACATCTACCTCGCCTGTTTTATTTGCAATGGAAGTAACTGTATTAAAATTCATTTTCAATCCACCTGCTTTACCCTTTTTAGTGGTGATGATGATTACACCATTAGCAGCTCTTGTACCATAGATCGCTGCGGCAGAAGCATCTTTCAAAACAGTAAATGTTTCAATATCATTTGGATTGATAAAACTCAATGGGCTGCCTGCTCCATTGATACCAGCCTGGTCTAAAGGCACACCATCTATAACGATCAGCGGGTCATTACTCGCATTCAAAGAAGAACCGCCACGGATACGGATGGTACTACCTGAACCCGGCTGCCCGCCATTTGAAGTGATGGCAACACCCGGTACTTTACCGGCGATCATTTGTTCGGGCGTAGTGATATTGCCTTTTTGAAAATCTTTTGCGGTTACTACGTTTACGGTTCCTGTCAGGTCTTTTTTACGTGCAGTACCATAGCCAATGATGACAACTTCATTGAGCTGTTGGTTGCTTTGTACCAGCTTCACGTCCAGTGATGATCTGCCGGCTATAGCAACTTCAACGCTTACAAAGCTTACGGAAGTAAATAATAAGGTAGCTGTTGGTGCTGCGGTTATCCTAAAACTACCGTCAGCTGCAGTCTTTGTAGCGGTGCTGGTACCTTTTACAGTAACTGTAACATCAGCGGCAGGAGAACCGTCCTTACTGTCGGTAACCTTACCGGTTACAGCCGTTTGAGCGAATGCCGCTATTGAGAAAAACAACAGCGCAATCGTTTGCGTTACTACCCTTAAAAAGTGTGGGATGATTTTTTTCATATATGCAAGTTGTTTCGGTTTTTAAAAAAATTATAAAGCAATCTAAGATGTGTACTTTTTACACAATTAAGTATGTGTAAATTTTACGCAAAGTAAGGCTTTATTTTAACTAACCAACTTTTTGTTAAAGTTTTTTCTGTCTTTCTTTACCCGTAAAACTTAAAGAGGTCAATCTAAAGGCAGGAAGTATTTTCAAAACGCTGCTTTAACGAAATGCCGGCCCAGCCCCGATAAGTGGGCCTTTTGCAGCATAACCCTAGTATTAAAAATCGATACCCACCCATTTCTTTTTTTTCTTTTCATATTTTTCATAATTGAATTTATAGAGCTTGCCGGGTCGGTGAGGCACATCCTGCTCCATTTCATCAATGTCAATTAAAAAGTCCATGGAAAAGAATTTTTTACGGAAATTCCGCCTGTCCATTTTTGTATCCAGAATCGCTTCATATAGATTCTGAAGGTCCCTAAGGGAGAACTTTTTGGGTAACAGGTTAAGGCCCAGGGGGTGTTCCTGTATCCTTTTTTGGAGGCGCCTGTAACAGTTGTCAAATATCTGCTGGTGGTCAAACGCCAGGTCGGTCACGTTTTTTATATCATGCCAGTGGAGCTCGTTGTCAAGGATATTTAATTTATGGTGCTGTATATTGATCAATGAACAATACGTTACCGTAACTACGCGGCCAGCCGGGTGGCGGTTAACCGAGCCAAATGTATGTACCTGTTCCAGGTATACATCGCTTAAGCCTGTACGCTGTTTTAATATCCGGTATGCTGCAGCATCAAGATCTTCACCCGGACTTACCAGGTCGCCAAGCAAGGACCATTTTCCAAGGTATTTTTTTAGATCACTTCGTATCAGTAAGACCTTCAATTTATTTTCATCAAACCCAAAGATCACGCAGTCAACAGAAAGTGCAATCTTATTACTACTTTCTACTTCCGACTGGATAGCCAAAAGCGATTTAATATTTTTTACCTTTTCTACATTTACTTCTGCGGGCATTATGATTGGTTTAAGGTTCAAATATAATTTAATTTATTGCTTCTGGAATTGTGTAAAGTACTTGGTACCGTTTTGTTCAATACTCAAAAAGTAAGCACCTTTAACAAGCGCCCTGAACTGGTTATTGATAATGATATGGTATTGCCCCCCGAAAAGATAGGCATTACAAAGGATCTGCAGTGGCTGGCCAATTGCATTTATCAAAGTAATAATTGTTTTGCCATTTCCCGGTACCACGTAATCGATGATGGCATTGCCGGTAACAGGGTTCGGTGATATCTTTATTCCAAAACCATTCTTAAGCCTTCCGATGGTACTGTTGTGTGCCATTGTTGCAAACTGTGCGGTTGCATAATTGGTTGTTGGCAGTGCTGCGCAATTGGCGCTTACTCTCCAGTCGTAAGAAGTAGCAATATTGAGGTTGTTCAATGCGAGATTGCCTGTTGTAACAGCAGTTGCTGCATTTATCCAGGTAGCGGAACCGGTTTCTTTATATTCGACGGAATAGTAATTTCCCGCAACTATTGTCCAGTTCAGCATTGCTGAATTGGTTGTAACCCCCGTAACATTTAAACCAGATGGTGCAGCAGGAGTTGCCGCCACTACCACGTTGATGAGTGCACGTATGCTTTCACCACAATTATTTTTCTGGCTCACATAATAATTAATAGTCCCTGCTGCTGCAGTGGATGGTGTGGGTGCTGTTGTACTTGCCGTTCCACCTGTTGCAGTGGAATACCAGGATAAACCTGTACCTGTAGCTGTTAATGGCACTGCAGTTGTATTCTGGCAATAATTTACCGGACTGGTAACTGTAGGCGCCGTTAAAATCGCTGTTATGTTCACTACCACGGGTAAACGCACACTTTCGCACCCGGAAGTTTGACTTACATAATAAGTGACTGTACCGGCTGTTGCAGTTGAAGGCGTAGGGGCGGTTGCGGTGCCGGTTCCACCTGTTGCAGCGGCATACCATAATAAATTAGTTCCTGTTGCTGTTAAAGGCGTAGCGGTTGCATTTTGGCAATAGTTTACAGGGGTTGTAGCAGTAGGCGCAAGCGTGGCACATGCCGGAACACTTACATAGATATGGTATTCTCCCGGCTGCAATGTAATCGTTTGCGCTGCTGCAGTTAAAGTAAAATTGGTGCCGGTTGTTCCATTAACTCCTGTACCAGTTCCATTACCGGTATAGTTTGTCCAGTCGCCGGCAGCCTGGAAAGTAATAGATTTATTTTGCTGCACCACATCAAAGTTAGCCAGTACCGTTACTTTCTTTCCCCCAAGGTTAGGATCCGCTATTTGAAAAACTTTCACGAGCCCGCTATTAAAATCATAAGTAAAAGTGGGGTTATTAAAAATCGTAGGGTTAGTCAACCGCAATTGCATAATACTTTTATAGGTATCATATAAATGTTTACGGTTGGCATCATCCATATATTCCCAGTGCGGTGGTTTATTGGCAAGGTTTGAACCTCCAAATGCTAATGGAATATCATAGCCTCTTTCTTCAAACTGCCAGATCATTTTTGGACCGGGAACTGTAAAGAAAACAGCTGCTGCAGCTTCTTCCCTCGCCAAAGCAGTGGCCAAAGTTTTTACAGTATAGCTGCCGGATGCATTCCCGTTATTTAAATTTTTATACATGGTGCGTTCTTCATCATGACTTTCCATGTAACCTACTTCTGCAGGATTGTTGAAAGCTTTTTTAGCATCGCTGTATACAATCGGTGAGATATCAGAGTTCGCTGTATATCCCATCGTATTTTGATTGTACACAAAGTTATTGTTGCCCCAAAGCATGAATCCATGGGCAGCATATTCCTGTTCTTCCTGGCAGGGCAATGTTCCCAAAAACTCTATGATCATATAAGTGTTGGGGTGAGTAACAATAGTGCCGTCATAGTAACGGTTTAAATTAGCCAGCCTGCTGGCATCATAATTTTCAACCGTTGTAGTATTGGTTTGTGTTTGCGTAAATCCTTTACCCAGGTCAAAACGGAAACCATCTACTTTATATTCATCCAGCCAGTGATTAAGGGAACGCTGCACTAAATATTGTGTAGCCGTTGACGTATGGTTAAAATCGTTGAACACACTATAAGGGTGGGGCGCTGTAACATTTAACCAGGGATTATTTGCTGCAGGCTGGCTGCTGGCGGCGTTCCAATACATTTTTGCCTGCGGTGCATTACCCGTGCAATGATTATATACTACGTCCAGGATAACCGCGATCCCGTTCAAATGACATTTATCAATAAATTCTTTTAATTTATTTTTAGTACCGTAATATTTATCCGGTGCAAAATAAAAATCAGGATTATATCCCCAGCTTTCGTTGCCATCAAATTCGTTTATGGGCATTAATTCAATGGCGTTGATGCCTAAGTTTTTAAAATAAGTAAAAGAATCTATCAATGACTGGTAACTATGCTGTGCCGTAAAATCTCTTATTAACAGTTCGTAGATCATCAAATTCTTTTTATCCGGCCTGTTGAAATTATTTACCTGCCAGTTATAAGCCGGTTCCGCGGTTTGCAACACGCTCACGATACCGGTTGTTAAACCAGTTGGGTAAGCTTTAAGGTTAGGATAAGTTGTAGCTGAAATAAACTGATCATTATCAGGATCCAGTACTTTTTGTGTGTAAGGATCTGCAGTTTTAATACTGTTGTCGATCAAATACTGGTAGGCGTATTCGGTACCCGGTGTAAGGCCATTAATGGTGATCCAGAAATAATTACCGTCAGCTGTTTTACTCATCTGGTTTGTACAACTGGCCGACCAGTTGGTAAAATCTCCGAGTACTACTACATTATTTTTCCCCGGTGCATACAACACGAGCGTAACCGAAGTATTGCTGGCGGCGTAGTTAATCCCTTCCTGTACACCAGCCGGTAAAGCAGCTACAGTTGTTGTGGGTGGAATATAAAATTCAAAGGAATCTTTTTTAATTCCAGAACCGTCATTGCCTTCGAGCATTACTTTTTGATTGCATGCAGTAGCAATAGTTGGATTTGCAGAAATGGTATTGGCGCTTGCTGCTGTTGCAATAGCATTACCATTCAGCTTTAAAGTTAGAGCCGCGTTGGCTGATGAAACACCGGTAATATTTATACTACCGCCCACTGCTACACTTAAAGGTTCCAGCCATGGGATATAACGGGGTTCAAATGGAGGAAGGTTAAGGCGCACCGCGTACTCTGTATTACCATAAACAGGAAGGTACATGTCACTGTTATCAACATTCACCTGCTTTAAACTACCGGTTGCATTGCGGAATATTGCCGTTACTTTTTTTATGGTCTCGCCGGCGGGTACACCAAAAAAACTGCGGATATTAGTGATCGTGTATTGATATTTGTTAGCTCCCAGCGGTATTGCATGTGCCATTGGATCTGCCGTTCCCCAGGTAAATTTTACATACTTCCAGTCCGAAGGGCCCGTACTTAAATTGGTGATCACGCCCACATGCACATAAATATTATTGGAATTACCGCCTTCAAAATTTAAGAGGCCCTGGTTGCCTTTTGTACAATCTATAGTAAAACTTAAAGTAGAATTATCGACAGGAAATTCGGGTGACCAGTTCAATAAACGTTGGGAGTAAGACGCAGTTCCAATACAAAACAGCACCAGCAACAGCAGGCATTTTTTCATAAACAAGCAATTTAAATTAATGTGTAAAACTAACACATTAATTCAAATTGCAAAATCTTTTTTACCGCTTACTGTTATAAACGGCTTTACCATTGATATAAGTTTGGTTAACTGCGGCTTTTAAAATAGCGGCAGGGTCGCAGGTGATCAGGTCGGTATCAATGATTATAAAATCGGCAGCTTTGCCTTTTTCCAGGCTGCCCTTTTCCTGCTCTTCAAATGCCGCTTTTGCTGCCCAGATGGTCATACCTTTAAGGGTCTCCTGCCTGCCCAAAGCATTTTCCATTTGAAAGCCCGCAGCCGGAAAGCCTTTACTGTCCTGCCTTGCAACGGCTGCATAAAAAGTTTTAAAAGGAGAAATGTCTTCTACCGGGAAATCGGTTCCCAGTGGCATCCATCCATTTTGCTGCAGTAATCTTTTATAAGCATACGCATTTTTTATACGATTTGCACCCAATCTTTGTTCTGCCCAGTACATATCACTTGTTGCATGGGTTGGCTGCACAGATGGAATAATATTATAGTCTCCAAATAAATTAAAATCGTTTTCATTCACTACCTGAGCATGCTCAATACGCCAGCGCTTATCATTTTTTCCTTTCAACACCTCTCCATAAATTTTTAAAATCTCCCTGTTGCCGCTATCACCTATAGCATGCGTACACATTTGAAATTTAGTGTTGGCTAATTTTGCAGCTATATCCCTGAAATGTGCCGGATCACTTAATAAAAAACCTTTCCAGCCTGGTTTATCGGTATAGTCCTGCAATAAACAGGCACCGCGGCTGCCTAATGCGCCATCGCCATATAATTTAAATCCACCTACAGTTAACATGCCAGTCTTATAAATACCTTTTTTGATCCAGCGGTCATAATATTCAGCGTTGTCTGTAAGCATTGCATAGATCTTCATTTTTAAATTGCCCGCTTTTTGTTCAGCATCAATTAAATCCACCGTATGTTCGCTGATACCACAGTCATGCACACCCGTAAGGCCCAGCGAAAAGCAGGTATTTTGTGCATCGTTATAATATTTTTTAGCCAGTTCATCGCTTATACCCGGAATAATTTTTTCAACAAGCCCCATGGCATTATCAATTAAAATACCAGTCAGCTTACCGTTTTTTAACTCTATGCTTCCCCCTTCAATGGTTGAAGCGGCAGTTATCATTGAAAGATCCAATGCTTTTTGATTGGCTATCGCCGCATGACCGTCAATACGTTTTAAAAAAACAGGGCGGCCGGGAAATAAGGAATCAAGTTTTTCTTTCGAGGGAAATTCTTTAACGTCCCAATCATTTTGATCCCAGCCCCTGCCGTAAAGCCATTCCATCGGGGCAGTTTTACTATACAGCAGCATTTTATTTATTACATCCTCAAAAGAAATAGTGCCTACCAGGTTACATTTCCACAGGTCGGTGGCATAGCCTGTAAAATGACAATGGGCATCAATAAACCCGGGCAAAATAGTTTTTCCACCCGCATTCACTTCGGCTTCGCCTTCGTATTCTTTCAGTATTTCGTCATTGGTGCCAATGGCAATTATTTTTCCCCCGCTTACCGCCATAGCTTCTGCAACAGAAAATTTTTCATCTGCCGTGTAAATTTTTGCATGGTGAACCACCAAAGGTATTTTCTGGCGAAACTTACAGGAGGAAAAAGCAATGATCAACAGGCAACCGTTTAAAAGCAGTTTGTTATTGAAAGTTGAAAATTGAAAGTTGAAGGATAGCATAAAAAGTTTTTTCAAAAGTACTAAAACGGGCTTTACAATTTTTATCTTTGGCGCAGAAGTTATAATCTATGTACAGCGACAGTCAAACAAAAAAATTACAGGAGCAAACCAGCGCATTTTTAAAGCAGCCAACCGCCTGTAGCAGTACTACTGTGGAAATATTCAGGAATATCCTTCGATTTCATGAATACCGTTATTACGTACAAACAGATCCGCTGATCAGCGATTATGAATACGACATGCTATATAAGCAATTAGAAAAATTTGAACAGGAACATCCTGATGCCATAACACCAGATTCGCCCACGCAAAGAGTGGGCGCCGGCCTGGTAAAGGATTTTCCTAAGGTGCAGCATTTAGTACCGATGCTGAGTTTGGAAAACAGTTACAATGCCGATGACCTGCAAGATTTTGACAGGAAGGCAAGGGATTTGAGTGGCCTTGCTACCATTGAATATTGCATTGAACCAAAATTTGACGGGGCAAGTATCTCGCTCATTTATGAGAACAACCTTTTTACAAGAGCTGCTACCAGAGGGGATGGAAGTGTAGGTGATGAGATCACCATCAACGCTAAAAAGATAAAATCTGTACCGCTTTCCGCACAATTCTCTGCATATGGTATACAGCAGATTGAGATACGTGGCGAAGTGCTGATGAATAAAAATAATTTCAAGGCTTACAACGATAAACTCATCGAAGAAGGCATACCGCCATTAGCAAATCCACGCAATGCTGCTGCGGGGAGCCTGCGCATAAAAGATACGGCAGAAGTGGGCAGGAGAAACCTCGAAGCCTTTTTATACCACGTAAGCTATTTGTTGAACGGCAAATTTAACGATGCCAACCAAAAGGAACCAACAACACACAGCGGCATGCTCGATATGCTCTGGAACTTAGGTTTCAGAAGCCCGAAAAAAGAAATGAAAGTGGTAAAGAGCATCGGGGATGTCATAAGCTACATTGAAGAATTTGAAATTAAAAGAGATAACCTGCCTTATGAAATTGATGGCATGGTGATCAAGGTGAACGACCTGCAGCTGCAGGATAGCCTGGGCATGACTTCGCACCATCCCCGCTGGGCCATTGCATTTAAATTTAAAGCAAGGCAGGCTACCAGTAAATTAATTGGAATTGAATACCAGGTAGGAAGAACGGGCGCAGTTACACCCGTTGCCAAACTGGAACCTGTGCAGGTAGGCGGGGTTACGGTTAGCAGTATCTCTATGCACAACCAGGAGTACATCAAAGAAAAAGACCTGATGCTGGGTGATACTATTCTAATTGAACGGGCGGGTGATGTGATACCGCAGATCGTAAAATCGTTCGGTGAATTAAGGAAAGGGCATGAGCAAAAAATTGTTTTCCCAACCACCTGCCCTGTTTGCAACCACGAATTATTTAAAACCGAAGATGAAGCAGTATGGCGTTGTACCAATATCAATTGCGAGGCACAGGTGGTAGAGCGTATTATTCACTTTGTGAGTAAAGATGCCATGGATATACGCAGTTTCGGTGACGCTAATGTGCGGAAGTTTCATGAGCTGGGGTTTTTAAAAGATGTGCCCGGGGTTTATACCTTGCCGTTTGACACCATTAAAAAAATAGGGGGCTTCGGAGAAAGGTCGATCAACAATTTACAGGCAGCTATTGAAGCCAGCAAAACACAACCATTACACAGGATTATTTATGGCCTGGGCATCCGTTATGTTGGCGAAACCACGGCAAAAACGCTGGCCAATGCGGTGCAGCACCTGTATGACTTTGCGAATTATACCGAAGAACAATTGCAGCAACTGGAAGACGTAGGCGTAAAAGTAGCTACAAGCATACACGCTTTTTTCAGCGATGCCGAAAATATAAAACTGCTGCAAAAGCTGGAGGAACTGGGTGTGCGGCTGAAGAATGAGCATAAAGAACTGGCCACTGATGGCAATTTATCGGGGAAAACATTTTTATTTACAGGCAGCCTGAACAAGCTTAAACGAAGTGAGGCTGAAGCAATGGCCGAAAATAACGGCGGGAAGATTGTGAGTGGTGTAAGTAGTAAATTAGACTATCTTGTGGTAGGGGAAGACGCGGGCAGTAAACTGGAAAAGGCCAGGAAAATAGCTACCATTAAAATAATAACTGAGGAAGATTTTTTAAAAATGCTTCCTACTTGATAAAATTCTTTTTATATTTATAGTCGAACCTTATTATTTCGGGTAAACGCATAAGCCCGGATCCCACCATTAAAATCATATTGCAATGATTAAAAAAATTACCGGCGAAGTTTGGAAACCCATTCAGTTCACCGGCTCAAAAACACTTCGTAAAAAGTATGCAGTATCATCACAAGGCCGTGCAGCGAGCTTTAGTGAAAATATTACAGAAGACGGAAAGCTGTTAACAGGTTCCATTACTTCAGGATACAGAACGCTTAACCTGCATGTGAATGGAGGTAACGGCACCATCTATATTCACAGGGAAGTAGCGAGGCAGTTTTGTAAGAAGGCTTCGCCTAAACATAAATATGTAATCCATACCAATCATAAAAAGAAGGACAATCACTATAAGAATTTGAAGTGGGCAACATTGGATGATGTGAGCAGCCATCAGCAATCGAGTCCCGAAAAAATTGCTTATAAAAAAAGGCAAGCCAACAGGACCGAAGGATTAAAACTAAATGCCACCCAGGTAAAAGTGATCAAGGATATGATCAAAAACCCAAAAAGAAAATTAACCTATAAGCAAATCGCTACAAAATACAAGGTAAGCGAGATGACCTTATACCGTATCAAGAGCGGTGAGAATTGGGGCAGGGTGAAGTAATTTAAAAGTTGCAAGTACTAAATTATAATTAAAAGGAATCAGTTGAATACTGATTCCTTTTTTGTTTGATGTAAATTTGTGTCCTAAAAAATATATTATGCTCCAGCCGGCTACTTTAAAATTTTTAAAAGACCTGAAGAAAAATAATAACAGGCCCTGGTTTGAAGGGCATCGCCAACAATATGATTTGGTGAAAGAAGACTTTCTTTTACTCACGCAAAAAATAATTGAAGGCATTGCTGTATTCGATCCGCCTATTGCGCAACTAAATGCCAAGGACTGTACCTTTCGCATCAACAGAGATGTTCGCTTCAGTAAAGATAAAAGCCCTTATAAAAATAATATTGCCGGCTATTTCAACAGGAATGGAAAGAAGGGTAGCGGGGCAGGTTATTACCTTCATATAGAACCCGGGAAAAGTTTTGCTGCGGGTGGCTTGTGGATGCCGGAACCAAAAGACCTGTCTAAAATAAGGCAGGAGATCGATTACAGTTTTGATGACTGGAAGAAGATCATGGGTAATACGGCTTTTAAAAAAACATTTACCGAAGGGGTAAAAGGCGAAGCATTGGTAAGGCCCCCCAAAGGTTATGAAGACAGCAACCCTGCAATCAAATTCTTAAAACTAAAAAGTTTCGTTGTCTCCAAAGCATTCACTGATGCTGAAGTGCAAAACAAAACATTTGTAAAAGATGTTGCATCCACTTTTAAAACCATGAAACCGATGGTTGATTTTTTAAACGCAGCGATAGCGTAGCTACAAGGGAAATAGCCACAAGAGATAAATAACATATTCGGATAGCATGCATATCCCTTGTGGCTTAAAGCTGATGACCTGCTGCTAAATGCTGTGTAAAAAAATGGCCAGAGATAAAAATCTCCGGCCTTGCTTACCTCTGAAACCACAAGAAAAAAAGGTAAAATAATATTATATAATAAGTTTCCTTAAATAGTTAACCTGGAATAATAGAAAATGTAATTGGATAATAATGGCCTTGTACAATACAATCAACCTGAAAGCTTTAAATAAGATTGGAGTGGATTAAATAACCAAGCAGGCTGTAAAAGTAATGATTTTTTTGTACTAATGTAATTTATTTTACTTATTTTTTCCGGCCGTTTTAAGCTCTCTTTGGGCCAGCTCATATAATTGGCGCCTTTTGCGGTTATACCACCATTTTGGGGCTGTTTTTTTCATTAAAGTATCAATATTCCGCATGCCAAAAAGCTTCCAAAGGCCGGTTAATTTACCGCCAATATCAGCCTGCAGCGCCCTCAAACTCATAGCAAAGCCCCCGTCGATATATTCCATATGGTGCCAGTAACCGGCCGGCATAAATAAGGTATCGCCGTGTCCCAATATCACTTCATAACCCCTGGCCAATTTAACCGCCGGGAAATTTTCGTAATCAAAATCTTTGCTGTAATTAGAAAAATTAGCCATGCTCAGCACTTCCCATGGTTTACGGTATAACTTATACTGCTCTTCAAATGGAAATAACAATACCTTTTTACGCCCTATGAACTGCGTGTGTAAGATATGGCTCATATCAATATCAAAATGAATATGGGTAACCGAGCCCTGGCCACCTACAAAAAGCATCGGGTATTTTTTCACAAAACCTTTCATCAAATTTTCAGGCCATGTAAAATCATTAACCAATTGGGGCGCATGCTGGAAAATATTAAAAAGGAATATCCGCAGGTCTAACGGGCCTTCCTTAACCTTCTTCAGGTAATCACCAAACTTCATATAAGCATCCGCGGTATTGATTGGAGTATAAGCATCGCTTTTAATGTTATTGTATACCCCTACTTCCTTGTTGCCAACCACATCAATAAAATAATCCCAGGTCCACTTTTTATAGGCAGGCCAATCTTTGGACAGGTTTTTTATAACCACCGGCTTCATCGTATTATAATACTTATTCTTAAAATCCTCAGGAGTGATCGTATCAACCGTGTCTACAGCTTGTAATTGCATAGTTAAAGTTTTTCCAGTAGCAAAATTAGCATTTTATACCAGTTCGAAAAGTTATAAAAAATAAAATACAAAAACTAATAAGCGTTAGTTTTGTAAAAAAGATAAGTTGGCAAAAATAAAGCCCGGTAAAAATACCAGCAAAAAGGACGTCATCATAACAAAGGCATCGTCATTGTTCAGGATGAAGGGTTTTAATGCGGCTTCCATGAGAGAACTTGCCGAAGCCGTTGGCGTGGAAGCGCCGAGTTTGTATAACCATATTGGCAGCAAGAGTGAATTATTACAGGCTATTTGCTTTAAAGTAGCGAATGACTTCACCAGCCAGCTAATAGCAACCGAAGAGCAAAACTGCAGTGCGGTCAATAAGATAGAAATGATCATACGTTTTCATATCAGCATGATGCTGGATGAATTTGATACCGTATTTGTTGCCAACCATGAATGGAAACATTTGCAGGAACCTTTCCTGAGTAATTTTTTAAACCAGCGCCGTCATTACGAAAAACGTTTGGTAGCTATATTGGAAGAGGGCATCAGGAAAAAAGAATTAAGATCCATTAATCCTTATGTAGCGGTACTTACGCTGTTGTCGGCCGTACGCGGACTTGAATTCTGGCAACGGCATAAAAAAAATATAAGTACCGCGGTTTTGCAGGATGATATGGTAACGCATTTATTAAATGGCATCGTAAAATAAGTCTATGGCTGTTCATTTCCACAAATTAAAGATCAAGGCAGTAAAAAAAGAAACGCCCGATTGTGTTTCTATTGCCTTTATTGTTCCTGAAGAATTGAAAAAAACATTTTCATTTGATCAGGGACAAAATATCACCCTGAAAAAAAACCTTGATGGTGAAGAGATACGCCGTTCGTATTCTATCTGCAGCGCGGCTTTTGAAAATGAATTAAAAGTTGCAGTAAAAAAGGTGGATGGTGGAAAATTTTCTACTTATGCCAATGAGATTTTAAAAGCAGGTGACGAAATAGACGTGTTGCCACCCACAGGCAAATTCAATACCCCACTGCAACCCGCCAACAAAAAAAATTATGTGGCTTTTGCAGCGGGCAGTGGCATTACACCGGTATTGTCCATCATTAAAACAAGCTTGCAAACAGAACCGCAAAGCAGTTTCACATTGGTCTTTGGTAACCGCAGCCGCTCCTCCATTATCTTTTTTGAAGAACTGGAAGGAATAAAAAATAAATACCTGCAGCGTTTTAACTTGATCAATATATTAAGCAGGGAAAAAACAGATGCCCCCATTAATTATGGAAGAATTGACCGGCAAAAACTAATGGAATTAAATAAACTGGTTAACTATAATGGCATTGATGAATTTTTTATCTGCGGCCCGGAGGAAATGATCTTTTGTGTAAAAGATTTCCTGGTACAGTTGGGCATTGATCAAAAGAAAATTCACTTTGAATTGTTTACAACACCTGGTCAAAAGACGATTAAAGTACAAAGTACTGAGCACAAAGACAGCGGGCCTAAAAGCAAAATAACGGTAAAGCTTGATGGAAGAAGCTTTGATTTTGATCTTGGCTTCAATAATGATTCGATCTTAGACGCCGCGATAAAACAAGGCGCAGATCTGCCCTTTGCGTGCAAAGCTGGTGTATGCTGTACCTGTAAAGCAAAGCTTTTGGAGGGCAAGGTAGAAATGGAAGTGAACTGGGGTTTGGAACAGGAAGAAGTGGAACAGGGTTTTATATTGACCTGTCAAAGCCATCCTACCACCGAAATAGTAGTGGTTGATTTTGACATAAAATAAAAAGGGCCCGTCAAAAATAGCGGTGCACATGAAGAAAAGGCCTACTTACCTTTTTTATTCGTTAACTATTTTTGTGTATGCATTTCATTGCCGGTAGTTAATTGCATCCGGTAAAAGCCTCTAGGCAATGCTGTTATATTATATTTATTGCCTGCTTTTTAAACCAATACCTTAATTTATAGTACGGTAGGTCTTCCGCAGAAAAATGAATACATTTATAAAAAAATCATCGACAAAATATTTAATGAAACCTATTGTTTACATAACGATAATAATTTTACAGCTATTTTTTTACCAGGGCATTGCCCAAACAAAAATAATCGAAGATCTAAAAAATAATATTGCCCAGGCAAATTCAAAACAGGAAAAAGTGCAGGCCATTTTTGCTTTATGTGACCTGGGCTATAGTTTACACCCGGATACATTATTGAATTATGCAGAAAATGCAGGAGCTCTTGCAAAAGAATCCAATAACCTGCACGATGAGATCTATGCCATGTATTATATTACCGGCGCGCTTACTACAAAAGGCCTTATCGATTCTTCACTAAACCTCGCCAATAAGTGCCTCTCCCTGTTATCAACAGCAGATAATGATCTTGTACTTAAAGCTAATTTGTATAACCAAAAGGGGCGATGCTATGTAAGAAAAAATCAATACAAAGAAGCTATTGATATGGGATACAAAACCATTGCTTTTGGCGAAAAAGCCAATGAAGTTTTGTTGCAGGTAAAAGGGAAAACATTAATTGGCTGGGCTTACCTGGAAATGGGGCAATTGAGGGATGCTTTAAACTGGCATTTAAAAGCCCTGCATACTACAACGGATACCCTGCTTTTAGAAAAATATGCCATCCTTTTTGCTAACCTGGCAACTAACTATAATGGTATTGGTAAAACAGATTCTGCATTCTATTTTATCAACAAGGGTATTACTTATGCACGTAAGCATGAAAACTTATTTGCATTGTCAAATTGTCTTGCTATTCAATCGGAATTGTATGTTAAGAACGGGCAGGCCAAATTATCAGAACCCATTTTAAAAGAGGCTATTGAAATAAGAAAAAAAATTGGTGACCCTTTCTATATCGCTTCTGATATGTCGCAGCTGGGTTTTTATTATGCGCATTATGGGCAACCGGAAAAAGGAATCGCTATATGCGAAGAAGGAATTGCCATCGCAAAAAAATATAAATTAGATACCAAACTTTTTTTTCTCTACGGCAGCCTCGCTGATAACTATAAGGCCGCCGGTAATATGGGCAAATATGCTGAGATATTGGAAACCATTATCAGGCTTAAAGATTCTGTGTACCAAAAAAATTCTGCCCAATCACTCGCAGAAATGCAGACAAAGTATGAAACGGAAAAGAACAGTAATATCATCGCCCAGCAAAATTTATCATTGATCAAAAAAAATTACTGGATATACGGCTCAGTAGGTCTATTGATATTAGGTATCATCGTATTTTATTCTTTGTTTACTATTTACAGGAAAAAACAAACCCTCAAAAACGAATTGCTGCGGAAAGAAGAAAAATATTTATCAGAACAGGCCATTGCTGCTGCGGAAGAAAATGAACGAAAAAGAATTGCTACCGACCTGCATGATAATATTGGCGCTTATGCATCTGCTATACGGGCCGACGTGGAAAAGATCACTGATAACGGTTTACAAAACAATATGTCCACACTCCGCAACCTGCAGCAACATTCGCAGGAGATCATTAATTCATTGCGGGATACGATCTGGGTACTCAATAAAGACCATATCACTGTTACAGGTCTCAGCGACAGGATAAAAAATTATATCAGTAAACTGCAGCCTACCTATGATAAGATCCATTTTGTGGTGACGGAAAATATAAAGAATGATGCCCGCCTGAGTTCACAAAATGCACTCAATATCTTCCGGATAGTGCAGGAAGCTTTGCACAATGCTTTAAAGCATAGCGACGCGGCCAATATCAATATCGTGATCAGCAGCGACAACAACATAGTAATTGAAATTACCGATAACGGAAAGGGTATACAGGACAATACTGCAGCGGGGGGCAATGGCCTGCTTAATATGAAGGCAAGAGCAAAAGAAATTGGTATGCAGCTCAAGATCGCCTCCATAGCCGGGAAAGGCACCTGTTTATTATTGCAGGCCAATACTACAAATTAGGTATTGCCATTTGCTTAAAAAACAAAGACTTTACAGAAGGAAAAAAATGAAATGAGTAAACCGGTAAAAATAGGATTGGTAGATGATAAAGCGATAAACCGTAACAGTATCACTGAAAAAATAAAACAATTTGAAGACCTTGATTTTTGTTTTATTGCAGTGAATGGACATGATTGTTTGGAACAATTGAAAGGCTTGCCCGTAGAAAAAATACCGCAGGTCATTTTTATGGATCTTGAAATGCCGGGTATGGATGGTGTGCAAACCATAAACCTTGCAAGGGCATTGTATCCCGAAATCTATTTTATTGTACTCACCATATTTGATGATGACGATAAGATCTTCGAAGCCATCAAAGCAGGAGCGCATGGGTATTTGCTTAAAGATGAAAATGCAATAGTATTACACAATGCCATCACTAACGTAGTACAGAATGGCGGGGCGCCGATGAGCGCCGCCATTGCCCGAAAAGCCCTGGAAATGCTGAGCAAGGCCCAGCTTCAACATGGAACAAAAGCTACTGAGTCCCATTTGCTGGATGCATTGGTTACCGAAAGAGAAAAAGAAATCTTGTTACATACCATCAATGGGCTTGATGCAAAGCGCATTGCCACCCTACTTGATATTAGTGTGCTGACAATCCGTAAACATATTGCCAACGTGTATCAAAAATTACATGTAAACAGTAAGGCACAAATCATTAGTTTGGCTCATAAGAATAACTGGGTATAATTATTACCCGCTGTTACCAAACGAACCGGAGCTGCTGGAATAAAATTTTATGCGCCCTTCATTAAAAAATTCCTGTAAACTCGTCTTAATCCACCTGCTCAACCTGGTTTTCAATCAACATAGCACAAAAGAAAATCAATAGCTGTTAGCTGTTATTTTCTAATAGCAGAAAGCTTTAAATAATCGATTTGAAATTTAACTAACAACTGTTAGTTTTTTATATTATTTTTATGCCCTAAATTCATTGTTATGGCCGTAAAGGATTTTGTATACAACTATTCCTTTGGAGAAAAAATATTCGATCAAAAGATCGATCTTGAAACTAAGATCGAGCCTAAGGACTGGATGCCGGAAGCCTATCGCAAAACCAATATCCGGCAGATCAGCCAGCACGCACACAGCGAGATAGTAGGTATGTTGCCGGAAGGCAACTGGATCAGCCGTGCCCCCTCATTAAAACGCAAAGCGATCTTAATTGCAAAGGTGCAGGATGAAGCAGGCCATGGGCTGTACTTATACTGCGCAGCCGAAACGCTCGGTTCATCAAGGGATGAAATGATCAATGACCTGCACAGCGGCAAAGCAAAATATTCTTCTATTTTTAATTACCCCACATTAACATGGGCAGATATGGGCGCGGTAGGATGGCTGGTGGATGGCGCGGCAATATTAAACCAGGTAATGCTGTGCCGAACAAGTTATGGCCCGTATGCAAGAGCGATGGTGCGTATCTGCAAAGAAGAAAGTTTTCATCAGCGCCAGGGTTTTGAATCGCTGTTGGTTTTATCGAAGGGAACTGATGAACAAAAAGACATGTGCCAGGATGCGATCAACCGGTGGTGGTGGCCTTCATTGATGATGTTTGGCCCCAAAGATTCGGAAAGCACCAACAGCGACCAAAGCATGAAGTGGAAAATAAAACGCAAGACCAATGATGAATTGCGCCAGCAGTTTGTAGATATGATCGCAGAGCAGGTAAAATTATTGGGCATGCAATTACCCGATGATCAATTAAAATGGAACGAGAACAGGAAGCATTACGATTTTGGCGAAATCAATTGGGAAGAATTCTGGAACGTAGTAAAAGGAAAAGGCCCTTGCAATAAGCAAAGATTGGAAGCCAGGCGAAAAGCGCACGAAGAGGGAAAATGGGTAAGGGAAGCGGCGATGGCCTATGCGGCAAAAAAATCCGCAGCGGGTCAGTCCAAAGAAAAAGCAGCATAATAATTAAAATATTTTCCGATGAAAATACAGATCATTAAATTTTATTACGGCGATATCCCTGAAGAAAAAGCTTCGGGTAATATTTACAAAACAGAGAATGACAGCAACGCCTGGCCGCTATGGGAAATATTTGTCCGCAGCAAACAGGGCCTCGATCATAAACATGTAGGCAGCCTGCACGCAACAGACGCAGCAATGGCAATCGAAAATGCAAGGGATGTGTATACCAGGAGGCAGGAAGGCATCAGCATCTGGGTTGTGGAAAGCAAATATATTACCGCTTCCAACCCGGAAGAAGCCGGCGAACTGTATGAACCCGCAGTGGACAAAATTTACCGGCATCCAACTTTTTATGTGCTGCCTGACGAAGTAAACCATATGTGAGTTTAATGGATAATTTTAAAATGGATAATGAATAACTCTTTAATAAACTATACCCTGCATTTAGCAGATACTACTTTAATTCTTGCACAGCAAAATGCCGCATGGTGTGGGCACGGGCCTGTATTGGAACAGGATATTGCCATCACCAATATTTCTTTGGACCTGTTGGGGCAATCAAGAAATTTTTATCAATACGCTGCCTTACTAATAAACCAATCAACCCCGTCCGAACGGATGTTGTTGAGCCTGCCGGGCAATAAACCAATAAACCCCACCGATGAAGACCAGTTGGCTTATCTTAGAAAAGAAAGAGAATTTAAAAATTTATTATTAGTTGAACAACCCAATGGTGATTGGGGGCAAACAATTTTGCGCCAGTATTTATTCAGCCAGTATCAATATTTACTTTTTGAAAAATTACAATTCAGCAAAGATGAACAGCTCGCTGCAATTGCAGTCAAGTCATTAAAAGAAACTAAATACCATGTACGCTGGAGCAGTGAATGGGTGATACGCCTGGGCGATGGTACCGAAGAAAGTAAAATAAGAATAGGGAAAGCTGTTGAAGAACTTTGGAGGTATACAGGAGAAATGTTTGTAAGTACAAAGTACGAAGTACAATGCGCTACAGATGGTACTGGCATAGATTGTTCTTTAATAAAAGACGAATGGATGCAAAAAATACAATTCGTATTGGAAGAAGCTACACTACCAATACCGGCAAAAGCGTTTATGCAATCAGGTGGCAAGGAAGGAATACATACAGAACATCTTGGTTACATTTTAACAGAGCTGCAATATTTACAAAGGGCTTATCCAAATGCTACATGGTAACCGTTACAACTATAACAGCAGAAAAAACCTGGCAAATACTTTCCACAGTTTGCGATCCTGAAATTCCTGTTTTATCTGTTTTAGACATGGGCATTATCAGGGATGTAAAGATCAATGCTGATGAAACAGAGATCATCATCACACCCACTTATAGTGGTTGTCCCGCAATGGATATGATCGCGATGAACATACGCCTTGCATTATCGGAGCATGGCTATAAAAAAATAAAGATCACTTCAGTGCTTTCGCCGGCATGGACTACCGACTGGATGAGCGAAGCAGGGAAACAAAAATTAAAAGACTATGGTATCGCACCGCCTAACACAAGGTCTGATGACCCGTCTGACCCTGTAATAGAATGCCCCCGGTGTCACTCCCCCAATACAAAATGCCTGAGCGAATTTGGCAGCACGGCCTGCAAGGCTTTATACCAGTGTAATGATTGCAAAGAGCCATTTGATTATTTTAAATGCCATTAATAAAGATTGTGTAAATTTATAGCTATGGACCTATCCATTTATTTTGAAGAAGCCGCACAAGTATCCGCAGCATTTATCATTGGCGCTATCATTGGTTTAGAAAGGGAGTTCAGGAGCAAGCCAGCCGGCTTTAGAACAATGATCATCATCTGCGTAGGTTCATGTTTGTATACGATCATTTCAAAAGAAAGTAATGCTTCCGACAGGATCGCCAGCAATATAGTAACCGGTATTGGTTTTATCGGTGCCGGTGTGATCTTTAAAGAAGGGATTACGGTTAATGGCCTCACTACTGCTGCACTGATATGGGTAACTGCTGCATTGGGCATGGCCATAGGTTACCACAATTATCCTTTGGCCATTGTTGTAACGGCCATGGTAGTGATCGCCTTATTTGTATTGGAACCCGTTCAACGTTTCATCAATAAATTTCACCGCGTAAAAGATTACCGCATAACCACTGTAGGCATCGGCAATAATTTTAAAAACGAGTTGGATGCTTTTTTTGCCGCCAACGATATGACCTTCCGCTGCATCAAAACTATTAAGGAACAAAATGATGCTATTTATTTATACCGTATCAGTTCACCTGATAAAAATTACGATGCGGTCAACCTCTTCTTATTAAAACATACAGAGGTAAAAAGTTTTGAAGTGTAAATTGTTTTTGCAACACAACATACAATCAGCATAACATCTATAAGAAGCGCACCCTGCTATTTAACAAATTAACACCATATGTGCATGCAGGCCCACACTCCGTAATGTCTGAAGACTGGCAACTTTTTATCAGCTACCTGGAAAAGTATTTGTGATAAGTCATGTTTGATTACTGTTAAGTTTGGTTAGAATAATATTTATCTTCGCTTATAAATTTGATTTTTATGAGCGCTATCCTGTTTGAAATAAAGAACAACGTTGCTTACATCACATTAAACCGTCCTGAAAAATTTAATTCCTTTAACCGCGACATGGCATTATTGATGCAGGCGCACCTTGACGAATGCGCTTCTGTACCTGATGTACGTTGTGTATACATTACAGGTGCAGGCAAAGCATTCAGTGCAGGACAGGATATAAGTGAACTTACCGGTGACAATAAAATGGAAATCAAACAAATTTTATCAGAGCATTATAATCCAATCGTAAAGCGAATAAGAAATTTACCCAAACCTGTTGTGGCTGCAGTAAACGGTGTTGCTGCAGGTGCAGGCGCCAATATTGCTTTATGTTGTGATGTAGTGGTGGCAACAGAAGCCGCATCTTTTATCCAGGCATTTAGCAAGATTGGTTTGATCCCCGATAGCGGTGGCACTTTCACTTTACCAAGATTAATTGGCTGGCAAAAAGCAAGCGCTTTAATGATGACGGGTGATAAAATAACTGCTGCAGACGCAGAAAAAATGGGTATGATATACAAAGTATTTGCCAATGAAACCTTTGAAGGAGAAAGTAAAAAAATCGCAGTAACACTTGCTCAAATGCCCACCAAAGGTTTGGCGTATACCAAGCATGCATTAAATCATTCTTTTAAAAACTCATGGGAAGATCAATTACTTTTAGAAGATGAATACCAGCAAAAAGCAGCGTTGACACATGATTACAATGAAGGGATTAATTCTTTTTTAGAAAAAAGGCTGCCAAAATTTAAAGGAGAATAAAACACCCCGAATTATAAATTTTAATAAAGATAAATGAATCAAGAAAAAGATCTTTTAGCACGATCAGTTGTTGACCACATGATGGAAAACGACCTGTTTTCGCAATGGTTGGGCATTTCCGTAATCGAAGTAAGAGAAGGTTACAGTAAAATAAAAATGACCGTAAGAAAAGAAATGATCAATGGTTTTGGCATTGTACATGGTGGCATTGCTTTTTCATTATCTGATTCGGCATTTGCATTTGCCTGCAACAACCGGAATGTATTATCAGTGGCTTTAGATACTTCCATTAATTTTATCAAACCGGTTCATGTAGGTGATGTATTAACTGCAGAAGCCAAAGAGTTGCACAATGGAAAATCAACAGGATTGTATCATATTACTATCAGTAATCAAAAAGAACATGTCGTTGCAATGTTTAAAGGAACATGCTATCGTACCGGAAAATCTTTGTTATGATTTATTCTTTTAAAAATTTTATTCCTGTTGTAGATGAATCATCATTCATTCATCCGCAAGCTGCTGTTACCGGCAATGTAATTATTGGCAAGGATTGTTATATCGGTCCGGGTGCAGCGTTGCGTGGTGATTGGGGACAGATCATATTAGAAGATGGTTGCAACGTGCAGGAAAATTGTACCGTGCACATGTTCCCCGGCGTGACAGTTCTTTTAAAAGAAGGTGCACATATTGGCCATGGCGCAGTGATACATGGAGCTATCATTGGTAAGAATTGTTTGGTCGGTATCAATGCTGTGATCATGGACAATGTTGTTTTAGGAAATGAATGTATTGTAGGCGCTTTAAGTTTTATCAAAGCAGATGAACATTATGATAACAGGAGTTTGATCGTAGGCAATCCCGCAAAAAAAATAAAAGAAGTGAGTGACGAAATGATGACATGGAAAACATCAGGCACCCAACTGTACCGTCAATTACCAAAAGATATGTTGGAGAATTTTAAGGCTTGTGAACCGTTAAGAGAACACCCTGCTGACCGTGAGCCACAATCTGCAGTTTATAAAACATGGAATCAAACCAAATAATTACTTCGGTTGTTCCCACACCCTTCTTTCTTTCTTTTTCTCTGCATTAAAATCGGGCAATTTACCATCACCCTTACCGGAAAAACCGCCGTCGGGGTGTCCCAGTAATTTACAGTTGCTATTGTACACTTCATTGAAAAAATCGCAGCAGGGCATCGTTACATAATATACTTTTTTACCCTTGTATTCATACTCGATCACATTCTGCGGCTGCTCATGTTTGGGTAATTTTGTAAAAGTTGCAATCTTTTTCTTTATACAGAAAGGCAATTCAGCAGTAGAACCCGCTTTTTGAGAAGAAGAACAGCCTGCAACAATAATTGCCAAAAAGAATATTTTTTTCATGCTGGTGTTTATAATGTCTTTACAAATGTAATACCAAAGTCCTGTTTTATAATATCAGCTATTAACTTGTAGTATTCTTTAAATTTTACAGACCTTTGCAGCAGAAATGGAAAAATCAAATTTTGTAGACCAGATAAGGATATTTTGTCGCAGTGGCCATGGCGGTGCAGGCAGTAAGCATTTTATGCGTAACAAGCTCACCGCAATGGGTGGGCCGGATGGTGGTGATGGTGGCCGCGGTGCACATATCATTTTAAAAGGCAACAGCCAGTTATGGACCTTACTGCATCTTCGCTATTTTAAAAATGTATTGGCAGAGGATGGCGATAATGGCAGCAAGAATAATTCCAGTGGGCTTACCGGTAAAGATATTATCATTGAAGTGCCTTTAGGCACTGTAGCAAGGGATGAAGAAACGAATGCAGTTGTAGCAGAGATCCTGGAAGATGGCCAGGAAATTATTATTGCGAAAGGTGGCCGCGGGGGTTTGGGTAACAGCAATTTTAAAACATCCACCAACCAGGCACCCGAATATGCACAGCCCGGTGAAGATGGAGAAGAAGGATGGAAAGTTTTGGAATTGAAAGTTTTGGCTGATGTGGGCCTTGTAGGTTTTCCCAATGCGGGCAAATCAACTTTATTAAGCAGCATTACAGCAGCCAAACCAAAAATTGCTGACTATGCTTTTACAACTTTAGTTCCGCAGCTCGGCATGGTGGAATACCGTGATGGTAAAAGTTTTTGTATTGCCGATCTGCCCGGCATAATTGAAGGCGCTGCGGAAGGAAAAGGATTAGGCCATCGCTTCCTGAGGCATATCGAACGCAACTCGATCTTACTATTCTTAATTCCTGCTGACAGCAAAGACCATAAAAAAGAATTTGAAATATTACTCCACGAACTGGAAGAATATAATCCAGAAATGCTGCAGAAAGATTTTGTGATCGCCATTAGTAAAACTGATATGCTGGATGAGGAATTAAAAACTGCTATTGAAAAAGAACTCCCCAAAAATATCGCTCATATTTTTATTTCATCTGTAACCAGGCTCGGGCTGCAGGAGCTAAAAGACCTGCTTTGGAAAACATTGAATACGCCGGTGAAAGATTAAGAACTACCAGTTTGAAGTATTGCAAAGCATAATTTGTTTAGCTATCTTAACTGCGTAAACTTTATGCTATGTCCAAACTATTCCAGCTACTTTGGAATTTATTAGAACCCGTATGGAAATTCTTCCGCTTTCTCTGGAGGATCTTAAAAAAACCATTACGATTACTTACCGCTTTGATAAGGATCACGGGATTTCTCTTTCCTGCTGTCATCTTCTTATTGTCAACCTGGGTTTGCTTTTGGCAATTGCCGCAGGGCAAAGATGTATTGATAGATATGCTCGAAAAAAGGAATATGGGTGGCATCATATTACTGGCCATATTATTCTGGACATTGGTATCCTGGTACAGCAGCCGCATACTCGTTTATCGAAAACCAGCCTTGTACCTCGAAAATGAAACACTCGCATTTCACATGCCAAGGCTGATCGGCTTTTTAGGATTCAGCATCGTTTGGATCGCACTGTTGCGCTTACCAAAAGATGCTTATTTCTCTTTTACGTTACCGCATTATACCGACTGGCTGTTGCTGCTGCTTTCTTTTTTTGGGTATCTTTTTCTTTACAAAAGATTTAAAAAATTAAGGGAAGAAAAGCTCAGGATACAAAAACTGGAGACAGATACGCAACCGCAACTGGAGACAAAAGAAAAGAAAGAAAAAAGCCGTTTTAAAAAAATCTACCGGTTACTTGGCGCCATAAGCGGCGGTCTCCTGCTATTGAATACCTTTATAACGAGCCAATGGCTATTATTGATCAGCATTATTATTTTACAATTGCTTTTTTTATTTGTCGTTATCATCCGTCGCGGCAGGATGCCGGTTAAAGATGTTACAAGAGACAGGTATGAAATGCCGCTCGATTATCCTTCCATTGAAGATTGGCAAAAAGCAGAATTTAAAAAAGGTAATGAATTTTCCATTGGTATGTGGGAAAGGGTGTTATACAATGCCAATATCCCACAAAAAGAAAAATGGTTTTTTGTAACCTATAATATCATCAGCGCGCTTACACTGGTGGTTTATTTTTCAGCAATAAGCAGCTATCAATTTTCTGTAGTACTGGGCACTTTTCCTACCGTATTGATTTCATTTGGAGTATTGGTAGGCTTTTTTAGTTTTATCAGCTTCGCTTCGGTGGTATTAAAAGTTAACCTTCATATGTCGTTATGGATCCTGATCATCATCTTTGGTAAAATATTTGAACCTCACTGGGCAAAACTGGTTACTTACAAGAACGAAAAGGTCCAGGTTTTTGAAAGCCGTCCTACTCTATATACCTATTTTGAAAAATGGGTAAATGTGCGCCGGGCCGAGATCGAAAAAGATTCGCTGTACCCCGTATTTTTTGTGTTAGCAGATGGAGGGGCTTCCCGCAGCGGGTACTGGACAGCGTCAGTACTTAGTAAACTCGAAGACACGACCAAAGGAAAATTTTCCCAACACCTTTTTTGTTTGTCCGGCGCATCAGGTGGTTCCGTGGGTAATGGGACTTTTTTAGCGTTGTTAAAATACCGGCAGGGGCTGGCAGCGGCACAGCAAAGTTTTACGACGGGTGCGCAGGCATACCTTAGTTCCGATTTTTTAAGTTATACCGTAGCACGTACATTGGGCCCGGATTTTATAAGACCCCTCATTCCATTACCATTTATTAATGACAGGGCTGCTGCACTCGAAGATGCCATGCAGCAGGGTGATCCTTCTTTTTTACAGGGCAAATTCAATACGCCTGTTTCGGAACTTATCCCCTTTACTAACGGGAACGAAAACCTGCCCATGATCTGCATCAATGCCACCCGCATGCAGGATGGCGGCCCCTCAGTGATCAGCACGATAAAATTAGACAGCGGTTCATTCAATAAACGCAGGGATATCTTAAGTACTTTAGATACCGGAAAAGATATGAAGCTGAGTACCGCCGTTGTAATGGGTGCAAGATTCCCGTACTTAAGCCCTGCAGGCCGTATCAATAACAGCTATTATGTGGATGGTGGTTATTTTGATAATTCCGGCGCCGGTATTGTAAATGAAATACTGATCGCTTTAAATGAATATATCCGGGTTAGTACGCCGGCGAGGCCATGGCTTGCAAAGCTTCGCTTTTATGTGATCCATGCACAAAATGGCTGGCCGGGCGGCGAGATTGTGAGCAAGATACATCCCATCATCAATGACCTTGCTGCACCCGTGCTCACTTTAGTGGGTGCTTACGGTACACAAACTTCGGTCAACGACTGGAGATTGATCAAATACATGGAAGCATTGTATAAACCCCTCATGGACACCGGCTATATACCTGTGAATTTATACAAGCCTTTAACCGACAGTACAAAAAACAAAGAAGAGTTTCCTATGAACTGGGTAATATCCAACTACTATATAAAAAAGATGAATAAACAACTCAATAATGTAGACATGCAAAAACTATTGGCATGGCTGCACCGGCGAATGGAATGGTAAATACCCATTGGACGGTATTGCGGCTTCCTTGTTTTATTTGTTTCTTACAAAAAATAAACACATGAGAAAATATTTCCTTGCTGCATTACTCTTCATCGCGGCCATTAATGGTGCAGCTCAAAACCGCAGTTTAAAAAAAGTATTGGAACTGGTAATGCCGGGTGATGCCGGCAATAATGGCGCCAGCGTGGTATATCACCCCCTACAAAAAAAATATTACTGTGCATTTGCAGGTAATGCCACATATCCCCTGGCAGCATTTGACGGGAAAGGTAAATTACTCACACCGGAAGATATAACCACGGGTTTTGATGTAAGAGGCATGTGGTACAACAGCAAAACAAAAACCATACAGGCCAATGGCTACGATGATTTTGGATGGACAAATTTAATTATTGACAAACAGGGTATCCCCACAGGCAACGAGGTTTTTCTCGCCGGGCTAAACCAGCCCGATGTGCAAAGTGTTGGGATATTCAATGACAAATTACAGAAGGTTTATTTTTTAAAAGATATTTCTATTGTGCAATACGATCTTAAGGGCACGGAATTAACTACGAAACAGCTGTTTCCAAAAATCGTTGGTGATGAACAAATGGGAGAAGGCTTACCAGGCGATTATAATACCACCGCTATTTATACGGGTATTTTAAAAGGCGAGATTGGCTTACTGAACAATACCAATAAAACTATTGAACTTTTCAATTTAGCAACAGGTAAACCTTCTTTTACCTGGCAACTACCGGACGACATTCCTGATAATTCATTATTTAATTTTGCCTATGCCAATGGCATGGTTTGGTTGTTTGATAAAGCATTGAGGACTTGGAACGGCTATAAATAAATCATAACTTCATCCTGTCATATCCTCTGTTGAAAAGAACAACAGGGGTTTTTTTATAAAAAAGTGTTTGATCTTGAACCTGGTTTTTAAATATATCAAAGACTTTTACCAAAAAGAATTTAATCCCTGGTATTTTTTGCTGGTACTATGTTTGATTGGTACGGTTATATATTTAAACTACTGGCATTTTTTAGAACAGCACTATGCAGCAGGAGTAAAGACAGGCGTAGAGCAATTCCTGGGTTATTACTTATTATATTTTATTCCATTCGCTGCTGCTTTTTTTTTGCAACTGCTTTTTTTTAAAGACTGCAGTTATTATAAAAAATACTGGTTTTGGCTGATCCTTATTCTCGCCCCCGCATATTTTTCTTTCCGTGTAAATTTTAGTTTGCAGGAAATGATCATTAGTAAAATATGGGCGGGTGATGCATTGGAATTCTGGACACGATGTATCAACTGGGTGGTGAGGGCTGTTGTTTTATTAGTTTTTGTGTTCATTACCTGGTACATAAAAGATAAAAAAAATCAACCCTTTTATGGTACAAAAGCTTTGGATGATATTAAACCCTACCTTATCATGCTGCTTGTCATGATCCCTTTATTGGTGCTGGCAAGCACACAAAAAGATTTTTTGAGTATGTATCCCAAAGCAAAATTTTTAACGCAATTACAAATGGGCCATGAAAAATGGCGCTACTTCGTGTACGAATTATGTTATGGTTTTGATTTTGTAAGTATAGAATTCTTTTTCAGGGGATTTTTAATTTTATCCTTACTCAGTATCTGCGGCCGGCATTGTATCATTCCTGTAGCCTGTTTTTATTGCACCATTCATTTGGGCAAACCCATGGGAGAAGCCGTCAGCAGTTTTTGGGGCGGCTTATTGTTAGGCATTGTGAGTTACAATACACGCAGTATCTGGGGCGGTTTGCTGGTACATTTAGGCATTGCATGGTTCATGGAAATTGGTGGCTGGCTGGGTGCATTGTTTAAAAAATGATTGTATACCACAACTTTCGCTGAAAATAATGCCGCTGCAGTGTCTACGGGCAAAATGCAAAATCAGCGGCAATACAAAAAACTAAATCTACCTTACAGGTATTAGCAGGCAGCTACACAGTTAAAAAAAGCATCTTATAACGTATAAACCAATGGGAAAACAAGCCAGCTTTTACGGGCTTTTACGCTTGCTGGTACAGCATTTGAACACTAATTTTGTATATATTGGATGAAAACAATTTTCACCATATCGCTATTCTTTCTTTTAACCAGTTTGCTCTGCTCCTGTCCCTACAGCTCTCCTTATCAACTGGACGAAAATCCAACAATATATGTAGAAGATGACTTGCTGGGCAGCTGGGCAACATTTGTAAAAAAACCTGTTACGGGTAAAGAAGAACCTGTAAAAATGCTGCTCAGTAAAAAAAACGATACTGAATACAATATCGTTTTCACCGGCATGTTGAATGAACTAAAGCCTTTTAAGTTGGTGTACAAAGATTCTGTCAGTGGCACTGCTTTTATGAGTACGGTTGCGGGAAGGCAGTTTTTTAACATTACTATTAGAGGCACTAACTATATTGCTGAATTAAAATTGAAAGACGGCAACCTTTCTTTATTACCGTTGGTAGAACATTTTACCGGTAAGTTGATACAGAATAATGCTGAACTAAGGACCTGCGTGGATTTTCATTACAGAACACGTGTGCATGCTTTATATGATGATGATTTTTGTTTAAAAGATATGGTTAAAGTAAATTAACACAGGTACATGGCCACCCATCCTGCATGACCACGCTTCCCTCCTTCTTTTTCCGTACATTGCTGCTCACTAAATAACGATTGTATGCCACAAACCAAGATCGCCGGCATTGGCTATTACGTTCCCAAAAATACCGTTACCAATAATGACCTCACTAAATTTATGGACACCAGTGATGAATGGATCCGCGAACGCACCGGTATAGAAGAACGCCGTTACGCCCACCGCACAGAAGAAACTACCACTACCATGGGTGTTGAAGCGGCAGCGATCGCCATTGAAAGAGCCGGTATTACAGCACAGGATATCGACTTCATCGTTTTTGCTACTATCTGCCCCGATTATTATTTCCCGGGCTGTGGTGTTTTATTGCAGCGCGCCATGAAGATGAAAGAGATCGGTGCCCTGGACGTAAGGAATCAATGCAGTGGTTTCGTGTATGCGCTTTCGGTGGCCGACCAGTTCATAAAAAGCGGCATGTATAAAAATATTTTAGTAGTAGGCAGTGAAAAACATTCTTTCGGTTTAGACTTCACTACAAGAGGCAGGAATATTTCGGTGATCTTTGGTGATGGCGCAGGCGCCGTGGTGCTGCAACCTACAACAAAAGAAGGCCAGGGCATTTTGAGCACCCATTTGCACAGCGATGGCGGAAGCGCAGAAATATTGGCGATGTTCAATCCCGGTACGCATGCCAATCACTGGACAGAAAATAAACTGGCTGATTTTGATGATGCCGAAATGGGAGAAATGTTCATGAGCCATGATATGATCGATAAAGCGCAAAACTTTCCAACTATGGATGGGCCTGCGGTTTTTAAAAAAGCAATCGTAAAATTTCCCGAAGTGATCATGGAAGCGCTTGCTGCAAATGGCTTGCAAACAACTGATATTAATTTATTGGTACCACACCAGGCCAACCTGCGCATTGCCCAATATGTACAGCAAAAATTAAAATTAACCGACGACCAGGTATATAACAATATTCAAAAATTTGGTAACACCACCGCGGCATCTATTCCCATTGCATTGTGTGAAGCATGGGAAAAAGGAAAAGTCAAAGAGGGCGACCTGGTTTGCCTTGCTGCATTTGGCAGCGGCTTTACCTGGGCAAGTGCTTTATTAAGATGGTAAGATGATTTAGTTAAAATTATTTATGTAAATTACCGAAATCAGTATCTTTTAAAAAAAGTGAAAATGAAAAATCTTCTATTAATACTTAGCAGCTTCTTTATGTCAACGCAATTATTTGGCCAGAAAGATATTGTAAATGATAACAGCGATACCTTCTCGATTTGTATCAATAAAAAAAAAGTAGGAGAGTATATTATTAAACCTGGCGGGGCAGAAACAGACCTCATCATTAAAAAAGCTGCCGCTAAAACTATTAAAAAAATAGAACTTCAGGTAAAAGGAAGTTTAAGCCTTGCGCCAAGATATAAAAGAACGATTGAAATGGGTGACACCAAAACAGTCATCATCAACGAAACAAAAGATATGCCTGGTCATTTCAATATACTTACTGGTGGAATGATCAAAGAATTAACGGCGGGTAAAAAAATCCTGCTGCACCTGGTGCTTGAACCTGCAAACGATATGATGATGTTTCCTTCTAAAAGAATTTTATTGGGCAACTTAATAATGAAATAAGAAGCTATTGCGGAGTAAATTATATCCCATCAGTTGAACGGAAATTTATTTACCTGATGAAAGCTGCGGCTAACCCACCTGAAATTTGGTCATCAAATCGTTTCAGCCTGATAAACACTGCATCGCCTTTCATTTTACGCTTAGTGTTATGCCATCGCTATCTTTTACATCATTAAAGTGCACTTTATTGATGGTATCCGGATTTAATAAAACAACTGTAAGCCTAAGTATAGTATCTAGCTTGAAATTATATTTCTTTCTACTGTCATTATTTAACCGACCGATAAAATAGGTAAGCAAAAACGAAAAACGGTTTTCCTGCAGGGCTCCATGTTTCCAATGGTGCTGTTAATATTTGCATAAACATTTTTTATTGTTTAAATAATCGCTTTTCCTCAAATTTGCATTTATGCAACGACGCTTTATTTACTTTGTCAATCCTATCTCCGGCACCAAAGGGAAAACTTTGTTAATAGAGATGATAAAAAAAAATACTGCGGCAAAAGATATCCCCTACGAGATCCTTCCTACCAATGCCAACGGCAATTACAGTTACCTGCAGCAGAAGATCGCCGAAGAAAAGATCACCGATATCATTGTTTGCGGAGGGGATGGCACCGTGAACCAGGTGGCCCATGCACTGCTTGGGATTGACGTTAATATTGGCATTATCCCGATGGGCAGCGGCAACGGCCTTGCATTTGCTGCAAAAATCCCAACGCAGTTGAATAAGGCACTGGAGATCATCTTTAAAGGTAATGCCATTTACATTGACAGTTTTTATATCAATAAAAAATTCAGTTGTATGTTATGCGGGCTCGGCTTTGATGCACAGGTAGCCCATGATTTTGCAAAACAAAAAAAACGTGGCCTGGCCAATTATATAAAACAATCCACCAGGAATTTTATCAAAGCAAAACCATATCCATTTTCATTATCAGTAAATGGAGATGCTATTAACACCGAAGCTTTTTTTATAAGCATCGCCAACAGCAACCAGTTTGGCAACAACTTTACCATTGCACCACAGGCCAGCCTGCATGATGGCTTACTGGATATAGTGATCGTAAATAAAATGAGTAAGATGCGCATGTTGTGGACCATACTGAAACAAATACGCAATGGAGAAGTAAGGCCTTATGAAGACAAAAAATACCACCGAACTGACATCGGTTATTTTCAGACAAAAAAATTAATGATACAAAACCCACAGCAGGCACCCCTGCATATTGATGGTGACCCCGCCCTAACGCATACTTTATTTGAAATTGAGATCATTGAAAAAGCATTCCGGTTACTGATGTCCGAATAGCCGGTCACTTCAGCAGGTCCAGTAACTTTTTTACTGAAGCCTGGTTATTACTGTTATTAAATGATGCGATCACACCTATTTTTTCTTTTGCCGTTAAGTGAAAATTAAGCGCAGCACCCTGTTCTTCTTTTTCGGGCACATAAATAAAACTGATACGGTGCAGCATACTGTCTAAGCCGTAGTACATATAATTGTATTGATCGTTCTCGGCATAATCCTGCAGCTTATACCAGTTATGCTGCAACATGGTAGCCGGTTTAATTATCACATCTGTTATATCCCTGCTTTCAAAAGGCTGCTGCCAGTTATCGGGTAAGCGGTCGCGCAATTGTACTATCACCACGCCTCCCGTGTTTTGCTTTATCCACTCCTTAAAATTATCAATGAAGCGCAGGGAAGTCTCCTGTCCAAAATTATCCCTCAGGCCGGCATCCATCACATCAATAACCGGATCGGTGGGGAGCCATACATTGGGTAACACATAAGGAAAAGTAGCATTCATGCGCAATACCGTTAGCAGCCTGATATTTTGCGGGTCTTGTTTTTCGAACAGCGCATTGAAATCAATGGCGTCGGGGCTGACCGTAGTATCACCTGCATTGAGCAATGGCTTCATCATAAAACTCAGCGGCTGCGATGCGATCATCATCTTCCTGCCATCTCTCGAAACAGTACTGTTGAAGATCAACAAAGGAACCTTCGCGGCTTTTTCATCTGCTGTAAAATCTTTTATCTGTGTGTTGAGTAAACCGTGGCTGTTGTCATTGAGTTTTTGCTCAAAAGCATAGCCCCTGTCTTTAACATATTTATTATTACCTACAGTAAATTTTTGTGCCGGCGAAAAAATATCCCTGGCGATCATGGAAGAGAACACTGGGTTGAGCAGGTCCTCAGCGATATCATCTGTTAAATTAGAATGATGCAGGTTGAGCTTTGGGTCGGCGGTTAAGTTTGCCCTGTATAACTCACGGTAATACGTGGCCGCCAGCATACCGCCGCTGGCACCGCTGATCAGCATGGTATGCTGCATTAATTTTCCATTACTGATACTATCCAGTTGCTGCAGTGTGTTCATTACAAAAGTACCACTGCGTAAACCGCCGCCACTAACATTGATGAAGAGCATTACCGGCCTTGCCCCGGTCTGCTTTTTTTTCCAGTTGTTTAAGATGGTCAACATATTTGCCTTATCAGCTGCAATTTTTTCGGGGTTGCATAACTGCAGCAAGGATTGCTTATTATAAGAAGGCCGTTCTTTTTTATTGGTGTAATTCAACCCATAGGCTTTATTGCGGGGATCAATAATCTCCTTAGTGTATAAAATATTTAAAAGGAAGATAAGCGCTATGGTAAAAGGAAGGCTCCAGCTTTGCAAAAAATAAGTGAGCGCCCCGATCACTGCCGTCATCACCGCAAAAAAAATAAAAATACTTGCGGCAGCCGGCACCTGGAAAACATTATCATCTAAAAAAAATCCCACGCCTGCTAAAAAAATAAATGCGAGAAAAATACTGAGTATCGCGGCAACGTGGTGCCGCTTGAATATCATATCTAAAAACTCCTGGCTGTAATGGGAAACATTCCGGGCTTTTACCAAACGGAACCTCGTGCTGAAATAATACCCCACTTTCATCCCAAATCCTTCCTGCTGCGCTTTTACTGCCGGGTCATAAGTTTCTTTGAATTGCCTGGGATTTCCAACCACCGGTGCGATACTGCGTACAATGGTTTTCTCTGCACCAAAAAAATAAACAAACGAAACCGCCAGTAAAAAAATAAAGCCGCCCAGTATGCCGCCAATTACCACTAAGATCTCAGCAGTACTCATCAATTCTTTATTCGTATCAAATCTGAATAATTTAATAAAATAAAAAATCATGAACAGTAAAGGAAGTACCGCGTTATTGATACAGTATTTTAAAAAAGGTTTTGAAGTGGTTGCTAAAAATTTACTGCGTTTACTGTGTAAGATAAAGGTGGTGACATTCCAGCTCATCATAAAAACACCCATCGCAACCCCTACAACTGCAGCACCCAGTGCATTTACATTACCTAAATATTCCGGTGCAAAAAATAAAGCATCCGCGCCAAAATTTTTCATGAAACCGCTGTTAATAGTGCTGGACAAAATCATCCAGAAGATCAGCAGTACCTGGTACTTTCTAAAATGAAGAATAAAAAGTTGAATGGGGAAAGAATAAAAAATATCAGTCAGCAGGCGTTTCATGTATCCGGTCGTTTTTTAATTGTACTAAAAAAACAAGTTGGTATAAAACAGCTCTACTCATGGATAGCATAACGCTTTTTTAATAAACTTATTTCACAACAGTTTATCTGGGGTAATGGGTAATTGCCGTATTCTTTTTCCCGTTGCATTAAATACAGCATTGGCAATAGCTGCTGCGCTGCCAATTAATCCTACTTCGCCCAAACCTTTTGAGCCCATAGGATTTAAATAAGGATCCGGTTTATTAACAAATGAAACATCTATCACGGGCACATCTGCATTTACCGGGATATGATAGCCAGCAAAATCATTGGCAATTAATCTTCCATAACGGTCATCTACCTGCTGCTCTTCCATCAATGCCATGCCAATGCCCCACACCACTGCGCCTTTTATTTGGCTGGCTGCGGTTTTTTCACTTACAATTTTTCCTGCGTCAACACAGCTTACAAAACGTTTTACGCGTACTACACCGGTATAAGCATGTACATGTACTTCCGTAAAATGCACCGCAAAAGAATTAAAAGCATACTTTTTTGTTTCATCTCCGGGTGAAGATGATTTAGTAAGATCGATCTCTGTTAAGTTCTTACTTTGCAACAGGGCTTCGTAAGTTATTTTTACAGCAGCATTATTTTTTAATAATAATTTACCATCAATAAAAACAAGGTCATCATAATTTGCAGTTTTAAAATCATTTGATTCCATTGCAATAGCAGCCAATTGTTTTTTTATGGCTTCACACACATCATTTACTGCAGAACCAACCGAGGCTGTTGTTTCGCTTCCGCCTTGTCCGGGTGCATTAGGCAATGCAGAATTACCTAACTCAAATTTTATCTTTTCTTTGGACACTCCCAGTACACTATGGGCAATGGCAACCATTGCTGTTGCTGTGCCCGGGCCCATATCGCTGGTAGCGCTTTGTAATAATAAGTTGCCTTTATTATCTAACTTGCCTCTTGCGGTTGCCCCTTCCCGCCATGCCGTCCAAGTGCCTACACCCATACCGTGGCCTACCCACCAATCGCCTTCTTTTGTGGACCGCGGTACAGCATTCCTCTTTTCCCAACCAAATTTTTTCGATGCTGTTTCGTAACACTCTTTTAAAAAATTACTCGACCAGGGAAGATTGGTATCAATCGCTTTTTCTGCATAATTTTTTAACCGCAATTCAAGCGGGTCCATATTTAATGCATAGGCCAGTTCATCCATTGCACTCTCCAGTGCAAATGCACCTGTAGCTTCTCCCGGTGCCCGCATCCATATTGGCGTACCCACATTCAGCGCTATGGTTTTATATTTTGTTTGCAGATTTTTAAAATCATATAAAATTCTTGAAATAGCGGTAATGCCTTCTGTAAAATTTTCGTAGGTAGAAGTGTTGCTCATGGCTTCGTGCAGCACACCGGTGATGCTGCCATCTGCTGCAGCACCAATTGCAATCTTTTGCCAACTCCGGGGCCGGTAACCAACCATGGTAAACATTTGCGGCCGGGTGATAGCAACTTTAACCGGCCGGTTCAATTTTTTTGCAGCAATGATTGCTGCAATAGTATGTGGCCAAACCCTTAAGCCACTGCCAAAACCACCGCCAATAAATTCGGCACGAACATTTACATTTTCTATTTTAAGACCAAAGGCTTTGGCTAAAGTTTTTTGAACATCTTTTACTGCATGGTTCTTATCGTACACCGTAAACTTATCATTGCCATCCCACATTGCAATGGTGGCATGCATTTCCATCGGGCTATGTACTTCAATAGGTATGGTATATTCCTGCTCAATTTTTACAGGCGCATTTTTCCATGCATCGGCATCACCTCTTTTACTATCTTCTTTAAACCCGGTATTTTTTTCTGTAGCGGATGTTCCTGCAAAATCAGTATTATGTGCAGCTTTTATATACGTTACTTTTATTAAAGAAGCGGCATACTGCGCCTGCTCGAGGTGATCTGCCACTACCATAGCAATAGGTTGTCCATTAGAAAATACCTCGTTGGTATGAAAAATCCTCAAACCCAATTCCAGTTCCTTTGCTTTCGCTTCGTCTTTAAGGTTAGCAACTATCAATGTATTTTCATGTGTAAGAATATCAATAACGCCCGGTGCGTTTTTTGCCTGCTTTACATCAATTGATTGTATAGTACCTTTTGCAATAGTGCTGCCCACCATTACACCATAGGCTAAATTATCTATTTTATATTCTGCGGCATATAAAGCGGCGCCGGTAACTTTTTGTTTTCCATCCACCCGGTCATCTGGCGGAGCCTGTAATTTATCATTATTAAAAAATCCCATTGTAAAAAAATTTAGTTGAATATTTATACCATTGCATTTTTTAAAGCCAGCTGCAAACCATTGTTCAATAATTTTATCTTAAAGACATTATATGCTAATGGCTTTGCATCTTTTAGGGCAATAGTCGCGGCTTGCATAAAAACTGTTTCAGTAGCTTCTTTACCCATTAAAAACTGTTCGGCATCGTATAAGCGCCAGGGTTTGTGTGCCACGCCACCTGCGGCAATTCTTGCTGCTTTAATTTTTCCGCCTTCCACCTCCAGTGCTACTGCAACCGATACCAGGGCAAATGCATAAGAAGCCCTGTCTCTTATTTTTAAATAATGAAAATGGGTGTTGAAACTATTTTTAGGGATAAAAATCTTTGTGATCAAGCCACCTTTTACCAGGTTATTATCTTTATCAGGCGTATTTCCTGGCAGGCGATGAAAATCTTTAAATGGTATGATGGTTTCTTTTCCATCCAATTGCACCATCAGCTTTGCATCTAAAGCCACCAATGCAACGCACATATCACTTGGATGTACGGCTACACAATTTTCTGAAGCGCCAAAAATTGCCGACATCCGGTTCAATCCATCTTTTGCGCCACAACCGGTACCCGGATGCCTTTTATTACAGGGTAATGTTACATCATAAAAATAAGGGCAACGGGTGCGTTGTAATAGGTTACCACTTATCGTGGCCATATTTCTTATTTGTGCAGAAGCGCCTGCCAGTAATGCTTTTGAAAGCAAGGGATAATTTTTTACTACATCAGGATGTTCTGCCACAGCGCTATTTAATGCCAGTGCACCAATTGAAATGCCCCTGGCATCGGTGCTGATATCTTTTAATGCCAGCTGATTAATATCAACCAGGTTAGAGGGTGAGGCTATTTCTTTCTTCATCAGGTCGAGCAAATTGGTGCCGCCTGCAATAAATTGCGACGAACTGTTTGCCTTGTAAGCAGTTTGTGCCGTTTTAATATCCGTAGGTTTTGAAAAAGTGAATGTGTTCATTTTACAACTTCTTTTATAGCGTTAACAATACCGTTATAAGCGCCGCAGCGGCATAAGTTGCCACTCATAAACTCTTTTATCTGCTCATCATTTGCAGTTTTTTCTTCTGCAACACAAGCTACTGCCGACATGATCTGCCCCGGCGTGCAATAGCCGCATTGAAAACCATCGCATTTAATAAAAGCCTTTTGCATTGGATGTAATTCATCGCCATGCGCCAGCCCTTCAATGGTCGTTATTTTATTACCGCTTTGCATTACGGCCAGTGTAAGGCAGGAGTTAATTCTTTTACCGTTTACATGTACGGTGCAGGCGCCGCACTGCCCATGATCGCAACCTTTTTTGGTGCCGGTTAAATGCAGTTCTTCTCTTAAAAGATCTAATAAAGTTGTTCTTACATCAACCTGCAGATTTTTTTGAACGCCATTAATTTCTAACGAAACAGGCACCTGCTCCAGTTGGTAAGCCAGTTTTTCATCCAGCCTGTTATGGGCAGCTGTTTCAATGGCTGATGGAATTACTGCCACTGCTGTTAATGCAGCGGATTGTTTTAAAAAATTGCGGCGGGAAGAATACTGCAATTCTTTTTCATCGCTTTTCATCATAAGAATTTGTTTGGTAAGTAAACAATACACCGCTCTCTCAAATATACAAATAGTTTTACAGAGAACCCCCTCTACGCTTATCCGATTTTTGGATATTGAATAAGAAAATTTTTAAAGGGATACACAGTGGAAACGCGGGGTTACACAAAGTACCCTGTACATCCCTGTGAAATTACTTTATGAATCGCTGTGTGGTAATGTCTTTGTTTGCATTAATATACCAATACATTGTGTAATAGCCAATGAAGCCAGTAAAAGATGAACAGGCTGTGCAACAGCAGGCATATCAGCGTATACCAAAATAATGCCGGTGATCATACTCAATACAATGATTGCTGAAAGCACAAATATTTTATTTTTGATAGCTGCAATATTCCTGCAATGCCATGCCATATATACAGCAGTTAATAATACCGCCCATGAAAAACTGCGGTGCACCAGGAATGCAAGAGGTTGTTCGGCAAGCCATGTTGCTCTTTGTTCGTAGTGTAATATTTTGGAAACATCATCGATATACATCCTTACCATGGTACCCAATACAGCCTGGCAAAATAATATTACCAGGAAGATCCAGGTTATTCTTCTTGTTTTAACATCCAGTTCAATTAAAAATAATTTTGATCGAAGAGAAAGTAACAAGGCCAGCTGTATCTGTGCCAATGCTATAGCGAATAGTAAATGAACAGAAATACTGACATGAGCTAAATTTAATTTAACTACGATTGCGCCAAACAAACCGGTAAGGATCGCTGTAATTAAAAAAGCCCAGGCCAGTCTATAACCGTTACGTAAGTCCTTCTTCTTAAAAAATAACAGCAGCAATTGTATTACCCCAAACAATCCCAATAACACGCCGAGCAGCCGGTTAATATATTCAATCCAGGTATGGAGGGCATTAAACGTATGGTCAATATCCTGTTTGCGTAAGTATTTTTCAAAATCAGGCGGCAGTTGGCTGGCATTGGTAGGTGGTATCCATTTACCAAAACATTTAGGCCAGTCGGGGCAGCCCATACCGCTTTGCGTGGTACGTACCACGCCACCTGCAATGATCACTAAAAAACAAAGTATAAAAGTGGCTATTGCCCAATTTTTTATTTTTCGCATACAGAACTGCAAATTTACTGCAGCAACATTTGTTATCCACCATAAAATTTTTATTTATGCTTTTTTAAGATATTTGCCTGCAGATGCTGATGCCTTATTTTCAAACTGAATTTACCGAAGCCGGGCTCGATGAAGCCGGGCGGGGTTGCTATGCCGGGCCGGTGTTTGCAGCCGCTGTAATTTTACCGCATGATTTCTTTCACCCATTGCTTAATGACAGTAAACAATTGAAAGAAAAAGAAAGGGAGCTGTTAAGGCCCGTAATAGAAAAAGAAAGCCTTGCTTTTGCTGTGGCTTCTGTTGACAATAACGAGATAGACAGTATTAATATTTTACAGGCCAGCTTTAAAGCCATGCATCTCTCATTAGACCAGTTACACATTATACCCAGGCTGTTACTGGTAGATGGTAATCGCTTTAAGCCTTATAAAAAAACGAAACACCATTGTATCATACAGGGTGATGGGAAATATGCTTCCATTGCAGCTGCCAGCATTTTAGCAAAAACTTACCGGGATGAATTCATGCAAAAAGCACATGCTGATTTCCCGCATTATGGATGGAACAGCAATAAAGGTTATGGCACAGTGCAACACCGCAAAGCCATTGAGCAATATGGCCTGTGCCGGTACCACCGTAAAAGTTTCGACATTATGCCCCTGGTAAAAGAGCTGCCGCTGGAGGAAGACAGGATATAAATAAAATTTAACCCGCTTTTAAACCCCGCTCACCATTCCCGGTCTATGTATTTGTAATGCGTATTTATTCACCTTTATTTAAACAAATTAAAACCAGTTATTATGAAAGTAACAGTATTAGCAGCAGCCATAGTATTAGGCGCTATTTTTAACAGTGCCGATGCACAGGCTATCAAGCAACATGCAAAAAATCAACAGCACCGTATCAAACAGGGTGTAAAAAGTGGCGAGCTCACCAGGCACGAATCCAAAACTTTAGTGAAAGATCAAAAAGAGATCAGGAACGATGTGAAGGAAGCAAGAGCCGATGGCAAAGTAACCAAGGATGAAAGAAAAGATATCCGACAGGATCAAAGGCAGGAAAGCCGTAAGATCTACCGCAAAAAACATAATAGTAGAGAAAGGAATTAATTTTTAGCTCCTCTGGTAATAGATAAAACTCCCCGGTAAATTTACCGGGGAGTTTTTTATTCAGTATAGTGTACCCCAAACAGTTTTACCTTCATCTTCAAATCCATCCCGCAAGGCGAGCATGGTATATTTTTATAAAATGGTTGGACTGCAGATCGTTCGACCCATCATTGGAGGAAGCATTTTAAATTTCAAATGCTGCCTTTAAACTTTATTATTCCCATTCTCCAAGCCCCTGCCGGGTAATCGTCCAATTTTCCGTTGTACAATCAACAATGGTGGAAGGTACCATACCACCAATACCGCCATCAATTACAAAATCAACCTGGTGCCCAAACTTTTCGTAGATCACTTCAGGGTCAGTGTATTCTTCCACCATATCACCGGGTAACGATGCGCTTAAGAGAGGGTTGCCCAACATATCCAGGATATGCCGGCAGATGGTATTGCCCGGTACCCTTAAACCGACAGTACTTTTTTTGCTTTGTAATATTTTAGGGACCTGTTTGCTGGCCGGTAAAATAAAAGTATAGGGACCTGGCAAATAATTTTTCAGCATCCTGTACAAAGGCGTATCAATGCTTTTGGTGTAATCGCTCAGGTGGCTCAGGTCGCGGCAGATAAAACTCAGTTGCGCTTTTTGGGGATCAATATTTTTTATTTTGGATATACGTTCTACTGCTTTGTGCTGCATGATATCACAGCCCAGCCCATAAATAGTATCAGTAGGGTAAATGATTACCCCGCCTTCTTTAAGGCATTCAACAACCTGTTTAATCAACCTGGGTTGCGGGTCATCGGGATGTATCTGTAACAGCATATATATGTTTGGTGAAGGTCATTGTATTTTTGAACCTGCCTGTATTTCTTTTTAATCATCATTGCCGGCTTTTATCCTAAAGCATTTGAAAATGCCTGCTAATATGCCCTATTTTGAGTTTTTATTAAACCGTTAAAACAGCTGTGCGCCAATAATAGCGGGCATTCCTGCGCAATTTTATACAATATTTATTCTTTTTATAATTTGCAAATTTATTGCCAATCCTCTTACATTATTCTATTACTTTTGCACTTAAAATTAATTACCCAAATACATTGTACAACCTAACACCTAATATTTAATTTATGGCACTTATTACCGTTGGCACCATGGCTTTTGATGCTATTGAAACACCTTTTGGAAAAACAGATAAAATTGTTGGCGGCTCAGCAACTTATGTGGCTTATGCAGCATGTAATTTTATTACCCCCATCCAGCAGATCTCAATTGTTGGGTATGATTTTCCACAGGAAGAAATGGATGAAATGAAAAGGCGCGGCATACAATTGGATGGTGTAGAAATTGTGCCCGACAAGAAATCATTTTTCTGGAGTGGTAAATACCACATCGATATGAACACCCGCGATACATTAGTTACTGACCTGAATGTACTGGCCGACTTTAATCCTATCGTACCGGATAGCTTCCAGGGTGCAGAATTTTTAATGCTGGGTAACCTGATGCCAAAATTACAATTGAGTGTTATCGACCAGCTAAAAGTGCGGCCCAAATTAATTGTAATGGACACCATGAATTTCTGGATGGATATTGCCATGGATGACCTGAAAGAAGTATTGAAAAAAGTGGATGTATTGTTGGTGAATGACGGTGAAGCAAGGCAATTGAGTGGTGAATTATCACTGGTTAAAGCAGCGCGGAACATTATGAAAATGGGGCCACGGTTCCTGATCATCAAAAAAGGCGAACATGGTGCATTACTATTCCATGAAAACCATGTTTTCTTCGCCCCGGCCTTACCGTTAGAAGAAGTATTTGACCCCACTGGTGCAGGCGACACTTTTGCAGGTGGTTTTATTGGCCATTTGGCTAAAACAAAGGATATCAGTTTCGAAAATATGAAAACTGCCATCATTATCGGCAGCGCTATGGCGAGTTTTTGCGTGGAAAAATTTGGTCCTGAAAGATTAAAAGAAATTACAAAAGAAGATATTGATACCAGGCTGAGCGAATTTGTACAGTTAGTAAACTTCGATATCGACCTTGTATAACTGTTACCGGTATTGCCTTAGCGGGTATTACTTTTTAAGAAAGGATTATGCTGGAGATAATTGCGTTAATATATATTACTAAGGGCATTGGCAGGTTGGCTATTGTAAAAGGCCTTAAGGCGGGCACCTGGAAAATCTATACCGTACTGAGTTGGTTTATTACAGAATTCATCGGCATCGGGGTGGGCCTGTTTTTGTTAAACAGCAGGGATCCTATAGCATTGCAATTACTGGGTTTGATCTTTGCAGTCGGCGGCTTTTTGATTGTACGTTCCATTTTGCAAAAAAAACCGGATCAAACGGCCGATGATGATATCAACAGGATAGGTGTAGATGATCTGCATCCATAGCTCAGCAACACACAGTCATTAATTTTTTTGTATAGATTTACGAGAGCAACAGTTAACTGTTGCTCTTTTACTTTAGTATTTCTTTAGTGTTTTTATCTTTTAATAATTTGTAATTTGCCTGTTCAAAAGCCAGCATTAACTTTTACAATGAAAAAAATATTCTTTTTATCCTGTTTAGCCCTTTTCGCTATCCAGGGTTTTGCACAATTGCCTATTGATTCGCTGGTAACTGAACTGGGTGAAAAATACCCGCAGGAAAAGATCTCTCTTCATTTTGATAAAAATTATTATAACGCCGGCGAAACCATCTGGTTCAAGGCTTACCTTACTACCGATAACCTAGCCTATGCGTTGAGCAAAACAGTATATGCAGAATTGCTTGATGACAAAGGCAGCATCCTTCAAAAAAAAATAATGCCGGTATATGAATCGGGTGCCGCATCTAATTTTGATCTGCCCGACACGCTTTCCAATACACGCTTATTTGTAAGGGCATATACTTCCTGGATGCTGAACTTTGATTCTTCGTTGTTATATTTAAAACCACTGCAAATAATCCCCGCGGGTACTGCAATAAAAAAGGCGGTTGCACCGGCTTCCTTTAGCATAACGTTCTTCCCCGAAGGCGGCGATATGGTGGAAGGGCTGAACAGCCGCATTGCATTTAAAGCCACCGACCAGGAAGGCATCCCTTTTTTTGTTAGTGGAAATATCGTGAATGAAACGGGTAAAAAATTAAACGCTTTCGCTACTGTGCATGATGGTATGGGGGTTTTTTCAATTACGCCGCTGGCCGGCGAAAAATATAAAGCGGTTTGGAAAGACAAAAAAGGGCTGTCACATGAAACGCCCTTACCTGCTACGAAAAAAGATGCTGTGGTATTAAGCCTCCGCAATAACGGCGATACTTTACTCTATACTTTAAAAAGGCCCGACGGCGTCAGCGAAATGTTTACTTCTTATACCGTGGTTGCGCAAATGCAGCACCAAATGGTATATAGTGCTAAAATTAATATGGTGGCAAAAAAAGAAGTTACGGCACCTATTCTAACAGAAAACTTTAATGACGGCGTTTTACAGCTCACGGTTTTTAATGCTGTGCAGGTGCCCGTTGCAGAGCGCTTGGCATTTGTCAATCATAATAATTATTCTTTTGCAACAGACCTGCACGCTGTTGAAAAAAATCTTACCAAACATGGCCATAATACTTTACAGGTAGATGTTGGCGATACGATATTGAGTAACCTATCTATCTCCGTTACTGATGCAGGAATTAACCCTATTGGCAATAATGAAGAAAGTATTTTTTCAAATTTATTGCTAACCAGCGACCTCAAAGGTTATGTATATAATCCCGCTTATTATTTTTCAAGTGATGCGGATTCTGTAAAGGAACACCTGGACCTGGTGATGATGACAAATGGCTGGAGAAGGTTCAAATGGGAAGACCTGCTGGCAAAGCGATGGCCTAAGTTAACTTTCCCGATAGACAATTATCTCTCTGTAAAAGGGAATGTTTACGGTTTAAGCAAAACACAATTGATTAAAAAAGACCTGATCGGTTATATCAGGACAAAAAGCAACACCAGCAATTTTATCATCATACCGTTGAGTGCCGACGGGCAGTTCAGGTTATCGGGCCTGTACTTATTTGATACAGCAAAATTGTATTACCAGTTCAATAATGATAAAGACAAACGCTTAACTTCTATTGCCAGTTTTTCTTTTAAAAATGAATTGGCAGCTGCACCTGTTGCGTCCGCAAATTTATTGTCGGCAATTTTTTTAACTTTAAAACCAGACAGTTCCTCTTTTTTAAAAAATTTAAAACAGGCTGCCTTGCAACGTTCGCTGTTTGGAAACAAAACTAAAACACTGGAGCTGGTGAAAGTGTACGGCAAAACAAAATCATTAAAAGAGAAATTAGAAGATCAATACACGTCAGGCTTTTTTACTGGCGGCGAAGGTTACACTTTCACTGTTGAAGATGATCCCTTTGCGAAATCAGCCACCAGCATACTGGACTATTTAAGAGGAAAAGTTGCAGGTATGCAGGTATCCGGCGATGGCCAATCGGTTAGTTGGCGTGGCAGTGCAACCAGTATCTTTTTAAACGAAACCAATACCGACATCAGTATGGTGCAGAATATCGCCATGACTGATGTAGCGCTTATAAAAATATTCCGCCCGCCATTCTTTGGTGCATCAGGCGGAGGCGCCGGCGGCGCAATAGCTATTTATACAAAAAAGGGTGGTGACTATTCTGCAGTAAAGGGTTTGGACTTTACCAATATCTACGGCTATGCAGCTATCAAGGAATTTTACATGCCCGATTATGAAAAGAATAATACCGATGTTGCCGACTACCGCAGCACCCTCTACTGGAATCCTTTTGTAATACTGGATAAAAAAACAAGGCGTATTAAGATTCCTTTTTACAATACAGATAACTGTAAAAAAATACGGGTAATCATCGAAGGCATCAACAGGATGGGACAATTTACCAGAGAAGAGAAGATCTTTGAATAATTCGTCCCCGTCTCTGACGGGGATGTTTTGGTTATAAGTCCCCGACTTGTAATTTTGTGACAAAGTCTCAAAACCAGTTCGTCCTCGTCAGAGACGAGGATGAACTAACTATTCCTCGCCAGCACAACAGGATTTTTAAACTGCCTTTTCTTTCCTTCCAGGTTAAATACTTCAGTATAAATAATGTAGATCCCTACCGGGAGTGACTGGTTCTTTTCTCCCAATCCATCCCAGCGGTAATTTCCCGTAGTGCCGCATAAAGCATTGCGTTGTAAATATCGAACGGGCCTTCCGGCTGCATCAAAAATAATAATATTCGCGACATAGCCGGGTGATGGAAATGCATAAGAAACCGTAAGAAAATCATCAATGCCATCATTATCAGGTGAAACTATTGCGGGTGTTACTGTCACCGTTCCCTGCACAATACCGTCAATCCTGTATTGTGAATTTTTATAAGTGGGTGTACCATAGCCAACTGATGTTGCCGCACTATGCCAGTTACCCGGCAGCTGCGTGGGCGCTTCGTAATTTATTCTTTCCAATGCAACCCCTTCATTGTTGTCGATCAGTTTAAAATGCCATTTTTCTTCGTACTGCAATTCATCAATGATATTCCCCTGGGCATTCAATATAATTACATCCCCTTTATCATCATTGTAAGCAGGCATCGGTGCAACAGTTACAAAAGCATCCATATTCTTTGTAATAAAATCTCTTTTAATAATCCCGGGGTCTTCAGTGACTACCATAAAATCGCCGGGGAAAAATAAATAATTATCGGCGCTTAATGATTTGATACCGCTGATGGCCCCGGGGCTGTTTCGGTTAGCGATATAAATTTGCTTCAGGTCAATAATCTTTTTACTGCGGTTATAAATCTCAACATAATCCGTGCCGTTAGTTTTTGGATTGAATAATATTTCGTTGATGACAATATCAAGAGCGCGGACCTCTTCACTTAAACCTACTCCTGCAGTATTTTTTTCAGCTACGGTATTGCCGGTGCAATCAGTTACGCCAGATACTGACACTGTGTAGATTGTATTCCTGCTTAATGAGCTATTTAATTTTAAACTTACTTTATCAAAAGTTGGAGCAATAGCAATTACCGATTGCGGTATTCCATTTCCATCACTGACAGTATAATTATTAATGATTGTAGCTTTTAAACTATCTAAGGGTTCATCAAAGGTCATTACGATATTTAAACTATCGGTTGCATATGCACGTAACAATTTCGGTGAAGTTATATCAGGGTTAACGGCATCCACTGCATTCCTTTTGCCCGGCGTTCCGCCGTTGATATCAACGCTTGCCTTCCAGTTAGCTGATCCGCTGCAGGGATTTTTAATATCGATCATTTCCAAAGACCAGCCACCATCTTTTTTTAATGCATTACTGTACCATGCATCTGAATAATTCACGGCATGGATGATCTTATTTTGAGGGCTTTTTAAATAGATCAAATCCCCGGCATTATCTAAAGAAGGAAACCCTGTTACTGCAATTGCCGGCCCATAACTAGCCATAGCAGCAACAGCACTTGATGTACAAATGATCACCATGCTGTCGGGTTTTAAATTATAAGCAGGCATAGCGCCGCTTTGCCCTGCAGCATCGCCGATCTTCCAACCCAACAGGTTAAAGCCTACTGTGGAAGTGTTGCGCAACTCTATCCATTCATTATTGGGCAAATTAACCTGCGGCGAAGGATCTGCCATAATCTCATCTACTATAATGTCAAAACGATTGGCTATTTGCGCTTTGCTATAAAAGCTGCAGAAAATAAAAATGATCAGCAGGCTGTACTGTTTACGCATGACTTCCTTTTTAATAATGATAAAAAATTATCGTTTAACAAAAGGAAGTAAGGTTGTTGCTGCAGTGATCAACAGCCGGGAGGATGAAGCCGGCATCGCTTGCATACTATAAATATAAATAATTTGGAGGAAATAACAGTTTGTATTTACTTTGTGGCACAAATGCAGCACATAAAACACATAAAACATTCTACAAAATCTTTTTCACCAGGGAAGGTATGATTGTTTTATATTTAAAATAAATACTGGCCTTCCTAAAATGGGGAGGCTTTTTTTTAACCAAAAAAATCTCTTTAAAAAGAGTTACGGGGGGAACAAAATATGAAAGTTGCAGTAGTAGGCGCCACAGGTTTAGTGGGCAGCAAAATGTTACAGGTATTAGCGGAAAGGAATTTCCCGGTTGACGAATTGATCCCGGTTGCATCAGAAAGATCAATTGGTAAAGAAGTATCGTTTAAAGGAAAACAATTTAAGGTAGTCGGCTTTGCTGCTGCCATCGCGGCTAAACCTGATGTAGCCATTTTTTCTGCGGGGGGAAGCACTTCTTTGGAACTGGCCCCGCAATTTGCTGCTGCAGGCATTACAGTGATTGATAACTCGAGCGCCTGGCGTATGGATCCTACAAAAAAATTAGTAGTGCCCGAAGTAAATGCGAACGTATTGACAAAAGAAGATAAGATCATTGCCAACCCCAACTGTTCAACTATTCAAATGGTAATTGTATTAAAACCATTGCATGATAAATATAAAATAAAAAGAGTGGTGGTAAGCACTTACCAGAGTGTTACGGGTACAGGTGTAAAAGCGGTAGAACAATTAATGAATGAAAGAAAAGGCGTACAAGGCGAAATGGCGTACCGGTACCCCATTGACCTGAATGCTATTCCTCAAATTGATGTGTTCCTGGACAATGGCTACACCAAGGAAGAAATGAAAATGACTAAAGAAACGGTGAAGATCATTGGTGACGCCAATATTAAAGTAACGGCTACAACGGTTCGTATTCCTGTAATGGGTGGACATAGCGAAAGCGTAAATATTGAGTTTGAAAATGATTTTGACCTTGCTGAAGTTAGAGATTTGTTAAGTAAAGCCCCGGGTGTGGTGGTGCAGGATGATATTGCTAACTTCATCTATCCCATGCCACTTACAGCACATGAAAAGGACGAGACTTTTGTAGGAAGGATAAGAAGAGATGAGACACAGGCTAATACTTTGAATTGCTGGATCGTGAGCGATAACCTGCGCAAGGGAGCTGCTACAAATGCCGTGCAGATTGCAGAATACCTGGTGAGCAAAAACCTGTTATAACAACAATGAAATTTTTCTTTTTATTAACTAGTTTTTTATTGATGACTTATATAAATGCGCAGCAAACAATTGCTGTGCATTTTTTATACGGTTCAAAACCTGCAAAAGGATATAAAGAAGAAAAGAAATGGTTTGGTGGTATAAAAGGCGGCCATGTAACTATTGAAACAGGGGATAGTATTGTTGGATTTCAGCATGGAGGAAAATTCCATGTATTTGGCAAAAAAGAAAAGGCCGATGGCTACTTCAGTGCAAAGCAAAAAATAAACTGGCTAAAAGATACTGCCACGCTAAAATATGCTACCATTCTGATTCCTGTCGATGAAGAACGCTATTTAAAATTAAGAACTACCGTCAATGGCTACCTCGGGAAAAGCCCTTATGATTATGCTTTTTTTGGAATGCGTTGCGCCGCTGCCACCTATGACCTGCTGGAAGAAGCAGGCATTGTAAAAAAACGAACCCATATGGGTAAATGGATTACTTTCTTTTACCCTCAACTATTAAGAAGGCAGTTACTCAAAATTGCCGGTGATAATAATTATACGGTGATTAAAACCGGCGGAAGAACAAGCAGGGTTTGGGAGAAGGAATAATTTATTCCCCTGCTGGTATTGTAGTTCCTGTTGCTTCTTAACTTTTACCGTTGCAGTAAGGCATATATTTCAAATACTGTGTTGTATCAGTCGTAGTTCCGGGATGTGCAAATAGATTAAAATTAACTGATCACCCATGTTTCATTTCCCTTCAGCAATTTATCCAGGTCGCCCTTCCCTCTTTTGGCAATAACATCCTCTAACTGCAATTGCATACTATCTTCATAACAGGCCCGCTCCGTTTCATAAAAAACACCGAATGGCCTGGGTAAATGCAATGCTAATTTAGGATCATCAAACATCCGGATCAATATCTGCGCTTTATAAAAATCTTTATCGTCGTGGATCCAAAGGTCATCCGTACTTGCCCCTGCTGCGATATCAACGATCACCGGTTTAAAACCATCCAGTTTAATACCTTTATTTTGTGTAGCGCCAAAGACCAATGGCTTGCCCTGTTCTAAAAATAATACTTCATCCGGTTTGGAACTTTTTTCTGTAAAAATTTCGAAAGCCCCGTCATTAAAAATATTACAGTTCTGGTATATCTCTAAAAAAGAAGCGCCCTTGTGTGCCTGCGAACGCAATAACATTGCCTGTAAATGCTTGGGATCCCTATCCATCGTACGTGCAATAAAACTTGCATCGGCCCCCATGGCCAGTGCCAATGGATTGAACGGGTGATCTATACTTCCAAACGGGGTAGACTTGGTTATTTTATGTTCTTCTGATGTAGGAGAATATTGTCCCTTGGTTAAACCATATATCTGGTTATTGAACAGCAAAATATTAATATCAAAATTCCTGCGCAGCAAATGGATGGTATGGTTACCGCCAATGCTTAAGCTATCACCATCGCCGGTCACCACCCACACACTTAATTCAGGCCTTGCTGCTTTCAGCCCACTCGCCACTGCTGTTGCCCTGCCATGTATACTGTGCATGCCGTAAGTATTCATGTAATACGGGAAACGGCTGCTGCAGCCGATACCACTTACTATTACAATATTTTCTTTAGGAATGCCGAGGGTAGGCATCACTTTTTGCACTTGTGCTAAAATGGAATAATCCCCGCAGCCGGGGCACCAGCGTACTTCCTGGTCGGTTACAAAATCCTTCGAAGTTAGCGGGGTAGCCGGAGCTATCGTTACTGTATCAGCCATATATGATTCATTGGAGCATAAAGTTACTTAAAATGGGCAAATATTGAACAAGTCAGGGAAGCCATTTTTCAAATTTTTAAAAGTAGTTAAATGCGCCTGCCCAGAACCTGATTGGGTGAATGATTCTTGGGCTTGGGTAACCTATTATGGCTTAGTCTTTTCTTTTTTTTCTTGATAAAAAA
>JBBRCB010000008.1:0-149431 GCA_038205215.1 Chitinophagales bacterium | reverse complement strand
ACTAACGTTCCGGCTTCGTTTAACAACAACCGTTACCGTCTGGTGGTTAGTGGTACCTGTCCGCCAAATGCAATTTCTGCTGCGGCTATCTTAACAGTAAATCCTTTACCTGCAATCGTTGTTACACCGGCCAGCCCTGTGTGCGGTGGTCTTCCAGGTGTAAGCGGTACATTGTTAACAGCAACCGGGGCCACTACATACACATGGTCTCCTGCAGCTGGTTTATTTACCGATGCAAATGCTACAATACCATATGTTGCAGGTTCTTCAACCGCAACAGTATATGCGGCACCAACTACAAATACTACTTATACCGTAACCGGCACCAATGGTGTTACAGGTTGCGTAGGTACATTAAAAGTTGATGTGAATTACAAACCGGCAGCTCCACTTGTAAGCCCAGCTTCGGTTACAATGTGTTTGGGTAATGCAGCCGTGCCAATCAGCATCACTTCAGCTTTGGCGCCGTCGCCATTTACTACTTCATACAGCTCTGGTGCCATCAGTGTTCCTGTTCCGGACAACAGCCTTGCAGGAGCTACAAGTACGATAGCTGTTCCTTTACCGTCTACTGCTGCTATCACCAATATGACTGTAGCAATTAACATGACGCATACATGGGATGGCGATATCGTTATGTCACTTAAAGCGCCAAACAATGCCATATTGAACCTGGATTATTATTTATCTTCTACAGGTGGTGCCGGAGCAACTGCGGGCTTCACCAATACAAGGATAAGTTCTACTGGTACAACTGCTCTTAGTGCAGGTACTACTCCTTACAATGCTATCTTTAAACCTGATGCGATTGTAGGTAACGGTCCATTTGGTCCTTCGGGTCCAACCGGTTACAACGGAACAGTTTCAACTTTTGGCGCATTGTACAGTGTTCCAAATGGTAACTGGACCCTTGCCATGTATGATGGCGGTGCCGGTGATGTAGGAACACTTACTTCATGGTCGTTAACATTCAATTATTTGTATGGACCACCAGCGTCGGGCGTATGGAGCCCAGTTGCAGGCCTGTTCCTCGATGCAGCGGCAACTGTTCCTTATGCAGGTACATCTGTAAATACTGTGTATGCTAAGCCAGCAGCCAGTACCACGTACAGTGTTACGGTTACAAGTGTAGGGCCAGATGCTACACCATCATTCTCTAATCCAGCATTCATTACTATTAATGATGGAGCTCCTGCTTCGCCTTATCCTTCTGCTATCAATGTAAGCGGATTGCCAACCACTGGTGTTTCGGTAACATCAGTAGCAATTTCCGGCATCAACCATACCTGGTCTGATGACATTGATATCGTACTGCAATCTCCTACAGGTCAAAACGTAGTATTAATGTCAGACGTAGGTGGGGCTGCAGGATTGACTAATGTAAATTATACATTTAGCGATGCAGCAGCAGCTACAATGAATCTGACTGCAGGTAATGCTTCAGGTTCATACATACCAACCAATGGACCACCAGCTGATAACTGGCCAGCTCCCGGACCTGGTGCTTTTGCTGATCCTACTCCGGCTTTGGCAAACTTTACCGGTAATTTCAACGGTACATGGAAGCTGTTTATAGTTGATGATACTTTTGGTGACCAGGGTACTATCACCGGTGGTTACACGATCAACTTTAAGTATGCAACTGCGGGTTGCGTATCGAATGCCACACAGGTACCTGTTACCGTTAACCTGCCAATTACCTTCGATCCGACACTGCCTGCTGATGCAGTAGTTTGTACTGACAAAGTAGCCAGCTTCACATCAGCTGCTTCCGGGTCTGTTGTTAAACACAACTGGAGGGTAAGTATCAACAATGGTAATAACTGGACGGATGTTGCCAATGGCGGCGTTTACGCAGGTGCTAAAACAGCTACCTTAACCATAACAGCTCCACCGGTATCAATGAGCGGATACCTTTATAAGGATTCCATCAGCACTGTAGCCTGTCGCGATAGTTCTTCTAGAATTGCCAGGTTAACAGTTAACCCATTACCAACAATAGTTATCGCAGCTTCACCATACAAGAAACTGTTCCCGGGTTTAACCACCACATTGTTCTCTACGGTTACTCCTGCAGCAGCGACTTACACCTGGTTGAAAGGCGGAGTAGCCGTTCCGGGTGCTACTGGCAGTTCTTACCTCGTGACTGTTGATGGAATTGGTGATTACTCTTTAAGGGTTACCGACGTGAATGGTTGTACGAATACTTCTAACCAGGTATCCATTACTGACTCTGTTAGCGGAAAGGTATTTGTTTACCCTAATCCTAATACCGGTCAGTTCCAGGTTAGGTACTACAGTGTAGTAAATAATACCAATTTACCACGTGGCCTTAACATCTATGATGCAAGAGGTAAGAGAATATTTACTCAGGCTTATTCTATCTCTGCGCCTTATGCAAGAATGGATGTTGACCTGAGGAATCTCGGTACCGGTGTTTATTGGGTTGAAGTTGTGGATGTAGTTGGAAACCGCCTTGCCATTGGCAGAGCGGAAGTGATAAGATAGAGCACTTCATATCTTTATATAAAAAAAAGTCCCCCAAATTGGGGGACTTTTTTTTATACCAGCTTACTATCCAAACGCTTATAAAATAATTTTTATTTGCTTTTTCAAAACTAAAACCATTATAAAAAAGAATAACATCAAGAGTAAGAAATCGGGCATATTTTGTTAACTTTGCCGTCCCGTTTAAAAAACCACGGGGTTATTTTATGTCTTTCAATATTATTAAACAATTAAACGCAGAAGCACAGGAAGGGTCAGCGGCAAATGCTGCTGAAACTGCTGCGATATCAAATGTGCCTGTAGAAGCACCGGTTGCTGAAACCGTTGCCACCGCCCACGACGATTTTGACTGGAGCGTTGACAAACGTAACGTAACAAGTTATACTGCTGATGAAAAAGCAAAATATGACACAGTTTACGATAACACGTTCAAGCAGATCAATGATGGTGAAATGATACAGGCAACTGTAGAATCATTAACCAAAACTGATGCTGTTGTAAATATTGGTTTTAAAAGTGACGGTTTAATTTCTTTGAATGAATTCAGGGATGTACCGGGTGGCGTAAAAGTAGGCGATGTAATTGAGGTGATGGTGGTAGAAAAAGAAGACAGGGAAGGTAACTTACATTTAAGCCGGAAAAATGCACGCACTACCAGAGCTTGGGAAAGAATTGTTGAAGTACACAGAACTGGTGAAATTGTTACCGGTTTAGTGACCAGCAAAACTAAAGGTGGTTTGATCGTTGATGTATTTGGTATGGAAACTTTCTTACCAGGTTCTCAGATCGATGTGAAACCAGTTACCGATTACGACCAATTCGTAAACAAAACAATGGAATTTAAAGTGGTGAAAATTAATGAAGCCATTAAAAATGCCGTTGTTTCTCACAAAGCCCTTATTGAAAGTGATATCGAAGCTCAAAGAGCTGAGATCATGGGTAAATTGGAAAAAGGCCAGGTATTGGAAGGAACGATCAAGAATATCACTGATTTTGGTGCATTCCTTGACCTTGGTGGCTTAGACGGTTTATTATACATCACTGATATTTCATGGGGACGTATCAACCATCCATCTGAAGTATTGAAAATGGATCAGAAACTGAACGTAGTGGTATTGGATTTTGATGATGATAAAAAACGTATCAGCCTTGGTTTAAAACAATTGACCCCTCATCCATGGGATACTTTATCTGAAGGATTGAAAGAAGGTGAAATCGTGAAAGGTAAAGTAGTGAACATTGAAGACTATGGTGCTTTCTTAGAGATCATGCCTGGTGTGGAAGGTTTGGTACACGTAAGTGAAATTACATGGGCTAACACTCCTATCAACGCAAAAGAGTTCTTTAAATTAGGTGATGAATACGAAGCTAAAGTTGTAACACTTGATAAAGACACCCGCAAAATGAGTCTTTCTATCAAACAAATGACAGAAGATCCATGGAGCACTATTGAAACTGTTTTCCCTGAACACAGCAAACATAAAGGTGTGGTTAAAAACATTACGCCTTACGGCGTATTTGTTGAATTATCTACCGGTATCGGTGGTATGATCCATATCAGTGACCTGAGCTGGTTAAAGCGTTTCAATAACCCTAATGAATACACCAAGGTTGGAGAAAACATTGAAGTGATCATTATGAACATTGATAAAGAAGGCCGCAAATTGCAATTAGGACACAAGCAGATCGAAGAAGATCCATGGAATACTTTGGAATCTACCTTCCCGGTTGGCAGTATTCACGATGGTACCGTTGTTAAAAAAGATGACAAAGGCGCCGTAGTGCAATTGCCTTACGGACTGGAAGGATATGCTCCTTCACGCCACCTGGCTAAGGAAGATGGCAAAACTGTAGGTGCTGATGAAACTGCACCCTTCATGGTTATTGAATTTGACCGTAACGACAAACGTATCGTGTTAAGCCATACCCGTATCTGGGAGCAGGTAATCGAAGAAGAAAAACAAGCTGTAATGAAAGAGAAAAAAGCAGATGCTGAAGTAACTAAAAAAGCTGTTAAGACCCTTCAAAGCAAAGTAGAAAAATCAACTTTAGGTGACCTGGGTGTTTTAGCTAATTTAAAAGCTAAGATGGAAAGCGATGCAGCAGATAACGCAGCAGAAGCTAAAGAAGAACCAAAAGGCGAATAATCAATAAGCTTATACTTTAAATCCCATCTCCAACCGGCAGATGGGATTTTTTTATACTTTAATACCCAGGATTATACCACTTCCCAAAAAGTTTTCATTGGTAATAATTTTTTTTTAAACAATGAAGAGTAACCTTTTCTTTCCACAGCAGAAAAATTATCTAACCAGCTAGTCCAGTCAGAAATATTCCAAAACGTAGCCCCCAACTATGCTTTTAATATTTCCTGAATAATTCAAAACAGGTTTTATAAACTTAATTAAAGCATTGACTGGTACATCTTTTAATAATTAGCCAGATGTTTGATTATGCCGGCAAAGGCAATGGCCACGCAATTTTAAAATAATTTCTTTTTGCAAATGCTGGTTTTATCCCCAATCACAAGCCGGCTACAATTGAAACGATCAAAAGAGATAAAAATGGGCTGACCTTTCCAGCAGTTAAGAATATCTCATTCTCAACTGAAAAAAGTATAATTAAAAAAGTCATGAAATGTATTTAACGTACCGTATTAGTAAGTGTCCCGATATTGCCGATAGAGATCTTTATTGTATCCCCGCTTTGTAAAGTAAAATTGCTGCCGGGTACAATGCCAGTTCCTGTCATTATCAAACAACCGAATGGAAAGGAACATTCCCTGAAAACAAAGCCCACTAATTCCAGCGGCGTTCTTTTCATTTGTGAAATATGAATGGTATCATTAAAAATTATAGTTCCATTTCTTGTGATCTCAAGTGCGATGAGGGTATTATTATTAAGTGGTTCTTCTGTTACCAAAATACAAGGCCCCAATGCTGCACAGGCGTCATAAGTTTTTGCCTGCGGCAGGTATAAGGGATTCTCTCCTTCAATACTCCTGCTGCTCATATCGTTGCCAATAGTATAGCCGATAATTTTACCTGATGAAGTTACTACCAATGTTAGTTCAGGTTCAGGTACATCCCAGGTAGAATCTTTACGAATATTTACTTTTGCGCCATCTCCAACAATACGTTGTGGTGTTGATTTAAAAAATACTTCGGGCCTTTCGGCTTCATAAACTTTTGCATAAAAATCTGCCCCACCGCTGCCCGTTGATTCTTCCTGCCGGCCTACTTTACTTCCTAAATAAGTTACACCGCAAGCCCATAATTCCTGGTGGTCCCCAATGGGCGCCACAACTTCATTCACCAGTTGATTATCCGATGCAGGCAATGAAGCGGTGAGTGCTTTTAATTTTTTAAAAAGATTATCATCATTGATAAAATGCTCCCAATTATTTTCTTTGACCAAATAAAAAATAGTATCTCTTTCAATTACTATTCCTGTTTTTGTTTTATATAACTTCATCTTTATTTTTTTAATCCCTCATTTTAAATTACAATACGTACATCGTTATATTTCGAAGCTGTTAAGCACCAATATTACGAAGTTCGGCTTAAAGCATATTCTACTCCCCGTAATTCAGCCAGGCCTTTCAACCTGCCAATAGCAGCATAGCCGGGATAGGTTTTCTTTTTAAATCGCCTAACATTTGGTGGCCATGATCAGGCCGCATTGGTAAAGAAATATATTACCGGTGTGGTGCTGCCGGTTGATGGCGGTAATAGCATTGGATTTTAATTGAATGTTGAATATTGAGCATTGAATATTCCCTACCCTGCTAAAAAAATTTTCAATATCCAATGTTCAATGTTCAAGGAATGGAATAATTAAAAAAGCTGATCAACTATCAGCTTTTAAATTTATAAGTAATAATAGATTACTGAAGAATGGTTACCTCCGTTCTCCTGTTTTGTGCTTTGCCTTCGGCGGTAGCATTGGATACAACCGGTTTGGTCATACCATAACCTTTAGCGGTTACCCTTGATGGGTCGATGCCTTTCATTAACAGGTAAGCCCTTACTGTATTGGCCCTGTCTTGCGACAATACTAAATTTTTTGCTGCGGTTCCTACATTGTCTGTATGGCCACCCACTTCAATACGTTCGTCATCTTTCCTGTTGAGGTAGGCCACCAATTCATCCAACACAGTATTGGCACTTTCTTCCAGGTTAGCTTTGCCTGTTTCGAAATTACAATCTTCCAGCACAAAACTTTTTGCAGGAAGATGTTGAATATCCACTACAAAAGGTTCTTTATAGTAAGCATTGCCTTTTAGTGCGGGTATCTCTAAAAAATTATAACTGGTAGAATCTTTAAATCCTAAAATGAAAATCTCGTAAGTATCACCCGATGGGAGTCGAATAGAGAATTTTCCTTTATCATCGGTCAGGCCTTCATATTCTTTACCATTGGCTTTACTTTTAAAAACAACTATTTCATTATTTAAAACGTTGTTTTTAAAATCGGTCATATTTACATTAACCGGGGCATCTTTTGGTATACTTGCATTTTGAACGGTACCGCTTTGGCTTACTGCGGAAAAGGGCAATAAAACGGCAAGGAGTACATAAAAAATGTAATGTTTTGTCATTGGTGGTGGTTTAATCCGGTAATTAAAGATAAATAACTTCCTAAGGTTTTCAATTATTGTGCCAAGGCCTGCCTAATTATTCCACTTATGAAGCTGTTAACAAATTTCAACGTAATTCTACGTAAAGTACAGTTAAAAGAAAAAGAAAAACACCTTTCCGCAGCTTTTGCTATTATAATCTAGCCTGCAATCTTACCACCATCTCCTCTTTCCAACTTTTAAAATCTCCTGCAATAATGTGCTGTCGTGCCTCAGTAACCAGCCATAAATAAAAGGCGAGGTTGTGTACACTTGCAATGGTCAATCCTAAAAATTCTTTTGCTTTCATTAAATGGCGCAGGTAAGCTTTGCTGTAAAAATTACTAACGGGGCAATCAATACCATCATCGATAACAGAAAAATCCTTTTCCCATTTTTTATTATCGATATTAATAATTCCTTTTGAAGTAAACAACATCGCGTTGCGGCCGTTACGCGTAGGCATTACGCAATCAAACATATCAACGCCCAATGCTATGCATTCTAAAATATTCCATGGTGTACCCACACCCATTAAATAACGTGGTTTATCTTTTGGCAAAATATCACAACAGAGTTCAGTGTATTCATACATCATTTCAGTGGGTTCGCCTACACTCAATCCACCGATGGCATTACCAGTAGCGTTTTGTGAAGCGATAAATTCTGCAGAAGCGGTTCTTAGATCTTTGTATGTACTCCCCTGCACAATAGGAAATAGATTTTGTGTATAGCCATATATATCTCCGGTAGCATTGAGACGTGCAACACATCTTTGCAGCCAGCGGTGTGTAAGATCCATAGAATCTTTGGCGTATTTATAATCGCTGGGGTGGGGTGGGCATTCATCAAATGCCATAATGATATCGCCCCCGATGACACGCTGTATATCCATTACCGTTTCGGGAGTAAATAAATGTTTACTGCCGTCTATATGGCTTTGGAACAAGGCACCATCTTCCGTCAGCTTCCTGTTGTTAGCCAAAGAAAAAACCTGGTAGCCGCCACTATCAGTAAGGATAGGTTTATCCCAGCCATTGAATTTATGTAGCCCGCCAGCTGCTTCTAAAGTTTCAAGGCCCGGACGTAAAAATAAATGATAGGTATTGCCCAAGATGATCTGCGCTTTTACCTCTTCATGCAATTGTTTTTGCGTTACCGCTTTTACACTGCCGACAGTACCTACAGGCATGAAGATGGGTGTTTGTATCTGCCCATGATCAGTGGTAATAATTCCTGTTCTTGCTTTTGTAAGACCGTCTATCTTTTCCAGTTCAAATTGTAATGCTGCCATATTTTTTGCCGGTAAGCCGGTAAGTAGTTTAAAATTTGGGGTAAGATAAAAGACGTTTCCGATAAACGTCTTATCGCCTTACCGGCAATGTGTATTTGTATATAAATAATTCATCACCATAATAAAGCGGTCCTTATTTTTGCCCAATGAATTTTACCCATTGGTGGCAATTGCTTTTTTATAGTTTTTGCTTCATCACCCTGATACAGCTTTTTTATTACGGCTTTTTTTTTATGCGCCTGGCCTGGTATAAGGCCGTAACGAAAAATATATCACAAACACATCCAGTTTCTGTGATCATCTGTTCAAGGGATGAAGCGGCAAATTTAGCGAAAAATCTGCCCGGATCGCTCGTACAGCAATACCGTACCACGCACGAGGTGATCGTGGTGAACGATAACTCTTATGACGACAGTAAATATTTGCTGGAAGAGTTTCAAAGAACATTCAAACAATTGCACGTGGTGGAGCTAAAGCAGGAAGCTAAATTTATCCCCGGTAAAAAATTTCCGCTTAGTGTGGGCATCAGGACAGCCAAATATGAAGTAGTTCTATTAACGGATGCAGATTGTGTTCCGGCAAGCGAATTCTGGATCGATAAAATGCAGCAGACTTATAATGATGATACAGAGATCATTTTAGGCTACGGAGCCTATCATAAAAAAGCTGGTGTATTGAATAAGCTGATCAGGTGGGAGACTTTTCATACCGCCCTGCAATATCTTTCTTATGCGTTAGCCGGCAAGCCCTACATGGGTGTGGGAAGAAATTTAAGTTATAAAAAATCAGTTTTTTTAAGGCACAAGGGTTTTACTGCTCATAATAATATTGCCAGCGGCGATGATGACCTTTTCATCAAAACTGCGGCAACACCACTTAACACAAAAATTAATATCGATGGAGATACTTTTACTTTAAGTGATCCGGCAAAAACATTTCGCCAATGGCTGCGGCAAAAAAAACGCCATTACAGTACCGCTAAATATTATAAACCGGTACATAAATTTTTACTGGGCTTATATTCATTTTCACATTTTTTATTTTATCCTTTATTTGCTGCAAGTATTTTATTTTACGGCTGGCAATATGCACTGGTGGTTTTTGGTATCCGTTTTATACTGCAGGCTGTAGTATTTTATTTATGCATGAAAAAGTTACAGGAAAAAGACCTCTATCCCTGGTTCCTCTTTTTTGATATCTGGATGTTTTTTTATTATATTATTTTTTCGGTGGCGTTGATAAAGAAACCCGGGAAAGGTTGGTGATGAACGGGAGTCGTGAGTGGGAGAATTTGGATAGTAACTGTATCGCGAGATGAGTAGGTTATTGACGACTGACGATTCACGTGTCACGTATTAAATTAATTAAGTTGTATGTCATGGAAATAATCCAAAAATATTTTAGTGATTTTAGTGAAGCGCAGCTAAAACAATTTGCTGCCCTCAAAGTCCTGTATACCGAATGGAATGAAAAGATCAATGTTATCAGCCGAAAGGATATGGATAATTTTTACGAGCACCATGTGTTACATTCTTTAGCTATTACCACGCAATTTAAATTTACAAAAGGTATGCACGTGATGGACCTGGGCTGTGGCGGTGGTTTCCCTGGTATTCCACTGGCTATTTTTTATCCAGAAACGCATTTTCATTTGGTGGACAGCATCAATAAAAAATTAAAAGTAGTGGCAGAGATTGCAGCAGCCATTGGTTTACAAAACCTAACCACGCAACATACCCGGGCCGAGGATATAAAGAAGCGTCCGCAGGACCCTGCGGGGAAGTTCGATGTGGTGATCAGCCGGGCGGTAGCTCCCTTAAAAGATCTCTGGCATTGGAGCAAACCACTTTTACAAAAAAACAAAAATATCCAGTATGGAGTAAATGTGCCCAATGGCCTGGTATGCCTTAAAGGAGGTGATCTTACCCAGGAAATATTTGAAAGCGGTTGTAAACCAATGGTATGGGAAATTGAAAAGCTATTTCCGCTGGAGTTCTTTAAAGAAAAGTACCTTTTGTATGTTGGGTTAAAATAATAATTACCACTTTGTGGTATTGTTTATATGCATTTATTATTCAAGCTTTGCTTAAATATGAAGATACCCGTTGCGATAGTAGAAGATAATAATGATATCCGTTTTGCATTAGAGCAAATCATTGAAATGTCGGACTATTGCGAATTAGTAGGATCCTGTATCAGCGGCGAAGAAGCCCTGGTTAAAATTCCCCTTATAAATCCTAAAGTAGTATTGACTGATATTGGCCTTGGCGGCATTAGCGGCATCGAAGTGGTGCGGGAATTAAAAGCTTCACATCCTGAAATATTGTTCATGATGTGTACCATTTATGAAGATGATGAAAAGATATTTGAGGCCCTCAGTGCAGGTGCAAGCGGCTATATCTTAAAGAAAACCCCTCCCGTAAAATTACTGGAAGGTATACAGGAATTGATGGAAGGCGGTTCGCCTATGAGCAGCCAGATCGCAAGAAAAGTAGTGGCGGCGTTTCAAAATAAAAAATCAGGTACATTCTCCAATGAACCGGCTTTGGATATTTTATCCAAACGTGAAAAAGAGATCCTGGAGATGCTGTCGAAAGGTTTATTATACAAAGAAATTTCAGTTGCAGTTTTCATCAGCACCGAAACAGTGCGCAAACACGTGTATCATATTTACGAAAAACTGCACGTTAGCAATCGTGTAGAAGCGGTGAATAAATTTTTTGGAAGATAGCTCGCAAATGTTATCAAATTAAGCACAGACAATTGGCCCTGGATTTTTTCCGGGGTTTATTGTTTATAAAAACTTCCATAACCAAAAATCTGTTTGGGGGGTATTACCAATGGGGAAATCGTGTGTGTGACCCGAATGTACAAAACCATATTTTGCATAAAATTTTTGCGCACGTAAATTATATTCCCATACGCCGAGCCAGATCACTTCATAGTTTTCTTTTACAGCATAACTGATCATAAAATCCAATAACTTTTGCGCAATGCCCATCCCATGAAATTCTTTTAATACATAAATGCGTTTTAATTCAATGGCTTTCCATTGTTTCATTAAAGGCAAACTGGAATAGTCTTCCATAAAACGGATATAGCCAACCGGCTTACCTCCTGCTTCTGCAAAAAAGCAATAATCGCCGGTGCTGCTTAATTCCGCTTTGAGTGGTGTTTCATTGAAATATTCTTCGAGGAAACTGTCCATATCAGCTGTAGAACAGGTGCCTGTGAAAGTATCGAAAAAGGTTTGCTTAGCAATCGTTGAAAGCATAGCCACATCATCAATGGTTACCTTCCGTATTATTATTTCCATATTTTTTGTTGCTGAACATATAACTGACATGGTCACACGAGGCGTGAAACCATGTCAACCGGGGTTTACCATTTCAATTCCAATAAATTATTTTTCCGGTCAATATCGGCCATTCTTTTTGATGGATCTATTTCTGCTGCAGTAACCTCCGTCAGCCGGTGTTTGAATGTAATAATATAAGTGGGATGTGTCCAGCGCCACTCTTCATGTACCTCCCTTTTTTGTTTATCATTTTCACTGGGCTTTTCGCCAAACATCAGGTTGAGCGGTATGTAATGCATTTCGGAAGTTCCGTCTTTAAAAGTCAATTGCAGGTCAACAGGCATTGGCATTTGCCCAATACGGCGCAAGCGTATTTTTGAAACACCGCCTTCTTCCCATAAACTATCGATAGCATAGTTGATCGTCTTTGTAGTGTTACAAAAATATTCTTTGTACCAATCTAACTTTATACCGCTGATTTTTTCCGCAATTTGTATTAGGTCATTACTGTTGGGATGCTTAAAACGCCATTGATCATAATATTCCAGCAGCATTTTATCCCTGGCAACTGCACCTATAATATAACCCAGCTGTTCCATAAAAACTTCGCCCTTGGAATAGGCTGCTGCGCTATAGGCGAAATTGGTATTGTAATGATCGCTATGGGTGGTAAGCGGTTCTTCGTAACCGCTTTTTGCCAGGGCAAAATAACTGGCATAAGCACCGCTATGATCTTCGGGAAGTGCAGGTATCAAATCCTGTAAATTTTTATTACCCGGGTTTCCCTGCAAATTTTCTTTAAGGCCTGCCAATGCAGATTTGCCGGTATAAAATTTTGACACCAGGTCCTCTGCATAACTGGTAAAACCTTCGTCCATCCAGGGGTACATACTTTCGTTGGTGCCCAGCATCATCTGGTACCAGCTATGCATCCACTCATGAAAAACAGTACCCAACCCCGGCCCGCTGATCAATGTTGCCATGGGATATTCCATGCCACCATCACCACCATGTATAAACGAATATTGAGGATAAGGGTATTTACCGAATTTACTTTCCATAAAAGGTAAGGCAATCACCGCGGCATCAGCCACTTCATTCCACGCTGAATCGTTTTTAGGATCGTTCTCCTTATAATTATAAATTACATGAAGCGTTGGCCCGCCATTAGGCATTTTACGTACCAGGTGTTTATATTCAGGGTCGGCAGCCCAAACAAAATCATGAATATTACTACCCACGAAATGCCAGCTGCGTTTTTCTTTTGTGGTTGGTTTCAGTTCCGTGTTGGGTGCATCATAACCCCAGCCAATATCGGTGGCATTAATCAATACGCCTGTACCACCTAACTTATAATGCTGATCAATGCTGATGGTTACATCGTAGTCGCCCCATACGCCATAAAATTCCCTGGCAACATATGGTGTTGGATGCCAGCCTTCATAATCATATTCGCACAGTTTGGGATACCACTGGCTCATACTGTAACGCACACCGGTAGTAGGATTATCTCTCCCGCTCCTGCGGACCTGTAATGGCACCTGCGCTTCAAAATCCATATCAATCACCACTTTGCTTTTGGGTGCAATGGGCTTTACAAGGTTTACTTCTAAAATTGTTTCGTGGTATTTGAATGGCTGGTTAACCCCATTAATTTTTAAGCTGGTTATTTTTTGATACCCGATCTCGTTTTCTTTAAGTTTAGAGATACGGTCTCTTACCCTTCCATCCCAGTCGGCCCTTCCATTAATAATATTCTTCGACAGTTCCTGGCTTCTTACATCCATGCTGCTGTTAGGCTGAAAGGCATTAAAGTATAAATGATAAAATAATTTATTCAACACATCCGGGGAATTATTAGTGTATTGTAGTTTTTGTTTGCCTTTGAACTGGTTGGTATTAACATCCATATCGATGGCCATGGTATATTTCACTCTTTGCTGCCAGCGGTCCGGCTGCGCCAGCGATAATAAAGAGCAACTCAATGCAAAAAACAGGACGATATTTTTTTTTGTATTCATATAAAATTATTATTCGTAGATCTTAAAATTATTTTAGCGATTGTAAATATCTATTATTTCAAACAAACTGGAAAGGTAACTGTGCGTTTAAAAAAATATACATGTGGCTGTTTATAGCTGGTTTACGGAGAACTATACTATTGGCCCATTAATTTTTCATTGAAGCCAACGATCAATTTAAAAAGGTCTTCATGTTCGTTCAGCGGTAATGTCGCTGCTTTGTCAAATACATCGTGGTAAGCTTTTATTCCGCCTAATGTATAAAAGAAGAAGGAGGGAACGCCTTTCTCTGTAAAAAAATAATGATCGCTGTTAGCTGCCTTTCCTCTTGCATTGATCTTCGTTAATAATTTTTTTTCATCATTCACCGCATTCATCCTGGCAAATTCTTTGGGAAACTCGCTGGCATTTACTACCGTGATCCCTTCATCACCTGTGCCTGCCAGATCGGTATTGATCAAAAAGCGGATACTTTTCAAAGGTACCAAAGGATTTTCTGTAAAATATTTTGACCCGATCAAACCGGCCTCTTCTCCTGCAAAACAAATGAAGCCAATAGAATATTTTTGCGGGTGACCGGCATAGTAATGCGCCAGGTTAAGCAGTAAAGAAACGCCACTGGCATTGTCGTTGGCGCCCGGAAAATAAGTATCGGCACCCATGCCCCCTAAATGATCATAGTGCGCCGTTATAAAAATTATGGAATCGGGTTTTAAAGTGCCTTTTACAATACCGCAAATATTGGCTGTTTTAAAATTGCTGATCAATTTATTATCTATATTAATTTTAAAAGAACCAGGATCTTTATCCAGTGCTTTTTTATCAACCAGCAGTAATGAATAGGTAGCTACTTCGGGCGAAATATCCCAGGTTAATTTATCCATCATTTTTATAACCACCATGTCTTTGCGGTTAATAAACTGGATGCTATCCAGCTGCTCAAGTTTGCCTGAAGCCTTTACCCCTTTTGTTTCGGGACTCACAATAAAATCTTTACCCGGTATGAGTTCCTTTCCATTGACCGACAATTCCATTTTACCCGGAAATGTATTTACAGGATAACTGAAGGGTTGAAAATAATCTTTGCCATTCATAGGTTGCAGCCCATAATTTTTAAACTCGCCCGCAAGAAAATCAGCTGCTTTTTTCATCCCATCATTGGTGTAACCCCGTCCCCAGAAATAGGAAGAGGTAAGGGTATCCACCATTTTTTTTCCGAAGGAAAGGTCCTGCGCAAACAGCTTTACCGGTACAGCCGCCAGTAATAAAAAGAAAAATTTTTTCATCTAATAAATATGAAAAGTAAATGTCGGAAAAACTAAGGAGGTAAAAAATTGAAATGTGAGTGGAGGAGACAGTTCATAGTTAATCTTTTATGCTTACGAAAAACCCGGCGCTTGAGGCCGGGTTTAAAAAAGTGTAATTAGCTTTTATTTATACATCACTCTTTTAGGTTTTAATAGCCTGTTCATTTCCTGGTCCCAATGGGTTTCATTTTTTAAACCATATTTTTCCTGGCTTGCGGCCTGGCTCTTATTTCTTTTTATATGCGCCTTACTTACCCCTGCAGTCATTCTTGGCGTAGCGGTGATCCTGTCTATCCGTGAACGTAAACTTCCTTCCAGCATGTCCATTTTTCCTGAGATATCATCCACTCTTAACTCTGTACCAAAGAATGTTGCCTGCCACCATTTACCGGTAGCCGGGTCGAGCCAACTAAGGTACCCCCCTTTCAAAACCTCCTTTGGTTTTGTAATGCAGCCGGTGTAGCTGTACCGTATTGAAGGCGTTGTTACAGGATCAAAATAATGCGGCGTATAAAAATCACTCAGCATTATCCCATTTACAGAATAAGAAAAGCCATCATCTTCCGACGGGTCGCAAACTTCTACTAAATAATTTACCCTGCCCTGCCCTTCTTTAATCGATCCCGATGTTACCATCCTGCTGCCAAAAGGATCTACCAGCATCTCGCACATTTCGTGGCTGCAGGTTAATGGCCACCCGTCATCATGTTTTACAAGGGCAAATGGCTGCCTGTACCTGTCGGTATGATAACCTGCAGCAGCAGGATCATCAATTTTTTCCCTGATAATGATGGGCCAGTAACCACCCGGAACATCTTTTAATTTTGTGAATGCATCTACTGTTGCTTCGATACCCCAGATGGGCCCAAGGTCACGCGTAGCCTGTTTTTGTAATGCGGCAGCAACCTGCTGCAATTCGCCGCTTTTTATTTTGTTTGTTTTGCTTACCAGAGCAATGTGTTTGGATAACATAGTATAAAATTTAAAGATTATAAATGCTAAATCTATTTATAATTTTGAAGAAATGCAATACCTCAAAGCGGGTATGGCAACAGGTTTCATCCAATAAATGAGTAGTATTATTCCTTTTTATCTGCTGCAGGACGACCAGCTAATCACGCTGTAAATGGTATGGAGCTATGGGAAGAAAAAAATATCAATCCGGATTCTTTAAACTGTTATTGAAGCGCCCGCCAGGATGAATTTTGTTAAATGAAAAATAAGATTATAAAACTAAAATTAATTTTTCAATGCCTTAAACTGGTATTTTTTTATTTAATAATTACGGAAAATAACAGAAAGCAATTTTTTTACAGGGGATTGCAGCCACTACGAAATAGTGATAATCCGGTGGAGTTCCTGCTGCAGGTTTATTTATCAAAAACCCAGGGTTAATTTTTTCCCTGTACCACTATCACGATCTCTCCTTTTACAGCTTTCGTATTAAAATAATCATGTACTTCCTGCAAACTACCTCTTTTATTTTCTTCGAATTTTTTGGTGAGTTCACGGCTTACACAGCATTGGCGCTGGGCACCCAAGTATTGTATGAATTCGTTCAATGTTTTTACCAGGCGTATGGGGCTTTCATAAAACACCATCGTTCTTTCTTCTTCGGCTAATTTTTTCATCATCGTTTGCCGGCCTTTTTTTAAGGGGAGGAAACCTTCAAAACAAAAGTTATTAATCGGCAACCCACTATTAACCAGTGCGGGCACAAAAGCTGTAGCCCCGGGTAAGCATTCTACCCTGATATCATTCTTCACGCATTCCCGTACCAGCAAAAACGCCGGGTCACTGATACCAGGTGTACCGGCGTCGGTAAGCAATGCAATGGTCTTTCCTGCTGCCATCTGCTCTGTTAAATGCACAACGATCTTGTGCTCATTGTGCTGATGGTAAGGAGAAATAGGTTTTTGTATTTGGTAATGCGATAACAAAACTGAAGATGTTCTGGTATCTTCTGCCAGGATCAGGTCAACTGATTTTAATACCTCCACAGCCCTGAAAGTAAAATCAGCGAGGTTGCCTATCGGGGTGGGGATGATGAATAGCATAAGTTATAATGAATAATTGCAAAATGGATAACGGATAATTTTTTCTATTTGAATAATATTCAATAATTGAATACTCCCTGAATCAAAGACATTAACCATTACCCGTTTTAAAATTATCAATTATTAAAGCACTGTAAGTTCAAAATATTCCATCACGGGATTTGCCAGTAATTTTTTTGCTGCTTCCTCTGCCGAAGCAAGGGCATCTGCCTTAGAGTTTGCTTCAACCTGCAGGTCGATATGTTTGCCGATCCTAACATCGGCTACGTTCTTTATGCCTAAATTCTGTAAGCCACCCATTACTGCTTTTCCCTGGGGATCCAACAAATCTTTTAGCGGCATTACTTTAACCTGTACTGTGTAAGTCATGATTGTTTTGGTTTGTACAACAAAGATAAAATAATGTAAGCAATGAATACAACCGGACCGGCAAGCCATTGTAAAAGAAATGCCGCAACAAGAGCAATAACCAGTAAGATTATTTTAGGCAGGTTATTTTTTATGGTAAAATCATTAAACTTCAAAGCCATCAATGGCAAAGTAGAAACCATTAACCAGCTTAATATTAATATGAGGCCATATAAGAACCATTTATTCAGCAGTATATTGTAAATGTTGTCGCTTTGCACATTCCAATAAATCAATGGCAGCGAAGCAACCAACAATCCTGCAGCTGGTATAGGAACACCTTTAAAACCGAAACTTTGGCTGGTATCTAAATTAAACCTGGCAAGGCGGTAAGCACCGGCACAACTAAAAATAAACGCCGGCAAAAGCCAAAGCATAGATGCTTCTAATCCTTCATTTTCTTTAATAAAACTCATTCGTAAAAACTGGTATAAAATAATACCCGGTGCCGCGCCAAAACTTACTACATCTGCCAACGAATCCAATTGCTTTCCCATTTCTGAAGAAGCTTTTAAAAGCCTTGCTACAAACCCATCTAAAAAATCGATCACTGCCGCAATACCAATACACAAAGAAGCTAAGAAAATATTTTCCGTGAGTTTTAAATACTGTCCTCCTTCGGCTGTGTATTTTATATCGATTGTATTCTGCAACGCAAAGACTATCGCAATACAGCCAAAAAATAAATTGAGTAGTGTAAAGATGTTGGGGATTTGTTTCATTGTGAAGAGACCACAGACAACAGACGACTGACGACGGTGATTATGTTTTATTTTTTAAATAACTTTTAAAAGCTTGGATTTTGATGACCAGCTTTTCTGATGCTGAATAGTATTTATCAAATTCCTGTTGTTCAATATACTTCCTTCGTATAGCAAGATAAAGACAATTAACGACTTCCAAAGTTGAGCGTTGTGCATATCCTAAAAATCTTCCTTGCTCAGGATCTGATTGACCAGTTGATCCTTCCGCAATATTTAATGAAACAGGGTCAGCTGCTCTCTTCATTTGCGATGTAAGCGAAAAATTTTCTTTTTTTGGAAAAATTCCGGGTCAAATTTTGAACATCATCTGCAAAATCAATAGTTAATTTCCAAACGTCTAAATCTCTCAATTTTAAAAGCCATAGCAACCTATTTTATAACGAATAATAGGCTTTATCATTAGCTAAGGTTAATGGCACGTAACTTTATTGTCCATTGTCAGCCGTCTGTTGTCCATGGTCAACCCTACTTCTTCATTAACGCCTCGATCTCTTCAACAGTTACCGGTATATTTTTCATCAGGTCTTTATTGCCATTCTTTGTTATCCAGAAATTATTTTCTATCCGTACGCCCATTTGTTCTTCCTCTATATAAATGCCGGGTTCAATGGTAAACAACATCCCGGCTTTTATAGGCTCGGTCCTTGTGCCGAGGTCATGCACGTCAATACCAAGGTGATGAGAAATGCCATGGTACAGGTATTTCCTGTAAGCCCTGTTTTCGGGATCTTCGTTCTTTACTTCGCTTTTACGAATTAACCCGATCTTTAAAAATACCTGGGTGGCTTCTTCACCCACTTTATCTGTATAATCAATGATGTTGATGCCGGGTTTTAAAATACTGGCAGCATAATGGTGTAAATGTAAACAGGCATTATATACTGTCTTCTGCCTGCGCCCGAATTTTCCGTTAACCGGGATTGTGCGGGTAAGATCGGCACAATAATTTCCATACTCGGCGCCAAAATCCATCAAGATCAATTCGCCATCTTTACATTCCCGGCTATTCTCTACATAATGCAAAGTTCTTGCCCTGTCGCCGCTGGCTAATATAGAACCATAAGCCGGCCCCGTGGCCCTTTGTTTTAAGAATTGGTGATAGATCTCCGCCTCAATTTCATATTCCATTACGCCGGGTTTAACGAAATGTAATAAATGGCGAAACGTTGTATCAGTAATGTCAATGGCTTTTTGAATGACGTCTACTTCCAAAGCAGTTTTTATTCCCCTAAGTTCTTTGGTTAGTTGTGCACTGCGCTTATAATTATGCAAAGGATAACGGCGCTTCATTTCTTTTACAAAACGGTAATCTCTTACGGGAACTAAATTGGCCTTACGGTCATTTTCGTTTGTATTCAGGTAAATGGTATCTGCCCAGTGTATCCAGGGTTGCAATATTCCATCCAGCGTATCCAGCCAGGTAATAGTGGTGATACCTGATATAGCCGTAGCTTCATCAGCCCTCAACCTGTGGCCATCCCATTTTTCTTTTAAGGCGTTAGGGCGAACCAATACCAATACTTCCCTGTATTTAGGGTCGGGGTTACCGGGGTATAATACCAGCATGGTATCTTCCTGTTCGATACCGGTGAGCCAGAACAAATCACTATTTTGCTTAAATCTATACAGGGCATCGCCATTAACAGGTAATTCATCATTACTATTAAAAATAGCGATAGCGTTCTTTTCCATCCTGTTTACAAACCTTTTACGGTTTTCAATAAATATTGCCGGGTTGAGGGGAAGGTATTTCATGCATTTTACATTTATAGTGCAATATACATTTTTGATAATTGCCAGAGAAATTGCAAAATTGCCCTTATCCTTACCCCCGAACACCCATTTTTACCATTAAATTATTGTAAATAATATTTTTAAGATGTGCCTGGTTGCTTTTTTACAGCATTCAATAAATACCCTGTTATTTACCTGGTTTTTTTTGAGGCAGATTAAAAAATATTCAATGCATTCAAGTATTTCGTTTCAATATTTGAATATATTCAATAAAGAGCGCATTATTTAAGATTATGCAAACGATTGCATACAATAATTTTATACCGTTCATTTAGCTTTCCCGGCCCTCAAAACGGCAAAGTATAACTTTGTAGCAACGAATGCATATAAAAAACTAAACCAAAAAATTTCTTGCCATGTCAGTACCAACGATGATTGCACTGCCTAAAAACGCGTTAGTGAATTTAGGCTTAAAACTTTCAAGTGATATTCACTACCAATTAACCCCCGAAGAATTATCAGAACAGACCATACAACGCGGCGAAGGTGTTTTAAACGACACCGGAGCTTTAGTGATCAACACCGGTAAGTTTACCGGTCGCAGCCCCAAGGATAAATTCACAGTGAAAGATGCGCTTACTGAAAACACCGTTCACTGGAATGATTTTAATATTCCTATTGACGAAAAATATTTTCTGCAACTGAAAGATAAGATGCTGAAGTATTTGGGCCAGAAAGAGATCTGGGTTCGTGATTGCTATGCCTGTGCTGACAAAAATTACCGTCTTAGCCTAAGGGTGCTCAACGAAAACCCGTGGAGCAATTTATTTTGTTACAACATGTTCATACGCCCTGAAGAGAAAGAACTGGAAGATTTTTCTCCTCAATGGCATATCATACAGGCTCCTGGTTTTAAAGCTAACCCGGCCGAAGACGGAACCCGTGCTGAAAATTTTTCCATTTTAAGCTTTACACATAAAACTATTTTAATTGGAGGCTCCGGCTATACAGGTGAAATGAAGAAAGGTATTTTTACAATGCTTAATTATGTATTGCCGCAACGTGCCAATGTATTAAGTATGCATTGCAGCGCCAATATGGGTAAGAACGGCGACACAGCAATATTTTTTGGATTGAGCGGCACCGGAAAAACAACGCTTAGTGCTGATCCAAACCGCTTTTTGATCGGGGATGATGAACACGGCTGGACGAATGAAGGGGTATTTAATTTTGAAGGTGGCTGTTATGCCAAAACCATTGACCTGAGTGAAGAAAAAGAACCGGAAATCTATAATGCGATAAGGCCCGGTGCGTTGGTAGAAAATGTGACCTTTATTAATGGTACCAATAAGATCGATTTCAGCAGTAAAAAGATCACCGAAAATACAAGGGTTAGTTATCCGTTGGATTTTATCAGTAATGCTTTGGAACCGTCTATTGGAAAAATACCCAGGAATATTTTCTTTTTAACCTGTGATGCTTATGGCGTATTACCACCAATAAGCAGGTTAACGCCGGGGCAGGCCATGTACCAGTTCATCAGTGGCTACACGGCAAAGGTAGCAGGAACAGAGGCTGGCGTTACCGAGCCAAAATCAACTTTCAGCGCCTGCTTTGGTGCACCATTTTTACCCTTACATCCGGCACAATATGCAGCAATGCTGGGTAAAAAAATGAAAGAGCATAATGTAAAAATATGGCTTGTAAATACAGGTTGGAGTGGAGGCCCTTATGGCATAGGTAAAAGAATGAAACTCGGCTATACACGGGCCATGATAACTGCTGTGCTTGAAGGGCAATTAGATAATGTGGAATATGATACTACGCCATGGTTTAAATTAGCCATTCCAAAAACCTGCCCTAATGTGCCTTCAGAAATATTAAGTGCAAGAAATACCTGGCCCACTCCAGAAGCGTTTGATAATAAGGCAAGACAACTTGCCGCAGAATTTATTAAGAATTTTGAAAAATATGCCAGCGGCGCCACAGAAGAAATTTTAGCCGCGGCACCAAGAGTATAATGCCAACACAAACCAGGATTGCATGCCAGCACAACCCCCTGAGTGATCAGGGGGATTTTTTTTATAAAATCATTTCTGGAATTTCTCCTTCCACAATTAATTTACCTGCAGTTTTAGCTATAATTTCGTCTACTGAAACGCCCGGTGCCCTTTCCAGTAATTTAAAACCATGAGCCGTAACTTCCACAACAGCTATCTCTGTTACAATTTTCTTTACACAGCATTTACCCGTTAGCGGTAGACTGCATTGGGGTAATAATTTACTTTCGCCCTTTGGATTGGTATGCATCATGGCCACAATAATATTTTTTGCGCTGGCTACCAGGTCCATGGCACCTCCCATTCCTTTTACCATTTTTCCGGGTATTTTCCAATTGGCAATATCACCCTTTTCGCTTACTTCCATTGCACCCAAAACGGTCAAATCAACTTTACCTGCACGTATCATTCCAAAACTCAAAGCACTATCAAAAAATGCGGAGCCTGGAATTGTGGTGATCGTCTGTTTACCTGCATTGATAAGGTCCGGGCTTTCTGATCCCGCGATGGGAAAAGGCCCCATGCCGAGTAACCCATTTTCACTTTGCAATACCACATGTATGCCTGCAGGAATATAATTAGCTACTAATGTGGGGATACCAATACCGAGGTTTACATAGTAACCGTCTTTAAGCTCCTGTGCTATTCGTTGTGCTATTTGTTCTTTTGTTAATGCCATATGCCTATTCCCTAAATGAGAACTTCAATTTAAAGTGTATAATTATTTTAACCTACCGCTCACCTGTTACTACATGAAATTGCTGTATTTACAGTTGCCTGTTGCCAGCTCCCTTAAGGGGCCGAAGGGGTTCTTACTGTTCTTTGCTCTATTCTCTTTTCATAATTTGCACCTTTAAAAATCCGGTGCACATAAATGCCTGGGGTATGAATATGGTTAGCATCCAACTCGCCTGCTGGCACTAATTCTTCCACTTCAGCAATAGTAATTTTTCCTGCCATTGCCATTAGGGGATTAAAATTCCTTGCGGTTGCTGCAAAAATTAAGTTACCAGCCGTATCTCCCTTCCAGGCTTTTACGATCGCAAAATCCGCATCAAAGGCATACTCCATCAGATATTCTTTTCCATTGAAAATTCTGGCTTCTTTTCCTTCTGCCACTTCAGTTCCTACACCAGCTGGTGTAAAAATAGCAGGCATACCATAGCCCGCGGCCATACATCTTGTTGCCAATGTTCCCTGTGGTATTAATTCTACTTCCAGTTCACCGCTTAATAATTGCCGCTCGAATTCCGCATTTTCCCCAACATAAGAAGAGATCATTTTTTTTACCTGTTTTTGTTTCAACATCAGGCCTATTCCAAAATCATCAACGCCTGCGTTGTTAGAAATGCAGGTGAGCTGTTTAATTTTTTTTTCTACTAAAGCGGCGATACAATTTTCCGGAATGCCGCATAAACCAAAACCTCCAAGCATAATAGTGGCACCGTCCGTGATTCCCTCAATCGCTTCAGCGGCATTTTTATAAACTTTATTCATATCATTCTGCTTTTATGATTGGCCGGGTACCTTTGGTATTGATCAATTTCTCTCTTGTTGCTTTGTTGATCATACTATCCAGCATCGGTTGCATCAGGTCGGGGTGCGACTTATAATATTCGTAACTTTTGTAAAACTCTTCTTTGGAAATTTTGTGTGTTGCAAATATCTGTTGCTGTAATAAAACATTTTCAGCTTCAGGTTTTTTTGCAGCATCTCTTTTTATAAAATCAAATGTAAAAGCATCAGCACGCAGCACGTCCCACATTACTTTTTGCATTGCAGCCGGATTTAATATACCCGGAGGGATTGCCTGTTTATTACCGCAGGAAAATAAAAAAATAGTGCAGATCAATGCAAATCTTTTCCCCGTCATTTCAGCTCGTCTTTATATTTATTGGCATTGGTAACATCCATTTGCTGTAACATTTCAGATGCTCTTGCTTTATCCTGTTGTGGTGCCTTTGAAAAAAGTTTTATCAACTCTGTTGATTTACCCTGGAAAAAGAATTGGTTGATCATTTTATTGGGGTTCTCTGTATTAAAATTATTCAGCAGGTTCAATACATTCATTACTTCTGCTCTTGCCGCATTTTCATCTTCGTAAAATTTATCCATCCCCAGGCGATAATAATTATAGTACACATCATGTATTATGGTATAACGGTTGTTCAACATATTTTCAACTAACCAATAACGGTTACGTACTCCGTCAAAAGCTTTCCACCCGGATATGCCGCGCCCATCGGGCGCATTGTTAACAATATTCTGTGCTTTTTGAAAGTAGAGATCGCCGCCATGCTGCGAAAAAGAATCGTAATCAAAAGCAAGGATCATATAAACATAATAGGCGAATACGGCAGTCAGGTTAGATACCTGTGCATCAGATCCGGATACGCGGTTTTCATTGAAATCCAGCTGCTGAAATTCTACATATTTAAAGCTTACACTTTCATCCCTGAAATTAATTATTGGAGAAAGATAAGAAGTATTAAAAATTGGCCTTGCCGCCTGTATAGTAAGGCTGGCATTATAAACATTTGTTTCGGAAGTAGGTTCCAGGTTGAGCAGGAAATTGCAATCTATTTTTTCATTCGGCAAAAAATTATCTGTTGTCCATTTACGGTTATTGATAAAATTGTTCAACGCTGTTTGCAGTGTGCGGAACACACCAGGATTTACAGAAGTACCCACCTGGCTGCTTACTATTGATATTGTAGCCTTAAGCTCCTGTGCCTTCGAAATATGGACAGCCACTACAAAGAGTAACAAAAAAAATAGTTTACGCATGGAGTAATTTAATAATCGTGTTTACAATATCTTTTGCAACTTCCTTTTTTGATTTCATGTCAAAATTATATTCATTTCCCAGCCTGTCAAAAATAGTTATTTTGTTGGTATCGTGGCCAAACCCCGCGCCATTATCGTTAAGGGAATTCAAAACGATCATATCAGCATTTTTTGCTTGCAGTTTTTTTAAAGCATATTCTTTTTCGTTATTGGTTTCTAAAGCGAAGCCGGTAACGAACTGCCCATTTTTTTTTATTTTCCCAAGCGATTGTAAAATGTCTTTAGTTTTAGTGAGTTCAATATTAAAGCTGCCGTCATTTTTTTTAATCTTTTCAGTTGCTGTATTTACCGGTGTATAATCTGCTACCGCTGCACTCATAACAGCAATATCACTATACTCAAAAATTTTTAAACAGGCCTCATACATTTCATTTGCCGACCTTACTTTTATCACGGCGATGTTTGAAGGAACGGCAATACCGGAGGGCCCTAACACCAGTGTTACATCAGCGCCCCGTTGCTGCATTTCTATGGCAATAGCAATCCCCATTTTCCCGGATGAATGATTGCCGATAAAACGAACAGGATCGATAGCTTCATACGTGGGGCCTGCTGTTACTAAAACCTTTTTATCTTTCAGCACCAGTTTGTTCAAAAAAAAATTTTCAAGCCAGTGTACTATGTTTTCGGGTTCGGCCATTCTGCCTTCTCCAATCAAACCGCTTGCAAGCTCTCCTTTTTCAACAGGAATAATGTAGTTATTAAAGGAAGCAAGTTTTTTAAGATTCTCCTTCGTTGTGTTATGGTGCCACATATCTTCATCCATAGCCGGAGCAATTACTACTGGGCATGTAGCAGACAGATAAACTGCCATCAGTAAATTATCGCATAAACCGTTTGCCATTTTAGCCAAAGTATTGCAGCTTAAGGGCGCTACCAGCATAATATCTGCCCAGCGGCCCAGCATTACGTGGTTGGCCCAGGTATCATTATCTGCAATATCAGCAAGCACTTCGTTTTTAGAAAGCGTCGATAGTGAAAGTGGCGTAACAAAATCTTTGGCAGCCGCTGTCAAAATGACTTTAACTTCAGCCCCAGCTTTTACCAGTAACCTCACGAGCGTTGCTGCTTTATAGGCAGCAATACTACCAGTTACCCCTAATATTATTTTCTTTCCCTCTAACATAAAAAATCCCGTCCCGCTTAAGGCGGAACGGGATAAAATTATAACTTCTTCTGTTAATAATATTGCTAATTATTTACCTTCTTAACTAAATAGGTCTTCATCGTTCCTGCGGAAGTACACCTTATCTTCCATAAATTCCGTTGTTGCCAACAAAGCGGGGTTAGGCATGCGTTCATAAGCTTTGGAAATTTCGATCTGTTCTTTATTTTCATGAATTTCTTCCAGGCTGTCGGTATGACTCGCAAACTCTTCCAGTTTGTTATGTAATTCTTCTTTAACAGTGATGTTGATCTGGTTGGCACGTTTTGCAATTATGGCAATAGATTCATAAACATTGCCTGTTTTTTGTTTTATATCAAATAAACTTTTAGGTTCTACCGAACTGCTGGTATTACCGCTTAACTGACGACGTAGTTTGCTCATTTTTTATTGCTTTAATGTGATTTTGACTTAAGTTACTATAGCTTTCTGCTTCTTTTAATAATTTGCTGTCGGGGTAGCGGTCTGCAAAATCCTGGTATTCACTGATCACCTTTTCATAACGCTCAATTTGCTTTTCTTCAAAACTCAGCTTTGCAAATCTATAATAGGCTTTTACCACTTTCAATTTATATTCCTCGCCTTTTTGAGACTCAGGATAGTTATTCATTAAGTTAGTAAAAGCTATGGCTGCTGCTCTATATTGACTAAGATTAAAATACAGCTCCGCAGAACGATACTCTTTCTGTTCCATTTTTAGCCTGCATTTATCGATGATATCAGTTGCCTCTTTATTGCGCTCCGATCCCGGATGGGTATTAATAAAGGTTTGCATCATGCCTATAGCCTTGGTGGTATTCACCTGCTCTAATTCCAGCTTTGGTGATTGTTTATAAAAACAATAAGCATGCAAAAAATCTACCTCTTCTGCTTTTGGACTATTGGGAAATACTTCTAAAAACCCTTTAAATAAAGCCTGAGCCTGCAGGTAATCCTTCATATAATAGAAGCAAAACGCGTCTTTATAATACAATTCCTCAAATTTTACTGTCCCTTTAAAAACAGGAAATAATTCTTCATATAACTGTTGTGCTACTTTGTATTTTTTTTTTGCATAAAATTCATCGGCCATTTTGAGCTTATACTCATAATCTTTACTCTTATAGACTTTATTGTATTTATTATTACAGGATACTGCAACTATCAATAAAATAAGGCCGGTCAATACAATCTTTGTTACTCTCATATAAAGGAATGCAAAATTAATGGAAATTACTCAAAAATGCCAGTAAATCAAGAATCGACCAAAAAATGGTAGTTAAGACTTTGATAAATAGGCAAATAATCCCAAATATTGTACCGCAGATAATGAAGGCCCAGCCCACAATAGTGCTCGAATAACTTATCCTGCTTCGCTTTAAAAAAAAGCCCTCCCGAAACCGGAAGGGCTATCATTGAGCAAAAAGTGAAAAGTTTGAAAATCTATATTAATTAGATTTTATATCAACTGTATTCTTGTCGCCGCCACCAACTTCACAATTAGTAGTGATTCTGTCAGCACTGATACCTTCTTTTTCAACAAGGTAATTCTTGATAGCATCTACCCTCTTCTGGCAATTAGCCTGGGAAGCTTTAGATGTTTCAGGATATCCTGTAACTGTAATGCTGCAGGTCGGGCTTCCTTTTAATTTAGCAGCACAAGTCGCCAACATGGCTTTCGCATCAGCACTTAACGCTGCACTGCTGTTTTTAAAGGAAAGACTTGGGTAATCAGAAGGACAATGCATCGCTGAAGAATCCATACGCGGATTTTTGCAGCATTCAGGATCTGGGCATTTACCCACTCCATCAGCATCAACCGGTTGACAAGCGGTAGGTGTGATCAGCTCTTTATCTTTACAATCAGGAACACCATCACCATCAGTATCAGCAGTAACACCGTGAGTGTTAACCGGGCAGCCAGCTGGAGTGTTAGGTTCTCTATCTAAATGATCGCAAACACCATCACCATCGGCATCAGGACATTCCATTTTTGGAATTTTAACGTGCCTGTGGTTCATTAACTCATCATAAGCATAATCTAATGGATTCTGCCACCATAATGGTTCTACAGCTTTAGCACCCAAATTGAAATTTAAACCAATTGAAGCATAGTTATAAGAGTCAAAATCTCCCGTAGTTGATGCATCGCCCCAGGCTTGCTCCTGCCATTGCTGGCCGTCAAGCAAATCATCTTTTGTAAATGTCATCCTGTCTTCAATAGCCAGGTTAACTCTTTTACCTAATTTAAATGCAACACCAGCTAATACAGTACCTGAAGGCCTCATAGTGTTCTTACCCATTTTCGCACGGCGTGGACCCTGGTTCTCTGCAGGTGTTTCGTAGGTTTTATCCATACCATCCTTTAATTTCTTGAGCACATCTTTACGGTCTTTGTATGCAACACCAGTTATACCGTTAAATAATGCTCTATATGGATTTCCATTTCCATCCAATGCATTAACAAAAGTATTGTACAAGGTCACTCCCAAACCGCCGCCGCCATAAAGCACCATTCCGGTTTTTTGTTTGTGGAAACGGATATTATTCACTGTAAAAATACCCTGAAGGCCTAAATCCTGCACCTTGGTTTTGTAATTGTAAAATACGTTATCCAGGGTTGCTGAACTGTTTCCAGAACGATCTGTATAACTGATTACACCAGCATTTGATCTTTCCGGAGAAAAGTAGCGTTTACCTGCTGGAAGATTTCTGTTCCAGGCTGGATTCTTGCCAAAATTGTTTGAAGCGAGCCAGCTTTGGCCTTTACCAACAGTATTTATGTACTGCAACCTCAAAGAAAAGATGTAACCAAAAGCCTTTCTCACGTGTATCCCAAAATTAGGAGCTGTGAAAGCTTTTGCTGTTACGTCACCACTTACCGTAAAAATGCCTGTAGATACGCCTACTTCCCATTGATTACGCGGTTTGGCTGGAAAATTATAAGAATTGTTCCAGAATTCGTTTTGCTGTGGCATCCTTTTAGCAGGAATAACCGAGGAATCGTAAACGCTACCGCTTCCACCAACCTGGGCAAATGCACCCAAAGTGAGAAACATTAAAGCGCCTAATAAAATTTTGTACTTTTTGCTTGTCATAACTTAATAATTAATAAAATTTCTAAATGTGTACGAGTTGATTTTACTGCAAAAATATCAAATGAGAGTTATAAACCAAATTTTTTAATACTTAATTTTGGTTACGAACTGCACATAAAATATTGTATTTAAATAGTTAAAGACGTCATATTCAGACAATTCGTTGCAATAAAGTTAAAGTATTTCTAGGTACCCGAATAATTATTTTTAGATTATTTTATTCTTTTAAATATATAAAATAATTTGAAAAGGGTTTTTAGTAGCTTATATTGCTTCATTTTATATGAAATTTGTAACTGACATCATTGGAGAAGAGCTGAATACTTTTGAAAGGAAATTTGCCGGTGCTGTAAAGAGTAATACGCCGCTGCTGGACAGAATAATGAAATATATCATTAAGCGTAAAGGCAAGCAATTAAGGCCGATGTTTGTTTTTTTAAGTGCCAAACTTAATGGTACTGTTAATGAAAGTACTTACCGGGCTGCAGCACTAGTGGAATTGTTGCACACAGCTACATTGGTACACGACGACGTAGTGGATGAATCCCTGGAAAGAAGGGGCTTTTTTTCAATCAATGCCATCTGGAAAAACAAAATAGCCGTTTTGGTAGGAGATTACCTGCTTTCGAAAGGCCTTTTACTATCAACCTCCCATAATGATTTTGAGCATTTGCATATACTTTCAGATGCCGTGCAGCAAATGAGCGAGGGCGAGTTATTACAAATTGAAAAGTCGAGAAAACTTAATTTAAAGGAAGAAATTTATTTCGAGATCATTCGGAGTAAAACAGCCTCTTTACTTTCTTCTGCCTGTGCTGTAGGCGCATATAGTACTACCAAGGATGCAACCATTACGGCCAAAATGAAATCTTTTGGAGAGAAGGCAGGAATTGCGTTTCAAATAAAAGATGATCTTTTTGATTATGGAAAAGCAGATATCGGCAAACCTACCGGCAATGATATTAAAGAAAAAAAACTAACGCTACCGCTCATCTATACCCTAAATAAGATCGATTCAAAAAAAAGGAGGGAATTGATCTATATAATTAAAAATGAAAATAAAGATCCCAAAAAGGTGAAGTTGGTCATTGACGCTGTGGAACTGGCGGGAGGTATAACTTACGCTGAAGAAAAGATGCATCAATACAGGGACGAGGCTTTGAAAATATTGTACGAATTTGAAGATGGTGAAATAAGAAAAGCATTAGAGCAGCTGGTACGGTATACTACCGACAGAAAATATTGATCCCCATGGAAAAACGCTGGAAGATATTGCAGGCTGATGAAACTAAAGTGACGGCGTTACAGCAAACCCTTAAAATTAACCGCGCCATTTGTGCCATTCTGGTTACCAGGGAAATTGATTCTTTTGAGAATGCAAAACATTATTTCCGCCCTCAATTAACGGAACTGCATGATCCATGGCTGATGAAGGATATGCATAATGCAGTGAACAGGGTCGTTGCTGCTTTTGAAAAAAAAGAAAAGATATTGGTGTTTGGCGATTATGATGTTGATGGTACTACCAGTGTAGCCTGCATGTACCAGTTTCTGTGTAAAATTTATGGCGAATCATTCCTGGAATTTTACATTCCCCACCGTTACAGAGAAGGATATGGCGTAAGCCAGATGGGTATTGATTTTGCGAAGGATAACGATTTTAGTTTGATCATTTCATTGGATTGCGGTATTAAATCTGCTGACCTGGTTGATTACGCAAAAAAACTGGGAATTGATTTTATCATTTGCGACCATCACTTACCCGACGAAAAAATACCCGATGCTGTTGCCATTCTTAACCCAAAGCAAAAAGATTGCGGTTATCCTTACAAAGAATTATGCGGCTGCGGCGTTGGCTTTAAATTGATCACTGCGCTGGCCCAGCATTTCAATATTGAAGAAGAGCACTATTTCTGTTACCTTGACCTCGTGGCTACTGCTATCGCTGCCGACATTGTGCCAATGACTGGAGAAAACAGGGTGATGGCTTTTTACGGGCTTGAAAAAATTAACAGCAATCCAAACCCCGGGTTAAAAGCGCTTATTCTTTTGGGTGGTATTCAAAAAAAATTATCCATCAACAACGTGGTATTTGTAATTGCACCAAGGGTAAATGCAGCAGGCAGGATGGACGATGCACGAAAAGCAGTGCAGCTTTTTATTGAGCCTGATTACGAAACTGCACTCAGTTTTGCTGAATTGCTGCATAGTGATAACAGCGACAGAAAAGAAGCAGACAGCAGTATTACAGCAGAAGCGCTTGCCTTGATCGATGGGGATGAAACACTGATCAATAAAAAAACAACTGTTGTTTTTAAAGACCACTGGCATAAAGGCGTAGTGGGTATTGTTGCCAGCCGTATGATCGAAAAATATTACCGCCCTACGGTGGTACTTACTAAAAGTGGCGATATAGTAGCAGGAAGTGCCCGCAGCGTTCCGGGCTTTAATTTATATGAAGCAATACACGCCTGCAGGGAATATTTGCTGGGTTATGGCGGTCATTTTGCCGCTGCCGGCATGTCTTTGTTACCACAAAATGTTCAAGCATTTGCAAATAAATTTGAGTCCGTGGTTTCGGCAACAATAGAAGAACACCTGCTGATACCCGAAATTATCATTGACACACCGATAACATTTAAGGAAATCACCAATTCATTTTACAGCATTCTCTGCCAGATGGAACCTTTCGGGCCCGAAAATATGCGGCCTGTTTTTGTTGCAAAAAATGTTTGTGATACCGGTTACTCCAAAATTGTAAAAGAACTCCATATCCGCTTTGTGATAAAACAGGATAATTTTACGTTAACCGGTATTGGTTTTAATATGGCAGAAAAATTTTTGTTAATGCAACTACAGAAACCAATTGATGTGGTCTTCACTATCGATGAGAACGAATGGAACGGGGCCACCACCCTGCAATTAAAGGTCATTGATATAAGACTATCCGAATGAGAAAATTATTTTCTTATATAAAATATTTTTTTTACTTAGCCTTTAACTGGAATATAAAAATTGCGCTTTATATTTTATCGCAGGAAATAAAAGGTGAAAAAAAATACGGTATCGACAGTACAGGTGCAGACGAATTGCAATCCCTCGAAAAAAAAGGTATTGAAACTGACCACTCCACCATTTACATGCCGGTAAGTTATGACCTGCTGGATACAATCTTTCAACAACTCGATATTAAAGGTAACAGCCATTTCCTGGATATAGGCTGTGGCAAAGGGAGGGCACTATGCGTTGCGGCCCATAAAGGTTTTAATAAATTAACGGGCATCGATTTTTCACAGGAATTTTGCGCAGCAGCAGGCGAAAATCTTGCCATAACCAAAAAGGATTTTAACGGGCTGCAATACCAACTGATCAATAACGATGCTTTTTATTTTAAGATCCCCACCGACGTGGATCATATCTTTATGTTCAACCCATTTGATGAGATCATTATGAACGCAGTAGCCGAAAATATACTGGAAAGCTTCGAGATCAACCCAAGAACTATTACACTTGTATATGTAAACCCATTGTATAAACAGGAACTGTTAGAAGTTGGCTTTAAGGAAATATATCATACCCAAAAAATGAAATACCTGGAAGCAGTGATACTTGAAATAAAATAAAAGAAGGATTGCGTAACTGCAATCCTTCTTCTTAAAATATAATTTTTTTGTTCTAATTCTGACCCATCAACTCCACGCTCCTGTTTATAAAATTGGTCAGACTATTTCCTTTAAGTAATCCCTGTGAAAGCAATGCGAGGTCAGCCAGGTTATGCACCAGTTTTTCCTGTTTTTCTTTTGCTTCTGACCCTAAAATATTTTTATACACCGGGTGATTACCATTTACTGTCAACGTAACTTCATCAGGCATATTCGCATAAAATGCACCCATGCCTCCACCGCCCTGCATGGCTGCCATGTCTTTCATGCGGCGCATGAATTCGGGCCTTGTTGCCACTACTGGTGGCGTATCATTACTCAACCCCTTTATTTCTACTGTTACATTCAGTTCAGGAATCTTAACAGCAAATAATGCTTTCAGCTTTGCTTCATCATCTTTACTTAAAACGGTTTCTCCTCCCTCCTGCTTATCTATTAAATTATCAGTTATGTCACTGTCTACCCTCACAAATTGTACTTTGTCCCATTTCATTTCCATTTGCTGTATAAAGCCATTGTCGATGATGGTTTCCATTTTCACTACTTTGTATCCTTTTGATACTGCCTGTTGAATATAAGCATCCTGCTGCACAGGGTTAGTAGTATACAAAATCACAAGGTTACCCTCTTTATTTTTCTGCTGGGCTTCTGTGGCAAGCCTGTATTCTTCCAAAGTGTAAAAGGCATTGTCAACAGCATCCTGCATGATATGAAATTTGTTGGCCTTGTCTAAAAACTTATCGTCAGTCATCATACCATACTTAACAAATAAACCAAGACTTTCCCATTTTTCTTCAAACTGTTTTCTGTCGCTCCTGAATATCTCTTCTAATTTATCCGCTACTTTTTTAGTGATATGGCTGCTGATCCTTTTTACGTTCTGGTCACCCTGTAAATAACTGCGGCTAACGTTAAGCGGTATATCCGGGCTGTCGATCACACCATGCATCAGCATTAAAAATTCCGGTACGATCTCTTTTACTTCGTCCGTTACAAATACCTGGTTACTGTATAACTGTATCTTGTCTTTTTGAATTTCATAACTCTGCTTGATCTTGGGAAAATACAGGATACCCGTAAGGTTAAAAGGATAGTCCACATTCAAATGAATCCAAAACAATGGCGCTTCGCCGTAAGGATAAAGTTCTTTATAAAAATTGATGTAGTCCTCATCGGTTAATTCTGAAGGTTTTTTTGTCCACGCCGGTGTGGGGTTATTGATAGATTTTTCTTCCGGGGCAGTTTCTCCTTCCTTTAAATCTTGAGATTTTTCATTGACGTCTTTAAAATATATGGGGACAGGTAAAAACCTGCAAAACTTTTGCAGTATCGCTTCTACCCGGTATTTATCTAAAAATTCTTTACTTTCTTCATTAATATGTAATACAATATCTGTTCCCCTGATTTCTTTTTCCACTTCTTCGAGGGTAAATTCCGGGCTGCCATCACATTCCCAGCGTACAGCTTTAGCGCCTTCCCTGAAACTTTTACTGAATACCTCTACTTTATCACTTACCATAAATGCAGAATAAAAACCCAGACCAAAATGGCCGATAATATTATTTTCATTCTGGCCTTTATATTTTTCCAAAAATTCTTCCGCGCCGCTAAAAGCCAGTTGATTCAGGTACTTGTCAATTTCTTCCCCTGTCATACCAACACCCCTGTCACTGATAGTTAGTGTCTTTTTTTCAGTATCCAGTTGCACATCGATTCGGAGTTCCCCGATATCGCCTTTCGCTTCGCCGATAGAAGACAATGTCTTTAATTTCTGGGTGGCATCTATAGCGTTACTCACTAACTCTCTTATAAAAATCTCATGATCACTATATAAGAATTTTTTAATAATTGGGAATATGTTTTCCGTCTGTACTCTTATGTTTCCTTTTTGCATATGAATGTTTGTTATTCTTTAAGCGACACTGTCAAACAAAATGCCAGTTTTTATTTGCTGACAGGATGTCAAATTGTTAATAAATTCTTTACAGTGAAAAAAGTTTTCAGAAGTAATATGAAGCTACATTTGGCGCCGGATTTACACTAACATACAATTAAACCTTACTTATGAAGCCATTTTGTGCTCTCAAAAATTTACTGCCCCTATTTTTTTTATTATCAGGTTTTGGAAGTTTTAGCCAGATAAGTATAACCAGTACCGGAACAGCTTTCACGCAAAATTTTGATGGACTGGGTACCACTGCAACGGCTACCCTGCCCAGCGGTTTTAAAATCGGCACGGATTGGTCAACAGGGACCAGCGCTACTACTTTAGCTTACGGGTCAACTGGAACCGGAGTTGTAACCGGTTCTTCGAGCGGGGGCACTATTAACTGGGCCAATGGTATCACTGCTTCGTCAACAGACAGGGCCCTGGGCTTTTTAAATACCGGTACCTTCACTTCGCCGAAATCGATCGTTTTAAAAATAACCAATAATACAGGGGTTGCGATAGGGTCATTAAGCCTAAGCTTTGATTATGAAAAATACAGGTCGGGAAGCAGGCAATATGACTGGACTTTTTTTCATGGCAGTACAGTAACTCCTACCACCTCCGCTACAGCAGGAGACCAATCTTATCCTGCAGATGCAAATAACACCGTTATCAGCAATCCGCCCGTTGGCATTACAAAAACCGTTAACCTCACTGGTTTAAATATAGCCAATGGAGCCGACTATTATTTAAAATGGACTTTTACGGGTCTCGCAGGTTCTACCAACGGACAGGGGATCGGAATCGATAATTTCAGCATCACTGCTGCAGCCTTTGTTTCATCAAATGCGGATCTTTCAGGCCTTGCATTAAGCTCAGGTGGACTCGCTCCAGTTTTTGCTGCCGGTACAACCAGCTATACCGCTGCTGTTGCAAATGCGGTTAATTCCATCACGGTTACACCAACAGCTGCCGATGTAAATGCTACCATTACTGTAAACGGCGCTGCTGTTGCCAGTGGAAATGCTTCAGCGGCAATAGCACTAGCTGTTGGAACGAATGTTATAACCACGATAGTTACCGCCCAGGATGCAACAACAACAAAAACATACACGGTAACCGTAACGAGGGCAGCTGCAGGAACGCCTGCAATAACATTAAGTTCTTCGTTAGCAGATTTTGGAAATGTGTGTATCAACATCACTGCAGGACCAAATTCTTTTACCATTGACGGAAATAGTTTAGATGGATCTAACATTTCCCTGGCCGCACTCGATGGATTCACCTATTCGGAAACTGCCGGAGGTCCCTACACTTCTACATTGAACTTTTCTTATACTGCACCTGGCTTTACAGGAAAAGTGATCTATGTAAAATTTAATCCAATAAGTGTACAGTCCTATAATGGAAATATTGTTTTAAGTGGTGGTGCTGTAACCAGTTTCGATGTTGCCGCTGCAGGTGCAGGAGTTAATACAACGCCGGCAGTCACTACAGGCGGCAGTTCGGCGGTAACTGCTACATCCGGAACAGCTTCCGGAACAATTACAGTAGCAGGTTGCGGTACGCTATCTTCCTATGGAATTGAATACAGCACCACTTCTGGGTTCCCCGATGGTACGGGCACTCCGGTGATTGCTTCAAATTTAAGCGCAGGAAATTATTCTGTCAACCTTACCGGGCTTGCACCTAATACAAGGTATTATTACAAAGCCTATGCTACTAATGGCACGGGAACAAGTTATGGTACACAGCAGGCTTTTACCTGCACAACTTTACCGGTTCCCATGGCTGCGCAGCCGGGTTTAAGTTATACGGAGACCTTTATGGATATCGCCAACTGGAGTAATTTCTTTATAACGGGAATAGGAGCCAATCATTTTAACGGGCTTTCTTTTACTGCCACCGCACCTGCAACGGGTATCCCCGGAAGTGGAGCTACAGCAGGCACTGTACTCACTGCTTCCACATTATCATTCCAACCGGGTAATCCTGGTACATCGGGAGGGATACAAAAAGGCACTGACCAACTGGCACCCATACCCGCTACACAATCTATCCTGTTGTTATCCACAGGTTCAACAGATAACAGCAGTGCTTCCGCCATTGATTTCTATATGGATTTTACCGGCGTAAACGCGGGCACTTTGAGTTTTGATTACCAAACTTTCAGCAATGCACTGGGAACAGGCGCGAATGACAGAACCGGTTCATTAAGGGTATATACCAGTACAGATGGCGTAACTTTTACCGAGTTAACGAATATCCTGAGTTTTGTTAATAATACGCCTATCAGCGGCACTAAAGCAAATATTCCTTTACCCGCTTCCTTTAATAACAGCGCAACAGCAAGGTTAAGGTTCTATTATCATAACGGTACCGGGGGAACGAATGGTTCGAGGCCCAAGATGAGTATTGATAATTTAAAGGTTACCGCAGTGGCAACAACTCCGTGCGTATCACCTGCCGGGGGTCCATCGAATTTAATTTTTGGTACGATAACCGATGTATCGATTCAGGGAAGTTTTACAGCTGCAACGCCGGTTGCTGATGGCTACCTTGTAGTGATGAGCACCGGCAATGCGCTCACCGGTAACCCCGTTGACGGGCAGGTCTATAATATCGGCGACAATCTTGGTGATGGTACTGTTATTGCAAACGGAAATGCCTTATCCTTTACAGCTACTAACCTTACAGCACTTACCACTTATTATTTCTTTATATTTCCAGTTAACAGTGTTTGTACAGGGGGACCTTTATATAAAACCACGGGTATATTGACTGGTTCGGCTACCACCATTGCCGGTTTACCACCTTGTGCTGCTCCTGCTTCCCAACCTACCAATTTAATTTTTGGTACTACCGGTATCAATTCTATCCAGGGTTCCTTTACGGCAACTACCGCAAACGAGTACCTTGTGTTAACAAGTACTTCAGCATCACTGTCCAATAACCCTGTAAACGCCCAGGTGTATAATGCAGGTGATATTTTAGGTAACGCCGTTGTAGTGCAAAGAAGTGCCGCAACTTCGTTTACGGCTACTGGTCTGGTACCGAATACTCAATATAACTTTTTTGTTTTCAGTTTGAATGCGCAGGGCTGTATAAGCGGGCCTGCATATAATACCGTTGCACCACTGAGCGGAACACAAACCACGCAACCGTTACCACCATGTGTTGCACCATCCGCACAGCCAACAGCGCTGGTGTTAAGAGCATCCAACACTACGGTTTCAGGAACATTTATAGCGGCCAGTGGCGCCGATGATTACCTGGTGGTGAGCAGTACATCTCCCACATTAGCTGCAACACCGGTTGACAATACCGATTATAATACCGGCGATAATTTTGGAGTCGGAATTGTTGTTGCCAATAGTGCCAACAATACTTTTTTAACAACCAGCGTTACTGCCAACACCACTTATTATTACTTTGTATTTGCTGCAAACAAAAATTGCTCAGGAGGCACCAAATATACACCTGCTGCCGCTTTAACGGGTACTGTGGTTACTACCAATGACCTCCCCAACAATTATTATTTTGGCACACTGCATTCCCATTCAGATTATTCCGACGGGAACAAAGACAACCCGGGCTATACCCCTGCAGATGATTATAATTATGCTATGACGGCACTTTGCATGGATTACTTAGGAATTTCAGAACACAATCATTTTTCTTCTCCTGATAACCCCGGTAATTCCATTGCCAATTATCACCTTGGACCAACTCAAGCTACAACTTTCACTAACGCACACCCTAATTTTTTAGCATTGTATGGTATGGAATGGGGAGTGATTTCTGGGGGTGGCCACGTGGTAATTTATGGTGATGGAATGGATAACTTATGGGGTTGGGAAAGCGGCTCCGGTGGTTGGGGCGCCACAAACAATTATGATGTATATGTTCCAAAAAGTGTTTATACAGGAGGCACCGGTTTATTTAAAACGGTGAACGATAATCTGGCTACCAATACTTTCGCGTCGCTGGCGCATCCTAACTTAGGTGATTTTAACGGTATCGGCAACACGGTGCCTTATAATGCGGCAGCTGATAGCGCCATTACTGCTGTAGCTGTTGAAAGCGGGCCTGCTTTTTCAACCAATACGACTTATGGCGATCCGGCTGCTTCAATGTCTTATTTATGGTACTACCAAACCATGTTATCAAAAGGGTATCATCTTGGGCCAACAATCGATCACGATAATCACAATACTACTTTTGGCCATACTACCACTTCCAGGACGGCAATAGTTGCACCCGTATTAACTAAAACAGCATTGATCGGCGGAATGAGGAACATGCATTTTTATGCAACACAGGATTGTGATACTAAAGTTGATTTTATCCTGAACACTAAAATCATGGGGTCAGCAGTATCAGACCGGTTTGCACCGAATATCGCGGTTACTTTAACCGATGCAACAACCTCTACTGCAGGTGCAATTATACGTGTGATGTATGGTGTGCCTGGCAGCGGGGTTTTGCCTGTAAAAATTGATTCGGCTATTGGCAGCAGTTTAAAGTTTACCGACGTTAACATACCAAACAATACTACCGGCTATTATTACATCGATATCACTAACGGTACAACCCGTATTGTAACCGCACCCATCTGGTATATCAGGAATGATGTTACCGGTGGCCCGTTACCCATTAAATTAAATTCCTTCGACGTACAAAAAATAGACAACAGTGCAAAGATCACCTGGAGCACCGAGCAGGAAATAAACAGCAGCCATTTTATTGTTGAAAGATCTGTTGACGGAAGAACATGGAATACGATTGCAACCGTTGCAGCTGCTGGAAACAGCAGCCACCGTACCGACTACGGTATTTTTGATAATGCACCAATGAGAGGTGTGAATTATTATCGCCTGAAAGAAGTGGATAAAGATAGCAAATATGAATATTCCGATATCAGGAAAGCCTTGTTCAATTCTGATCATACAGCGCAGGTAGTACCTAACCCGGCAAAAGATTTTATCAATCTTTACAGGGCGAAGGCCGGTAGCCTGCCCGCGATGATCCAGTTATTGAATACTGATGGAAAGATCGTTTATAAAACAACGTCTACCCAATCAACGCTGCAGATAAAAACGGCAGGCCTGAGTAAAGGATTGTATTTTGTAAAAGTGGTGGATGCTGATAATGTTACTACCATAAGAGTGGTAATACAATAAAAAAATGAACGTCAATAATCACAAAGCCCCTGTTTATGTCAGGGGCTTTTTTTTAATTAAGTAACTCATTGTACAATCATCACCTGTTCTTCTTCGAGCAATGCTGCATTTTTAAACCGCAGGATAATATTAGCTGTTGTAAGTACGTCTTTCTGGCAATAAGTTGCGATACGTTGTACATTCTTTTCTTCCCAATATACCATTGCCACCATACTGCCGTCTATATCATCCTTAGGCGAAGGAACTCCTAAAGCAGCCGCGAGCAATTTCAGTGAAGTATAATTTTTATAATCTCCAAAGCGCCAGTATTGAAAAGTATCGATTATGTTGGTATCCCAGGGTTTCATATTCTGAAAATCCAGGTAACCAGGAATGTGCAAACCATTTATTATAAGGCGGCGGCAGATAAATGGTATATCGAACTCTTTGATATTATGGCCCCCAAAACTCCACTTATTATTTTTAGTCTCCAACTGGTTAACAGTAGTAATAAAATCCTGTAGCAACTTTTCTTCCTGATTACCAAAAAAAGATTTTAACCGCAGTTGAAGTGTATTGTCCTGGTTTATAAAATACCCCATGCTGATGCAAACAATTTTTGCAAACTCTGCCATTACCCCCGCACGTTGTGAATAAAATTCTGCAGCAGTAGTAAAATCAGGTAATAAACGCTGCGTCTTTTCTTCCCATAATTGTTTCCAGTTGTCAGTTAACAGGTCGAAAGAAGGATGCTGCGGAACGGTTTCGATATCTATCAGTAATAGATTTTCCAGTACAATATTTTGCATAGCGTATGATTGTACTAACCAAAGTACAAAGCCGTTCCAAAAAAAACAAGATGAAAAGGCCGCATTTTTTGGTGATTACAACAAGCCCCGCCATTAAAATGTAACGCCAACAAAAACCTGTATTGCCTGGTTCTTCCATGTTTGGCGGTTGTCGATAGCATTGATATCCGACAAACCGAGTTTATACCTGGCACCAAAATTTATGAAAGGTAATTGTATCCATAAACCACCAATAGCGCTCCAGTCGGCATTTTTATAAATGTTACCGTTAGCCTTTAAACTATCTGTCGTTTGTTTTAATAATCCTCCATAAGCAGGGCCACACTGCAGTTTCACTCTTTTACTTGGGCCGATGCTAACGTTTAAGAGAACCGGTACTTCCAGGTAATTAAGTTTAGATTTTTTTTGGCTGCCGTCCCTGAATATATCGTTATAAATATCATTGGGGTCATTGCTGAATTCAGAAGAAGTTTGTACAAAATTTATTTCCGGCTGGATACCAATCCTGCTGGCAAAATTGATCTGCACAAATCCTCCCAATTGATAGTTATAATTAAACCCGCTTTTAAAAGACTGTCCTGTAACCTTATTGGCGTTAACCCCGCCTTTTACGCCAAACCGAAAAAGATTTTCGTGATCGTCGCTCAATTTATTGCGTTGTGCAGTGGCACCCAAAACAACAAGAACCAATAAAGCCGTCAAAACGTTTTTCATGTGTTGTGATTTTAATAGAAACGTAAGAGAGGCTGCTAACATTATGCCAGGATAAATTTTAACAAATGATATAACATAAGGAAGCCTGCGCTATGGCAGGCTCGCTTACACCTATCTATAACCCGTTAAAACTATTTCAACATTTTATCGCCTTCTCCAATGGCCGGGTACCCAAACCCAACCTCCTCTCCTGTGCTTCCAATGACCTTCCACCCAAAAGCTTCGTGGTGGAGCGGTGGCCCAGTAACCTTCTTCATAAACATAGTTACCACCCCGCCATACATAATTTCCACCCACCCATACATGTGCAGGAGATGGGGCAATTGGCCTTACCCTGATCACCGGTGCAGCGGGGCGGATCTTCACTACAATTTGCGCATCAGCTACCGCACTTAATGAAAAGGCTATCACCAACAGCATGAACAATTTCAATAAAAAAGTTTTCATAACAATTCGTTTATTTGTTTATGACTACCCAATTACATAATGGTTTAAAATCAGGGAATAAAAAATATGGCGGCCAATGGCCGCCATATCAGCATAAAAAAATTTATTGCTTACCTGGCACCGGGTACACAATGCTCTCTTAAATAAGTAGTATATAAAGTTGATAAATGCAGAGAGGTGCCCGGCCCTTCTGAAATACTGTGGGTGCGGTTAGGATAGGCCATAAACTGGAATTGCTTGTTATATTTTACCAGTTCATTCACCAGTTGTTCGGCATTGCTGTAATGAACATTATCATCGCCCGTGCCATGTATGTACAGTAAATTGCCTTTTAAATTCTTTGCATAAGTGATGGGTGATCCCTTTACAAAATCATCCATATTTTCCTGCGGCAATCCCATGTAACGTTCCTGGTAAATATTATCATAATTCAGTTGGTTGCCCACTGCAGCAATGGAGATGCCGGTTTTAAAAATGTCCGGGTACTGGAACATTAAATTTAATGTAGATGAACCGCCACCACTCCAGCCCCAAACTGCCACACGGTCTTTATCCATATAAGGCCTTGACTCCAATAACTTCTTCATCGCCATTGCCTGGTCGCGGATGTTTATCGTACCAATTTTCCTGTAAATGGATTTACGCCATTTTGCACCTTTAAGCATTGGTGTGCCGCGGTTATCCACCGAAACCTGTATGTAACCATCTGCCCGCATATCACCGTTATATAAAAAATTAGAATGGCTGCTATAACGGTTCTGTACTGTGGAAGCTGCCGGTTCGCCATAAACTTCCAGTACAACAGGGTATTTTTTAGAGGGGTTAAAATTTGCAGGCTTATTGATCCAGGCATCCAGCGTTACATTATCTTCTGTAGTGATCTGCAGATACTCTACATCATTCTCATTATCTGTCTTTATTGTTGTTGCAATACTTTTTGCAGCATTGATTGGCTTATTGTCAGGCAGTGTAACCCATTCCGTTACAGGCGGGGTATTATAATTAGAAAAAGAATGCGTGGCAAATTTTCCGTTGGGAGAAATATTATAGCTATGTGTACCTACTAAATTTTCTGCACTTACCAATTCCACCTCATCCCTGGTTTTTTTTAATTTTTCCAAATGACCCGGTTTATTTTCGATACGGAGTCGGTATAAATACAATTGTGTTGCATTGGAAGGCGATGCAGTAAAGTAGATGTAGTTATTTGTTTCATCAATGCAACTTATACTTTCAATATCATAGTTCCCTTTGGTTAAGAGGGTTTCTGTTTTACCATCACGGCTGATTTTATAAATATGCCTCCAGCCATCTTTTTCACTGATCCAAATGAAATCCTGTCCTTTATTGATGAATGTAAAACCGCCCGGTTCACCAAAGATATCTGATGAATTAAGGTCTACCCATGCATCGTCATTCTCTGCCCAAAAGGTACGAGCGCTACCGTCGGTTGCATTGCAATAGATCAGTTTACTTTCCTGTTGTTTACGGTCGAGCTGCTGCACCACCAATTCATTATTGCTATTCCATTCCATACGGGGCAGGTAATGTTGCTGTGGGTCGCCATCGATCTGCATCCAGCGTATGGCCCCTGAATTAACATCTGTAACGCCGATCTTAACTGGTGATGGCGCCTCCCCCACTTTTGGATATTCTACCGGAATGACATGTGAATAATTACTATCGGTTGTATTCAGCATATAATAATCCCTGATCTTGGTGGCGTCTACCTGCCAAAAAGCGATCTTACGCCCATCAGGACTCCACCTGAAACCATCACGGCAGCCAAACTCTTCTTCATACACCCAGTCGAATGTACCGTTAATTAATTTTCTTGTACCGTCGGACGTTAGTCTTTTGATGATGTTGGAAGAAACATCTTCTATGAATAAGTTATGTTCACTTACATAAGCCACTTTACTTCCATCAGCCGAAAATTTGGCGAACATCAATGATTGCGCCGGCCTGCCTTTACCGAGTTGTGTCAATTTATGTGAGGCAATATCCAATACCCAGTAATCTCCCCTGGTATTCAGGCGCCACACTTTTACTGTATTGGTAAATAACAGCAGCTTTGAATTATCATTGCTGAACGCATAGGATTGGATGGGCTTTGCGGCTGCAGCTGCCAGTTCTTCTTTTTTTATAAGAACGGTTTCTGCATCTGTTTTGGGATTAACCCTTACAATACTTCCTTCTTTCATTTTAGTATAGGCATTCCCATCCGATGTCCAGTTAATACGCCGCTGGGCCGATAAAAACTGAACCGAAAAAACAAAAAGCAAACTGAGTGCAATGATCCTGAACTTCATATTTATTAGTTTAGAGAATAAAAGTAAGGAAATACATTAAGTGATGCTTACCATTGATATAAAAAACTATTAAAGGCAGGGGTGAAAGGTTTACAAACTTCAGGGGGCACTTCATTCTTGAAACAGTTGTGACAAAGCTGGCTAACCTTTGCGAACCCTTGCACAAAAGCAGTTAATTTTGTGCTATGGAAAAAGAGAAATTAAGGTTGGATAAATACCTGTGGGCAATAAGGCTTTTTAAAACCCGCAGCCAGGCGGCCGATGCCTGCGACAAAGGCAAGGTGAAACATAATAGTGACAATTGCAAGGCATCCCGTACCGTTAATGTAAACGATGAGTATGAAGTAAAGACCGAAGCAAAAAAGTGGCTGATAAAAGTAATCGGCCTGATAGACCACCGTGTGCAATACAGCGAAGCGATTACATATTATGCTGATATTACCCCTGCGGAAGAATTGGACCGCATCCAGTTCCAGGCAGCGGTTTTTCATACCGGTAAAAGAATGAGTAAACAGGGAAGGCCTACTAAAAAAGATAAAAGAGACCTCGATGATTTTATGTCAACCCCGCCGCCGGTGCATTAACCATGCAACTTTATATTTTTGAATGCACAAGTTGCTGAATGATTTTGCCCAGCACTGGTATCTCCACGATTATTTCGCAGCCTTTACCTATTGATGAGTTAATAATAAATTTTCCAGAAAGAGATTCAGCCCTTTTTTTAATATTACTTAGGCCAATACCTTTTTTTACAGATTTTATATTAAATCCATTACCGTTATCGTGGATGCGCATCTTTATTGCTTTAGCTGATTTTTTCACGGTTATTTCAATATCATCTGCGTCTGCATACTTAACAATATTATTCATTTGTTCCTGCAATATCCTGTACAAATTAATTTGGATATCGCCATCAACCGTATTACACGCATCATCCATTTGCAGTTTAATGTTGAATTGGTTGTTCACGTTAAAAGTTTGCAGCAGGTTTTCGACAGCATCTTTTAAAGAGCTGTCATCAAAAGAAGCGGGCGCGAGTTTATGGGATAATTTTCTTACTTCCTCAATGGCATTAAAAATATGTGTTTTGCCCATATCGATAAAATCCATCCCTTTTTTGGTGATTGTTTTACTGGTCTTTACCATACTCAGTGCCAACAGGGAACCGGCAAGTATCTGGTTCACATTATCATGAAGTTCTCCGCCGATAAAGCGGCGTTCCTGTTCCTGCGCATCCATGATGGCTTTTGATACCCTTAACTCTTCGTTAACCTGGTAAGTGATATCCTGCATTGCACCGATCATCCTGCAGGGTGTATTATTTTCATCAAAGAGCACATAAGCCCTGTCGAAAATATATTTATAAGAACCATCAGCACAACGGAAACGATAGGTGACCTGGAATTTCTGTAACCCTTTTTCAAAAACATCTTCAATTAATTCCGTGACTTTTTTAAAATCATCGGGGTACAATTTTTCATTCCACCAATCCACTACGTTCTCTACTTCGGAAGCATGGTAACCAAACATTTGAGTAATACCATTATTATACAGCATGGTATTATTGACAATATTCCAATCCCAGATAGTATCACTGGTGGCCCGGGCGAGAATGTCATAACGCTCAACGGCTATTTCAATTTCTTCTTCAGCTTTGTTACGGAGCCTTTCTTTTTCAAAAATCTCCAACGCAAAAGACACGTCATTGGTGGCTTCTTCCAATAATCCAATTTCGGCAGCATCAAAAAAATCTTTCATGGTAGTATAAAAAGAAAACATTCCAATCACTCTTCCTGAATTCTTTATCGGTACGGCCATAAAAGAATGATAGCCCCGGCTTATAGCTTCTTTTTTCCAGGGCGCCATGCGCATATCGTTGGCAATATCATTGCAAACGGTATATTTTCCCTGACGCAATGCCGTGCCTATGGGGCTTCGATTCTCTGGGTTATCATCCACCGATATGCATTTTATGAGAGAAGGATAATCGCTGTCTTCGCCGGCATGCATTACAGGTACCACTGTTTTCGTGGCTTCATCAATCATCCCTATCCATGCCATCCTGAAGTGGCCTTCCCTAACGGCGATCTGGCAGGCTTCCCTGAATAGCGTGGCTTCATCCTTGGTACGCACGATCATTTGATTGATCTGGCTATTGAAAAAATACAAGCGGTTTGCTTTGATAATTTTCTCCTCTGCTTTTTTACGCTCACTCACATCCCTCAGGTTAGTTATGATACCGCCTATTGCGGCATCGTGGAGCATATTTTTTGCTACTCCTTCCAGCCAGATATAATGGCCGGCATCATGCCTGATCCTCATGGAAACCTGGATCGTTTTTCCCGGCTTTGCCATCGCTTCAGCTATCAACGCCATTATGTTTGCTTTGTCTTCAGGATGCAGGAATTCGCTCAAGGGGGCTTTCTCATTTTCACCGAAGATACGCCCGGTAATAAGGGCAGTAGAAGTGCTTCGGAAGAGCACATTTAAATTTTCATCGATCAAAAAAATGATCCCCTCATTATTTTCTACCAGGGCACGGAATAATTTTTCCTTTTTATCCAACTCCTGTGTTCTTTCCGTAACTCGTTGCTCCAGCTCATCATTCAATTTTATTAAAGCTGCAGCCGCTTTCTCTTTTTCCAGGTTGTCTGCGATTACTTTTTGGGTAAAAACGACAGATAACAAAAGAATGACTACGATGATCAACATTACTATCCTGTCTATATTCTTGATACTTTTTTCGTTAGAATCTTTGTACTGCGCCTGCATCATATTTTCAGTTACCTGTATCTTATCTACCAAAACACGTATGCGGTCGGTATACAATTTACCTTCCCCGTTTTCCGCCATTTCCTTTGCAGCATCGGCACCAAATATCTCATAGCTGGCTATGGTACGGTTAAAAAAAGCGATCCTTTTTTGAGCATAAAATACCAGGGAATCGATACGGATCTTTTGTTCAGGATTATCAATAGTAAATGTTTTCAATAAAGAGATCTCGCCATAAATTTCTTTTTGAGATTTTTCTGCGGGATTCAGGAATATTTTTTGACCGGTTAGGAAATAAGCCCGTGTACCGTTTTCAATATCCAGTATAAAATTTACCAGCTTTTCGCAATGCAGCAATTGTTCTTCTGTATGTGCAACACGGGAAGCAACATCATTTACCTTCTTATATTCATAAATAAAAAAAACAACGATCGTAATAAAGGAGAACAGGAGAAGTGCAATGCCTGAAAAAAGGATCTTGCCGGTAGGAAGCTTGGATTTCATAGTATTTTATTGGATATTGCCCGGAACGCCTGTAACAACGGACCAATTAGCATTGTAAGATAAGCAAAAAATGAAAAAAAATACCATTTTTAAATATTATTAAGTTATATTTTAATATAGAATGATATTTCTGATCCTGCCCGGGACATTCTCTTAAATACAAACGAAATTTGAAGTCGTTTATGAGCTAAGAGTGATACTTTTATGGAAATTAAATTTAATGAAGCCTATTCTTATAGCACTCACACTTTTAAGTGCTGATCTGTATTCAACAGCCCAGGTTAAAATTCAACATCCTCCGCCTATAAAAGCGCCTATTTCTAAGGATGTTGCCGGGGCTTCTGACAAAGTTGAAGTAGAAGCAGGTTTTGCGGGGGGCGACACCGCATGGAGATCTTTTTTGATGAAGAACCTGAATGTGGATGACCTGAGCGACCAGATAAAATTCCCAAAAAGTCAAAAAATCTTTAATCAAACAGCAGTGGTACAACTTATTGTTTGTACCGATGGGAGCTTATGTAATATTCAAACTGAAAACAAAGTAAACCCACTGATAAAAGCCGAAGTGGAGAGCGTAATGAAGGCGTCACCTAACTGGGTTCCTGCAATTGTTGATGGAAAACCTGTAAAAGCCTATCGCAGGCAACCCATCACTATTTTAATTGAAAGAGAATAATTACAAATGAAAATAGATATTATTTCTGTTGTTCCCGACCTGCTGCAAAGCCCCTTTGCCCATTCCATTTTAAAACGAGCAAAGGATAAGGGTCTACTTGAAGTTAACGTGGTCAATTTAAGGGAGCACACCACTTATACAAGGGCACAGGTGGATGATTATGCATTTGGTGGCGGTGCCGGAATGGTACTGATGATAGAACCTTTGGTAAATGCGATAGAAAGTTTACAAAAACAAACTACCTACGATGAAGTGATCTACCTAACGCCCGACGGCCTTACATTCAACCAAAAGATGGCAAATAGTTTTTCCCTGAAAAATAATTTATTGCTGATCTGCGGGCATTATAAAGGCATTGATGAAAGGGTAAGAGAACATTTCATCACGAAAGAAATTTCTATCGGGGATTATGTGCTGAGTGGAGGGGAAATTGCTGCGGCGGTGTTGGTAGATGCCATCGGCAGGTTGATACCGGGTGTTCTAAATGATGAAACGTCTGCTTTAACCGATTCCTTCCAGGATAATTTATTAGCGCCGCCAGTATATTCCCGCCCCGAAGCGTTTCGCGGATGGAAAGTACCTGATGTGCTGTTAAGCGGCAACCATAAACTGATAGAAGAATGGAGAATGGAACAAAGCCTGCAGCGTACCAAAGAAAGAAGGCCCGATATACTGGATTAAATTGTTTGGGGCGCCTGCGGCGCCCCAAACAATTTAACCTCATTCTTTTTTCAATCCAATTAAAGGCAGGGCCTTTTCCCTTATCATCACATTTAACTTTACCAGGTCTGTTTCAAGAATTTTCTTTAAAGCATTCAATTGCAGATCAGCCCTTGCAGCCAATTCTGCATAAGTATCTTTTACCTGTTTGGCAGGTGCTGCATAACCGCTTGCTGCAAAATCATACAGCCCGGATATTTTATCGTCTAACCGTATAGGAAAGTTCAACACATCCTGCCCGCTTTTTGCTTTGGTTTGGTGCAATGCTTCTTCTATTGCTGTCATTTGTTTATTGATAGTATCTGCCTGTTGTTTGATATCGCCGGGAAGATCCTTACCTTGTTTACCTGTAAAATCGTCAACCTGTTTTCTTACCTCACGTATATTCTTAATCGCCTTTTGAATATCATTGAATTTATCCCTCACTGTAATTAAAAAATTGAATTTGTCCTCGTAATCCTGCTGCGATAATTTATAAGTGGGGTTGGCTTTAATTGCAAAATTCCCCTCGGCAGAATCTTTATCAGCTTTTATTTTAAAAGAATAATTACCCGGTGCTGCTTTGGGGCCAGGCACATTACCATGCCATAAAATAAGACCGTCGATCTTTTCTGCTGGTGGGTACAACATATTCCATAAAAACTGGTTCATGCCTTTGTTCACATCTATTTTATCAGTCTTTTCTTTTGCAGTATTGGAAAAGAGTTTGATGGTCTTTTTATTTTTATCAAAAACCTCGATACTTATTTTAGAAGAGTCATTGATATTTTTGAGGTAATAATTGATTACTGTTCCATTAGGAGGATTCATCCCTGCATTTTTTGCATTTGGATTTTGATACCCATCAAAAATATAAGTATCGTTAACTGTAAATACAGCCAGCTCCTTATTAATGGTGCCGGCAGCTTTTTGCTGAATGACACTCAAATCGTCGAGTGACCAAAAAGCTCTTCCCTGCGTTGCAACCACCAGGTCATTTTCTTTTATAGTAAGATCTGTAACCGGAACCATTGGGAGATTTAATTGAAAAGGCTTCCAGTTAGCACCATCATCATAACTGATATACATGCCGTATTCTGTTCCGCAATACAATAAACCGCTTACCCTTTTATCTGCTCTCAAACATCTTGCAAAATGATTACCTGCAATGCCATTGGTAACCTTCACCCAGGTTTTGCCATAGTCTTCCGTCTTAAAAATATAGGGCGTAAAATCATCAGCTTTATATTTCGTACCCACAAAATAGGCTTTGCCTTTTACGAAAGGATCAGTCTCCACGCAATTCCACATCATCCATTGACCAGCAGCAGCCGGTGTTACATTTTCCCAATGCTGGCCGCCATCTTTACTTACATTGATCAACCCATCATCGCTCCCCGTCCACAACAAATCTTTTTCCAGTACCGATTCCGCTGCAGTAAAAATGGTGCAATACACTTCCACACCCGTATTGTCTTTTGTGATAGGCCCGCCGCTGCTCCGCTGCCTCAATTTATCATTCGTGGTGAGGTCGCCGCTCAATGCTGTCCAGCTCGCGCCTTCATTTTCTGTTGCAAATAATAAGTTACCGCCGGCATATAATTTTTTAGGATTATGTGGTGAAAAGAAGATTGGAAAGTTCCATTGAAAACGATATTTGCTTACGTCTGCACCACCACCCAAGGGATCATCAGGCCACACACTCACCGCACGGTTCTCCCCCGTTTTATGATCTAACCGTGACAAATAGCCGCTGTAATTACCACCGTACACCACATCGGGATTTAAGGGATCGGCAACAACATAACCGCTTTCTGCTCCTGCAGTTCCCTGCCATTCGTTCTGTGTGATCTCTCCTCCATCACTTCTTGATAAAATTCTTACCGTGCTGTTATCCTGTTGTGCACCCAATATTCTATACGGAAAATGATTATCGGTACTTACCCTGTAAAATTGAGCGGTGGGCTGGTTCTGGTAAGTACTGAAATTTTCTCCGCCATCAAAACTTATTTGTGCGCCGCCATCATCCCCAATGATCATCCTTTTGCCATCTTCGGGATCGATCCAAAGATCGTGATGGTCACCATGAGGCGTATTGATCTCTTTAAAAATTTTACCACCATCGGTACTTTTTAAAAAATTTACGTTGAGTGCATAAACAATGTTTTCGTTTTTAGGATCTACAAATATTTTACTGTAATACCATGCCCGCTGCCTGATATTATTTTCGCTGCTTTGCAAAGTCCATGTTTCTCCTGCATCCGTACTTACAAACAAACCCCCGTCTTTATTTTCTATGATCGCGTAGATCTTATCGGTATTGGAAGGCGCAATCGTTATTCCTGTAATACCCCACAAACCTTTGGGCAGTCCTTTGTTAGCAGAAATATTTTTCCATGTTTCGCCACCGTCAATGCTTTTCCAGATAGCACCACCATCACCGCCGCTTTCTAAACTGTAGGGCGTTCGTTGAATGCGCCATGTACCCGCGTATAACACCGAAGGATTGCCTGGCTCCATGATAATATCGCTGCAGCCCGTTTGATTATTGACGTACAAAACTTTTTTCCATGTTTTACCGCCATCGATAGTTTTGAAGATGCCCCTTTCTTCATTCGGCCCAAATAAATGCCCGATGGCTGCAACCCAAACGACATCCGGATTTTTTGGATGAATAACGATCTTTATTATATGGCGTGTATCTTTCAGGCCAAGGTTTCTCCAGCTCCTGCCCCCATCATCACTGCGCCAGATACCAAATCCTTCGCTCACATTTCCCCTTAAAGTATTTTCCCCTTCACCAACATATAAAATGGTATTGTCGCTTGGCGCTACAGCCACGCTGCCGATACTGCTTCCGAAATATTTATCGCTGATATTTTTCCAGTTGCTGCCCCCGTCGATGGTTTTCCATACCCCGCCGCCAGTACTGCCAAAATAAAAAGTATTTTTATTTTTTGTATCTCCTGTAACAGCCCCGCTTCTTCCTCCACGGAAAGGGCCTACCAAACGGTATTTTGTTTTACTGAACAAAATACTGTCTTCGTTAATTACAGGATGGGGTTGCCTTTTTTGCGAGATAGTAGGAAGTACAACTATTAAAGTTGCTACAAGCAATAGTATTTTTTGCATTTCAAATAAATTAGTAAGGAAAGATACGTAATGAAATTAAAAAGCCCTGCCCCTAAAGCGGACTTTAAAAAAGAAGATCCCCCGGTCAATTAAAAATATTGGGATCTACTTTAATATTCGTTTCAACTTTATCAAAATCTGTTTGGCCCCTGGAATTAGCCGTAGTATAGGCAAACCAATAACCATCCGGTGTTTGTTTATAATTTGTATAAATTGTAAAACTTTCGGTTGCCTCGCCATTGGCGTTGAGTGTTGTTGTTGTTTTATAAAGGCGGTAGGTTTTGGTATCAATAAAGAAATTGGTAACGTTGCCCTCTTTAAAAGTCACTTTTATTTTATAGCATTCCATACCGTCAACAGTTTCTTTCCCTCCAAGTGCTGGCTGGATGCCTTTTTCTTTATAGTTTACAAATACCCCATGGAGGTCCAAGAAAACCTGTTCTGATTTAAGCTGGTCTGCAGGCATATCTTCCGGTGATGATTGCCCAAACACCGGCATAAAAACAATCCCTTTTGTTGCAGTAACCACACGGTAGTTTTCAGTTCCGGCAACACTGATCTCCGTCCGTGCGCCTACTCCATTAAGTTTGGTTATAGTTATGGCAACATCAGTACCCTGAACGGTCATCCCGCCTTCCATACGAAAGCTGTTGAGTGTGGCGAGTTTATCTTTGCCACCCATTGCCGCAATATGTTTTTCAATAATATCATCTACTGTTTGTGCCTGGGCAGCCTGGGCAAAGACCAGTATCATGATAAAGATCCCGAAGATCACTATTGGTTTCATGGTTAAAATTTTAGACCCGCAATATAAATTATTTTTTGTGCATTCCTTTTACCCGGTATCTTATTACCTTTCGTCTTTAGAGGCAATCACAATTACCAGGTCATTATGAATAGGTACAAAATACAGGGCAATATTGTTGATATTTTCCGCAAAGCAATTTTTTATGGAGAAATATCTGTTGAAAATGGCAGGATCAGTGCAATCCAAAAACTTCAAACAGAAAACGCGAAACAAAAAAACGCACACTTCATTCTTCCTGGTTTTATCGACAGCCATGTACATATTGAAAGCAGTATGCTGGTACCTGCTGAATTTGCAAAGTTGGCGGTAGTGCATGGTACAGTTGCCACCATCAGTGATCCCCACGAGATCGCCAATGTATGCGGAATGGCCGGTGTGCAATTCATGATAGCCAATGGAAAAACAGTACCGTTCAAATTTCATTTTGGTGCACCGAGTTGTGTACCCGCCACTATTTTTGAAACTGCCGGTGCTGCATTGAATGCAGGTGAAGTAGCAGCATTGCTTAACCATGATGATATTTTTTATTTAAGTGAGGTGATGAATTTTCCAGGCGTGTTACAGGGTGATACGGAAGTATTGAAAAAAATTGCCGCTGCAAAAAAAATTAACAAACCTGTTGACGGGCATGCGCCTGGATTGATGGGAGACCTGGCAAAAAAATATATTGATGCCGGTATAAGTACCGACCATGAATGCTTCACTGCTGCGGAAGCACTCGATAAATTACAGTATGGCATGAAGATATTGATACGTGAAGGCAGTGCCGCAAAAAATTTTGAGGCACTGGCAGATCTTGTGAATGATCATTTTGACATGATGATGTTTTGCAGTGATGACAAACATCCCGATAGTTTGGTGGAAGGCCATATCAACCTGTTGTGCGCCCGCGCTGTGGCAAAAGGCATTGACCTGTTTAAAGTATTGCAGGCTGCATGTATCAACCCGGTATTGCATTATAAAATGAATGTAGGATTATTAAGAGAAGGCGATGCAGCCGATTTTATCGTGGTGGAGGAGCTTAAAAATTTTAAAGTATTGCAGACTTATATTGACGGCGTATTGGTTGCAGAAAATGGGATAACAAAAATTACCTGTGACAGGGCCGGGCTGCTGAATAATTTTGACTGCAGCAAAAAAGTACTTTCGGATCTTAAATTTCCTGTTGCAGATTTTATAGTACCGGTTAATGCCATCGAAGCATTGGATGGCCAGCTGATCACCAATACTATTAACTGCACGCCGATAATAAACAATGGTTTTTACGAAGCAGATATTGCTCATGACATTTTAAAAATTGTTGTAGTTAACCGGTATACCAACGCCCCTGTTGCAAAAGCTTTCATTACAAATTTTGGATTGCAAGAAGGCGCCATAGCGTCTTCAGTTGCGCACGACAGCCATAATATTGTTGCCGTTGGGGTGGATGACGAAAGCTTACTGAAAGCGATAAACCTGGTCATTGCAGCACAGGGTGGCGTAAGTGCAGTAAGCAATACCAAAGAAATGGTACTGGCGTTACCTGTTGCAGGATTAATGAGTAATGAGGATGGTTATAAAGTTGCTGCTTTCTATACTGCCATTGATAAAATGGTGAAAGAAGAATTGGGGAGTATTTTGACAGCACCTTTCATGAGCTTATCTTTTATGGCATTATTGGTGATACCACACCTTAAACTGAGTGACAAGGGATTGTTTGACGGTGACAGGTTTGAATTAATCGGCAACAACTAGCCTGTTAAATTTTATTACTCGGTTTTAGCTCCCATAACTTTGATCGCTACACTATCCGTTCCTTTAGGCGCAAAATATTTAGTCTTAAAATCGGCCGTTTTGCCCGGTGCAATACTTTCAAAAATAGTTTCGGGATCTTCTTCCAGGAGCGTTCCGGTTTTGCTGTAAAAGGATAATCGTATTTCCACATCTTTATAACTGGCTACTTTTGCATTGTTGCTTAAAGTTCCTTTTACTACCGTTTGGCCTATAAGATTGCGCTTATCATGACCGCTCACAGTTAAAAACAATTTGGGGTTTTTCTTTTCTGTTGCTTCCAGGGTTACCTTGGTTTCTTCGTATTTATCTTTTACCATGCTGCTTTGCTTATCAGTACTGTTGCAGGCTGACCCTATTAATACAGTTACCAATAATAATACCGGGATTCTTTTCATGTTGATTATTTTGATCACAATAAAAATACATTTTTCTGAAATGCTATGTTAAAAGATTTTTATTGTCCTGGCCACGGGAGGCGCCAGGCTAGGAGAAGAAAAAAAATGTGAAACAGGAGATTTTTTATTTTAGTTTTGTTTCAACGGAGTAACCACAAATTTCCAGTTAAAATTATGATCATCAATTTAAGCGAACAACATTCTTTAGTAAGTAACTGGGTAAGTGAGTTACGTAATGTAGAAGTACAGAGCGACCGCATGCGCTTCAGAAGGAACCTGGAGCGCATCGCCGAGGTGATCGGTTATGAGATCAGTAAAAAAATGGCATGGGAAGAAAAGGAGATCACAACGCCCCTGGGAATATCCAATAGTAAGGTATTGATTAAACAACCCGTTTTGGCAACTATACTGCGTGCAGGGCTTGCCATGCACAATGGGTTATTGAATTATTTTGATAAAGCTGATAACGCTTTCATCAGCGCCTACCGAAAACACCAGCCCGATGGCAGTTTCGAGATAAGGCTGGAATACATGAGCTGCCCTGATATTGAAGACCGCGTGGTGATCATCAGTGATCCCATGATTGCTACGGGCTCCTCGTTGGTGAAATCTATTCAATTTTTAAAAGAAGAAGGGCATATAAAAGAATTGCATGTTGTTTGCGCTATCGGTTGCACGGTGGGCCTTGAATATATAAAACGTGCCCAGCCAAAAGCCATTATCTGGTGCGGTGATATTGATGATGAAATAACGGCAAAGGGATATATCGTTCCAGGCCTGGGCGATGCCGGCGACCTCGCATTCGGGGCAAAACTGCAGGGATAAGGATCAAAAGTTTAAGGCTTAGCAGTCAGGCTATTGCATATTGACCTGTATGCAGTAGTTAATATTCACCATTTTTGATGCAGCATTTTGCTGTAAATCCTTATCTTTAATTTTCTGAATAGTTACCGAAAATGAGAAAATCACTATTTTTTACCGCCGCCCTTTTTTTTTCACTGATAGTAAATGCACAGGATCCGCATTTTTCGCAATTCTTTGCTTCTCCGCTTACTTTAAATCCAGCTTTCACCGGTAAGTTTAATGGTTTATGGCGCCTTGCGGCCAATCACAGGGATCAATGGCCTTCTATTCCAAAAGCATATGTTACTTCCAGTGCCTCTTTGGATTTTCCCATTTTAAAAAACAGGATTCCCGAAAATGATGTTTTTGGTGTAGGTATTTCCGGTTTATCAGATGCCAGTGCCAACAATATTTTAAAACTCAATTACGGATCGGTTTCGATGAGTTACCATAAAGCATTAGACGAAAATGGGTACAGTACCATTGGCGCAGGCTTCCAGGGTACTTATTCCAGTTTAAGTTTAGATATTACCAAACTCACTTTTGAAACCATGCTTACGCAAAATGGTTTTACTGATGAATCAAAAAGAGAAGTGCTTAGCAATGGCAGTAACCAAAGTTATTTTGATGTGAATGCGGGAATCTTATATTCAGGTTCCAGTAATGGTATCAATAATTATTATGCCGGTGTGTCAATGTATCATATCAACCGGCCACAGGTTAGTTTTAAAGATAAGAACTGGTTTTTAAGCGGCCGTATTTCGGTACATGGCGGGGGTTCCTTCCCGGTAAACGACCAGTTAACCATACACACTTCGATAATTCACCAGATACAAAATAAAGCCAGCGAAACTACACTGGGCGCTGCTTTAGCTGCAAACCTAAACCAGGACCAGGAAAAACCTACCAGCGTATATGTGGGCAGCTGGATTCGTTTTAATGATGCCGTTGTTCCTTATATTGGTTTGGAATTTGGCGGGTTAAGGATCGGCGCCAGCTATGATCTTAATATCTCCAGTCTAAAAGCCGCTACGCAAACCCGTGGGGGTTCAGAGATCTCATTGATCTATATCAAACAGCCTGCAGAAAACAAAGGAATACCCTGTCCTAAATTTTAAATCCTGCTCCGGGCTACGCGGTGCCCAGTAATGCGCACAGAGTTGTGATTAGATTAAATGAAACAGGTTAATCTTTATGGTAGCCTTTATATTGCTTTATGCCCTTTTTTTCTATACTTTTATAATGCTTTCCTGTAGCTTTTAGTAAAAGTTTTTATACAACTCCAAATACCAAAATATATTTTATACTATTCCCAAAACTAAAAAGCCTTCATGAAGAAATATTTACTCTTTTTACTGTTAGCCATTTGTTTTAACCAAATTACAATTGCCCAGGATTTTCATTTATCCAATCCCAAACTAGTTCCCTGCAATTTGATCCGGGTAACTCCCCCGCTTAACCAGATTTCACAGGAAAATCCACCGATCGGCCGTACAGTTCATAATGCCAAAGGCGAGGAAGCAGAGGAAGACGGCCAGATAAAATTACATAAGACCCGCAATCCAAATGCGCTACCAAAAGGATTGGATCCTGCATTACAGCAGAAATACTATACAGAAAGCGGCGGCAAAACACCGGCAACACTTAATTTACAATTTGCTGGGCAGGGGTATACAGGCGTTAACCCTTCTGATAATAACATGACCTCGGGCCCTAACCACATTGTGCAGATGATCAATAACTCTACCAGCTCATTAATAAGGATCTGGAATAAAACCGGTACTATTTTGGTAAGCTCGATAATCTTAAGCAGCATTACCGGTCATAGTGGTTTTGGTGACCCTGTAGTTGTATATGATAACATTGCCGACCGTTATTTGATCGCCGAGTTTGGAAGTTCAGGCAATCATATCTATATCTGTGTATCACAAACAGCCGATCCTGCAGGTGGATATTTTGTTTATGATTTTACTACCCCGCAGTTTCCTGATTATTTTAAAATAGCAGCCTGGGGCAATTCTTATATCGTTACTTCAAACGAAAACAGCCCTGCGGTGTATGCAATGGACCGTACCAAAATGCTTGCCGGAACACCAACTACAACTGCGCAACGTTTTACCATACCACCTTATCCAACTATTGGTTTCCAGGCAGCAACGCCTGTTGATATCAGCGGATCCGCTAATGCACCTGCCAACTCACCGGCATTGATCATGCGGATGGCTGATGACGCGTGGACTACCGGTATCGTTGACCGCCTGGAGATATTCAGCATGAACGTGGATTGGGTTACTCCTGCCAATACTACTTTAACCGGGCCGGTACTTTTGCCTACTGCTCCTTTCAGTACTAATTTTTGTGGCTATACTACTTTTTCGTGTATCCCCCAACAGGGTTCAGCTGTAAAGCTGGATCCATTGAGAGAAGTTTTGATGAATAAGGTCTCTTACAGGAATTTTGGTTCTTACGAAGCAATCGTATGCTGCCATGTAAACGACCTGGATGGTACTTCGCATGCGGGTATTCGATGGTATGAGTTAAGAAAAACGCCACCATCAACCAATTGGGTCATCTACCAACAGGGAACTTATGGTTTACCCGCTGATCCATTGAACAGGTGGATGGCCTGTATCGCCATCAATGCTGAAGGTTCTATTGGATTAGGCTATAATGTTGCAGGGACTACTTCTTTTCCTTCTATAAGATTTACTGGCAGAAGATCCTGTGACCCTTTAGGTGAAATGACAGAACCTGAACAAACGGTAATTGCCGGTACATCACCCAGTGCAAGTAACCGTTACGGTGACTATAACGGTATGACGGTGGACCCTACTGACGGATCATTTTGGTTCACCTCTAATTATAACCCGGCACCTCAATGGGCTACCAGGATCGCTAATTTTACTATCAATAGTTCCTGTGGCGGATGTTCACCTATCATTACATTGCAGCCTGCAAATGCCGCTGTTTGTGTGGGTTCAACGGCTAACTTTAGTGTAACCGCTAACGGCGCTCCCCTGACGTACCAGTGGCAACTGAGCGTTAATGGTGGCGCTACTTTTACAGATGTTCCCGGAGCAACAGCAGCGGCTTACAGCTTTACTGCGGCTTTAGCACAAAATAATGACCAATACAGATGTACCATCACCGGTACCTGTGCTCCCATTACAGCTACTTCCAATGCGGTAGTTCTTACGGTGAATACACTGCCTGTAATTAATTCCCAACCTGCAAATAGTATTATTTGCAACGGAAGCAGTGCAAGTTTTTCTGTTGGAGCGATGGGAACAGCTTTAAACTACCAGTGGCAGATCAGTACCAATGGAGGTACAAGCTTTAGTAATCTTGCCAATGGTGGTGTTTATGCAGGAGCCGCTACCAGCACACTTAGCCTTACCAACGCAACAACGGGATTAAATAATAATCAATACCGGTGTATTGTTAGTGGAACCTGTACGCCGGCGCTAACCTCCGCAGCCGGTATACTAACGGTAAACACTGCGCCCGTCTTTACCCAACAACCTGCAGGCACAGCAGTTTGTGCAGGAAATACGGTGAGCTTTACAGTTGCGGCTACGGGTACTGCAATAGGTTACCAATGGCAGGAAAGCATAAATGGTGGCGCAACCTGGAATAATATTGGCGGTGCAACCGCAGTAACCTATAGTTTTACAACAATACTTGCACAAAATACCTACCAATACCGATGCATTGTAACTGGAACCTGTGGGCCGGCTGCTATTTCCAATGCTGCGGTACTTACAGTTGGCAGTACTTTGATCATTAATTCCCAGCCCGGCAATTCCGTTATTTGCGAAGGAGGAACCGCTAATTTTAGTGTAGGTGTAACCGGTACTGTTACTTACCAATGGCAGGAAAGTACAAATGGCGGCGGTACCTGGAATACTATTATCAATGGAGGTATTTATTCGGGTGCTACTGCTTCGGGGTTAACGTTAACGGGGGTGGCGGTTACTGCAAACAATAATTTATACCGTTGCATTATTTCTGGTAACTGCCCATCTATTAATTCGCTTGCAGTTTCTTTAACAGTAAATACTTCTCCTTCCATTACCGCACAGCCTGTAACGGGCCGTACGATTTGTGCGGCACAAAATACTTCATTCACCGTGGCTGCAACGGGTACTGCAATTACTTATCAATGGCAGTTGAGTACAGATGGTGGTGCTACTTATACAAATATTGCCAATGGGGGCGTTTACTCCGGCGCAACAACTGCAACTGTAAATATCACTGCAGCAACAGTAACTATGAATTCTTATAAATACCGTTGCGTGATAACAGGCAACTGTCTGCCGGCTGTTACAACCATTGCATCTGCATTAACAGTATATACACCGGTAAGCATAACTTCCAACCCTGTAAATGTTACGGTTTGTGAAAACAGCAATGCAAGCTTCAGTATTGTTGCGTCGGGTACTTCACCGGGTTATCAATGGCAGGTAAGTAACAATGGAGGTAGTACCTATACTAATGTTGCCAACGGTGTTACTTATACAGGGGTAACAACTGCAACTTTGAGTTTAGTAGCGGTTCCGTTTACACTCAACGGCAATTTATACCGCTGTGTAGTGAATGGCCTTGCACCATGTGGTTTTACAAATTCAGGCGCAGGCTTCCTCAATATAAATCCAGTACCTTTTGCATTTACCGTAACAGGTGGCGGCTCCTATTGCGTAGGCAATAATGGCGTTCCGGTTGGTTTAAATTTGTCAACTGCCGGTATCAATTACCAATTGCTTTTAAACGGGGTGAATACGGGCGTTCCATTGGCTGGCACAGGTGGCCCATTAAATTTTGGCAATAAAACAGCGTCGGGTATTTATACCGTATCAGCTTACAATGTGGCTACGGGCTGTACAAAATCAATGGCGGGCGCTGTAACGGTGATCATTAATCCATTGCCTGTAATTTCGCTAAGTGTTTCGCCGTACAAAAACCTTTACCCGGGTTTGGTTACCACGCTCACGGCAACTGCAACCAGTGCTGCAAATCCCATTACTTATTTTTGGTTCAGGAACAATTCATTGATCAACAATACCGGCACCACATTACCTGTGAGCATCCTTAACGTGGGAGATTATAAAGTTGCCGTAACAGATGCTAATGGCTGTGTTAATCAATCGCTGGTGATCACTATTGCGGATTCTGCCAACAATAAACTCTTCATCTATCCAAGCCCTAATAACGGGCAGTTTACTGTGGCTTATTATAACCAGGGAGGCTTAAGTACCCAACAGCTCATAACTATTTACAGCAGTAAAGGAGAAAAGGTATACAATAATGCTTTTGCTGTTAACCTTGCTTACCAATTGCTTACTATTGATTTAAGAAGGCATGGTGCAGGCCTTTATTATGTAGTATTAAGTGACCTCAACGGTAAAAAGATAAAAACCGGGGAAGTTTTAGTAAGATAAAATTTGGCGAAAAAAAGGCTACTAACCCAGTAAAGTCAGGCGTTTTTTTATGCGCCTACCGTACGATGCAGCTACTATAATCAAAAATGAGTATTTTGAAACCGCTTACCCTGTTTTATTTTTACATTGGAATTGACAGTTTTTGAAAAACAAAATCTTACTGCTACTTTAAAATATATTATTTTCATTTTTGAACCAGCTCTCTATTGAAGAGATTCATTACTATACTGCTTTTATCCCTCCTTTTTTGCTCACAAATTGGCTGTAGAGCTATAGGGTTAATCAAGCAGCACGAGTTTAAAGAACAAGCCGAAGCACAATTGTCGTTCACTATTCCGCCTGCTCCAAAAAATTCATCAGGAGAGCTACCTATTATTCAAACCAGCCAGAGATATACGACTGCTGCGCGTTCGAACACAAAAGAAGTAAATACTCCACCACCCAATACCAATTCATATTTTCAAACATTAATTTTATGAAACAAGTTTACAAAAGCTGTTTAGTCTTTCTTATTGCTCTTACTACGTTTGGTTTACTATTAACCAGTTGCCGGCATAAGGAAAATGACGTCAAGGAAGATGAAATGTATGACGGCCCGGATAAGGCCGCAGAATTTCAATTTAACCGTACCAAAAATCCATTTACCGGGCAAGTGCCATCCGATAAGATGTGGAACGCTGTGTTGCAAACCCAGCAGGTAAAGGATCAGGCAAATTCCTTGAATACAATTTCTGCTTTAAGCTGGATAGAAAGGGGATCCAACAGTGATGTTACCGGACCTTCAAATGGTAACACCCGCGCCAACAATGGCATTACTTCCGGTAGGATAGACGCGATGATGGTGGATTCATTAGACCCCACGCATAAAACGCTATGGGTTGGTGGAAGAGACGGTGGATTATGGAAAACAACTGATATTACAATTGCTCCGTCTCCATGGACACTGGTAAATGACTATTTTGGTAACCTGTCTATTTCTGCTATCTGCCAGGACCCTACCAATTATAACACCATGTACTTTTGTACGGGTGAATCTTATTTTGAAGGAGGCGCAGTACGCGGAAACGGTGTTTTTAAAAGTACAGATCATGGCGTTACCTGGACACTGCTGCCCAGTACCTCTACCTATTATTACTGTACAAGGATACTCTGCGATTTCCAGGGTAATGTTTATTTAGGCACAAGGGGTAATGGATTGTTGAGATCTACCAATGGTGGTACAAGCTGGACCAATATCACACCCACCGGTTTAAGCACAAATATTTGCGACCTGGAGATCACTTCTACGGCGGTAGCATCAAGGCTTCACTTAGTGGTGGGTATTTTTAGCGCACAGGCATACCGATACACAGACATCGCTTCAACTGTTACTTCCGCTTCGGGCTGGGTTGCGCCTACTACTGCTTTTCCTACTTTCAATATGCGGGCAGAGATCGGCGTTAGTGGAAATACACTTTATGCCGCTCCGGCCAATGGTTCTTACCAGGTTCCTACAATATACAAATCAACAGACGGAGGAGACAACTGGATTGCAACCACAGGGCAGCCTACGAGTGGATGGGCAAGTGGCCAGGGATGGTACGCACTAACGGTTAACATTAACCCATCTGATCCCAATCAATGTATCGTGGGTGGTCTTGATAATTTTAAAACAACAGACGGCGGCGCAAGCTGGATAAAAATATCTGCATGGGTTGGAACCACAGGCCAGTATGTGCATGCTGATCAGCACAAAGCACTATGGTATGACGGTGGTACTAAATTAATATTCGGATGCGATGGCGGTGTTCACTATTCGTCTGACGGGGGAACGGTTATCCGCGACAGGAATGAAGGCTTAAGGTTAAAACAATTTTATGCTGTAGCGATACATCCTTCAACAACCAACTATTATTTAACAGGCGCGCAGGACAATGGTACCCATCAATTCAATAACCCGGGTCTTAGTGGCAGTATAGAAGTATTTGGTGGGGATGGTGCCTATGTCGCGATTGACCAGGATGAGCCACTTTTTCAAACGGGAGCCTATGTATATGCTAACTTTAGAAGAAGTGCAAACGGCGGCGCAAGCTGGTCTTTTGGCCCAAGTAATAATTCCGGGCAATTCATTGACCCATACGATTTCGATAATTTAAATAACAGGGTATACGCAGGTACCAGCGCGGGACAATACCTGAGATGGGAAGACCCTCATACCGGTTTTACCTACACGAATGTGAGTATACCGAATTTCAACGGCTCAAGCGTTACGTCTGTTTATGTTTCCCCATTCACACCTAACCGGGTATATTTTGGAACAGCAGGTGGAAGGGTTGTAAAAGTTGATAACGCCAATTCTGCAACTCCAACAGATGTAAATATCACCGGCGGCGCCATGAGCGGCTATCAAAACTGCGTGGTAGCTGGATCTGATGAACAACACCTGATGGCTTGTTATTCAAGTTATGGCGTTAATAATGTATGGTCATCAATTGATGGAGGAACTACCTGGACCGCTGTTGATGGCAACTTACCGGATATGCCGGTTTATTGGGCTTTGTATCATCCTGATGACAATACAAAAGCATATATCGCTACAGAAACCGGCGTGTGGTCTACCGATACTTTAAATGGCGCCGCTACTGTTTGGGTACCGGAAAGTACATTCCCAACCGTTAGAACCGATATGCTTAAATACCGGGCATCTGACCGTACTATTGCAGCGGCTACTTATGGAAGAGGTTTATGGACAGCGAATGTTCCTTCCGGTTGTACCTCTGCATCTATCACCTCTCAACCTGTAAACGTAACAACCTGCGCTGCCAATAATGCAACTTTCACTATCACCGGAACGGGTACAGGTTACCAGTGGCAGCAAAGTGTCAATGGCGGTGGTACATGGACTGATATCACCAATGGTGGTATTTACAGCGGTGCTACAACTTTAAGTTTAACGCTCACAGGTGTAACTATTGGAATGAATAGCTACCAATACCGTGCAGTAGCTGCCGGCTCATGCGCACCTACTTCAGCAACATCGAATGCAGCGATCTTAACAGTGAATGCAGGCCCTTCAATAACAGGACAGCCGTTAAGCAGTACCGTTTGCGCGGGGGCAACAACAAGTTTCAGCGTGACTGCAACAGGTGCATCATCTTATCAATGGCAGGAAAGTACCAATGGCGGTGCTTCCTGGAATAATATCAACAATGGCGGTATTTACAGCGGCGCTACTACCAATAACCTCACGCTAACGGGTGTAACGGCAGGTATGAATACCGATCAATACCGTGCGGCCATAAGTAGTTCCTGCAGTCCGTTAAATTCAACTGCCGCTATCTTAACGGTCAATGCAGCCCCGTCAGTTACAGGTCAGCCTGCTAACTTATCGGTTTGCGCAGGCAATGCTGCAACCTTTACGGTTACCGGATCGGGTGGTGGACTAACCTATCAATGGCAGGAAAGTACCGATGGTGGCGGTACATGGAATAATTTATCCAATGGCGCACCTTACGCTGGTGTATTAACATCAACATTAAATATAACACCGGCAACGGTTGGTATGAACAGCTATCAATACCGTGCCGTGATCAACGGTTCATGCCCTGGAACGGCAACATCAAATGCGGGTACGCTTAGTGTTGGTACAGCGTTATCAATAACAGCACAACCATTAAGCTCAACCCTATGTGCAGGTGCCACCACCAGTTTCAGCGTTGCTACCAGCGGAACCGTGATCAGTTACCAATGGCAGGAAAGTACCAATGGCGGCGTTTCATGGAATAATATCATTAATGGTGGCGTGTACGGTGGTGCTACCACTACTACCTTAACCCTTACCAGCGTAACAGCAGGCATGAATAATTATCAATACCGCAACGTGGTTACGGGTAGCTGTCCTGCAATTAATTCCACTGCTGCAGTACTAACAGTGAATACAGCACCGGGTATCAGCTCACAACCTGTAAGCAGTGTAGTGTGTGCTACACAGAATGCTTCTTTCATTTCAGTGGCAACGGGTACAGCGCTCAGTTACCAATGGCAGGAGAGTATAACGGGTTGTGCCGGTACGTTTGTAAATGTTACCAACGGTGGCGTATACTCGGGCGCTACTTCAGCAACCTTAACCATCACCAATGCCCCGGCATCAATGAATGGTTATGCATACCGGAATGTTATTAACGGTACCTGTGCACCCGCAGCTACTTCAAGTTGCGTGACCTTAACGGTGAACACAGCTGTTCTCATTACTTCACAACCGCAGAGTTCGGCAGTATGTGCAGGAGCTACCACCAGCTTCGGTGTAACCGCAACAGGTACATCTCCAACCTACCAGTGGCAGGAAAGTACCAATGGCGGCGGCTCATGGACCAATATCACTAACGGTGGTATTTACAGTGGCGCAACTACTGCTACCTTAACCTTAACCGGTGTAACCGCAGGTATGAATACCTATCAATACCGCAACGTGGTTTCGGGTGCTACTTCCTGTGGCATCGTGAATTCAACTGCCGGTAATTTAACGGTGAACACTGCGCCTGCAATCACAGCTCAACCTGTTGCAGGAACAACCATTTGCGCTGGACAGAATACTTCTTATAGTGTAACCGCAAATGGTACTGCTTTAACCTATCAATGGCAGCTCAGTACCGACAATGGCGCTACATGGAATAGTGTTGTCAATGGCGGTGGCTACTCGGGTACCGCAACCAATACCTTAAACATCACAGCAGCTTCAGTTGGTATGAATACTTACCGTTACCGTGCAGTCATCAGCGGAACATGTACACCTGCCGTTAACAGTACGTCTTCTACCCTCACCGTATACACGCCGATCAGTATTACAACGGCTCCGGCGAATACCACAATTTGTGCTACGGGTACAACCAGCTTTGGTGTGGTTGCCGCAGGTACTTCTCCAACGCTTCAGTGGCAGGAAAGCACCAACGGAGGTACCACATGGACGAATATTACCAATAGCGGGGTTTATAGCGGTGCAACATCGGCCACATTAACATTAACAGGGGTTACACCATCGATGAACGGCTATCTTTATCGTACGGTTGTTACGGGGTTAGCCCCCTGCGGTGTTGTAAACACAGTGAGCGCAGTATTAACAGTAAGCGCACAACCTACAGTTGCCTTAACCGTGTCTCCTTATACCAAATTGTTACCGGGAATGACCACTACCATTACCGCATCAGTTAATCCTCCAACAGGGTTTACTACGGTTTGGACAAGGAACGGTACACCGATTACCGTAACAGGAAACTTTGTAAATGTTACTGTAAATGAACTTGGACTTTATACAGTGGTAGCTACCATTGGATCTTGTATCTCGGTTCCGGCATCAGTTACTGTAAGTGACTCAGCCAGCAGCAAGTTGTTCATCTATCCTACGCCTAGTAGTGGCCAGTTCACTGTTGCCTATTATAACCAGGGCGGCAGCACTACTAAACAGCTAGTAACCATTTACAGCAGTAAAGGTGAAAAAGTTTACAATAACGAATTCCCCGTTACACAGGCCTATCAATTACTTAAAGTTGACCTGAGAAAAAATGGAGCCGGAGTTTATTACGTGGTGTTAAGTGATGCCAGTGGTAAAGTAATTAAAAGAGGTGAAGTATTAGTTCGTTAGATATTATTATAGTTTATAGCTTAAGCCCCCGTTTTTTAATTAAGCGGGGGCTTTTTTAAACAGCAATAAATCCTGGAAATAAAATACCCACTGCCGGGATTATTTATTGGGATAGCCACTTACAAATTGATTTCCTCGTACATAAAAGCGGTATTCATATAACGCCGCTTCGCGGGCTCCTTCCACGCCTATGCGTTTACTTGTACCAATTTGATTATCATTAAACGAAGTATCATCACCAGCGATAAATAGGGTATTGCTTCTTAAATTCAATCCCGAATGACCTTTTGAAATGCCCAATGCTTTGCCCACATTCCCCGGACCTTTTGTTAAGGTTGCATCTAATTTCTTTTTTTTCGTTCTTTCCAGCATCTTGGCAACTCCCAGTAATGGTTCTACGGCTCTTATCAAAACAGCATCAGGGATATTTTTTTTATTAGTTACCACGTTAAATAAATGATGGATACCATAACAGATATAAACATAAGAAATACCCGGTGCAGCATACATATGTTCGTTACGTGCAGTACGCCTGCCGTTATAAGAATGAGACGCCCTGTCGGTATGCCCGATATAAGCTTCAGTTTCTACAATCCTGCCCGAAGTAATGTTACCGTCAAATTTTGTAACTAAAATTTTACCTAATAAATCCATTGCAATTTGTACAACATCGTCCCTTTCATAAAATTCAAGAGGTAATTTCTTCATTATATCTTTAACTTTAAAGCTAAAATACTAAACTATAGCCACCAATATTTCCAATGCTTAAAGAAATTATCAACGCTATACAGGCATATTTTCAAACGCACCGGTTTATTATTAAACACCGGTTATGGAAATGGATCTTAATCCCGGGGCTTATATATACTATTCTTTTTTGCGCTGGTATCTGGCTATTCATGAAATCGAGTAATTATGCGATTGACCTGGTGTTGCTAAAAACAGGTGTTAAAGACTGGCTGCAAAAAATGGAGAATGGCTGGTTAAACTGGCTTATAATTGTTCTCCAGATTATGTTATACCTGGTATTGCTGCTGTTTTATTTTTCACTTTTTAAATACTTGTTCCTTATTGTTGGCTCACCGTTATTTGCCTATTTAAGCGAAAAAACGGAAGCTATTATGGAGGGCAATGATTTCCCTTTTAGTTTCAGGCAGTTGATTAAAGATATTCTGAGGGGTATTAGGATCGCTTTACGCAATATGCTATGGCAGACCGTTTATGCACTATCAATTTTTATTTTGGCTTTTGTACCGGTCATTGGCTGGGTAACGCCACTGATTGCATTGATGGTAGAATGCTATTACCTCGGATTTTCTATGTTGGATTACAGTTGTGAAAGGCATAAATTAAGCACCACTCAAAGCATCACTTTTATTGGACGCCATAAAGGATTGGCTATTGGTAACGGTATAGTATTTTACCTGATGCACCTTATACCTATCCTAGGTTGGGTACTGGCTCCAAGTTATGCTGTGATTGCCGCTACAATAAGTTTATATGGCAATAAAGATAAACAGGCTGTTGTGGTAGCGTGACTAGTGAGGGGTAAAAACATTTAAAATTTATACAGCACTTATGACAAGTACAGTTTATTTAGTTCCTTGTATGCTGGATGAAACAGCAGCACAAACAATACCGGCCTATATCATTGATGCTGTTAAAGACTGCGCGGTAATTTTTGCAGAGAACGAAAGAACAGCAAGGCGGTTTTTAAAAAGTATTTGCAGGGAAATTGTAATTGACGACTATGAGTGGTTTACTATACATAAAGCAGAAGAAGAATTGATCAATACATTCAAACAAAAAATCACTGCCCATAAAAATATTGCTATCATAAGTGAAGCGGGCTGCCCTGGTATTGCTGATCCCGGCCAGCTTTTAATAGCGGCGGCACAGCAAATGAATGCTGTTGTTAAACCATTGGTAGGCCCAAGTTCCATCCTGTTGGCATTGATGGCCAGTGGCATGAATGGCCAGCAATTTGAATTTGTGGGGTATCTTCCTATTGATGCCAACGAAAGAATCAAAAGTATTAAGGAACTGGAGGCCGCTGCTGCAAAAAATAAAAGCACAAAGATATTTATTGAAACGCCTTATCGAAATAATCAATTAATTGAAACGATCTTAAAGACCTGCAAGCCTTTTACAAAATTTTGCATCGCTGCCGAACTTACTTCGGTAAACGAATTCATCCGCACAAAAACGATTGCAGAGTGGAAAAAAGAAAAAACCGACTTTCATAAAAAGCCGGTTATATTTTTATTACAGGGATAAGATCATCATGGGTTATTGTCGATCTCTACCCCATCAACTATATATTCACTTTCGCCGCGCCATGGAAGGCTGCCATTTTTTTGCCTATAATGCAATTTCACATTTTTTCCTTCCAGCATCTGCATAGCTTTAGCAACGCTATCAATAACAACTGAAAAATAAAATTTTTCAGAAGCAATGCCTACATTGCTGGTGGATACAATACTTCGCTGCACCAATTCTCCTTCATAGGTTTTAAAAACATTCCCTTTATGAGACAATTTTTGCAGCAATCCACTCCTGAATCCATCACTGTAAGTGTAATAATATTTCCAATAAAAAAATAATCCCAGTACCACAAACAGTATAAAAGAAAACCAGCGGACGAATTTTTTAAAGGAACTGGCTTTTTTGGGTAAAGGCCTTACGATATCAGCAGATTTTATATCCTCCATAAATTTATTTTTATTATTATAATCCATATTTATCTACCAGGTAAACCATTGCAGCCATTACCGCTGCTCCTAAGTGTAATTCCTGCGCATTCACATTTTCAAACACATCAATAGCGGAATGATGTAAATTAAAATAACGCTGCCCCGTGGTATTTAAACCAAACTGGGCTGTTTTAAAATTGGTTTGCAAAGGGCCGATATCTGCACCTTCGCCCCCACCTTCATTAAACGAAAATTTATCAGCATCATACGGTTCAAAATATTTTCTCCAGCTTTCTACTTTTGAAAATTGCACTTTGGTCATACCGCAACCAAAACCGCGTGGAAATTCAGCTCCGCCATCGCTTTCCATCGCCATGATATGCCTCTCATTTTTTCGCTTTGCTTCTTCCGCATATTTGGCGCCTCCCTTACCCCCGTTTTCTTCATTGGCAAATAACACTATCCTGATGGTGTGTTTAGGTTTGTAGCCAATAGCTGTAAATACCCTTAATATCTCAATGCTTTGTACCATTCCGGTGCCATCATCACTGGCACCTTCGGCCGGGTCCCAGCTATCCAGGTGGCCGCCAATCGTAATGATCTCGTCAGGGAATTCCGCTCCTTTTATTTCTCCAATTACGTTATGCCCGATGGTATCCGGTAACATCAAACAGTTGGTACGCAGGAATAGATCATCCTGTTTATAATTATTCTTTAAATAACCGCTGAGCAATTCCGCGTCCTTAGTACTTATGGCCACTGCCGGGATCTTTGGAAATGAATCGTTGTACCGTAAAGCGCCCGTATGCGGATTGTCATCGAATGCCGCCGTAACCGAACGAACGATCACCGCAACAGCACCGTATTTTGCAGCCACTGAAGCCCCGTTGCTCCTGTATCGTACTGCATCCCCATAGGCTCCCCTTAGTAATGTTTTATTGAAAGGGTAATTGTAAAATACGATCTTGCCCTTTGCTTCTTCTTTCCTGCGTTCAAGTTCTTCAAAATTCTTTACCTCAATTACTTTTGCATACACTCCCCTGTCGCCGGTACCTACAGCATTACCAATAGATAAGATAGCGAATGAAGGGTTAATGCCGCGATTATGTGTTTTAAAAAGGGCTTCTTCTTTTTTACCCCTCACCCAATGAGGTACCATGCATTCCTGCAAATAAGCGTTTTGTGCCCCTGCATCTTTTAAAGTTTGCAAACCCCAGGCTTCTCCTTTATACATGCCCGGGCTGCCACTAAGCCGCTGGCCTACTGATTTACAAAGCGCATATAAATTAGTATAGGCTTTTCCATTGAGCAGGATATCATCTGAAATTCTTTTTATCATCAGTGAATCCTCATTTTGTGCAAAGCCGTGGAAAACTGCGCAGACCAACGTGATGACAATAACCAGTTTCTTTATGTACATATATTGAGTTGTAGAACAAACTTAATGATTTATTAGCAATTACGTCAAGCAGTTTGCCAGGCAAACCGCCGGGGCAGCCAATTGTTTTAATATATCCAATTTCGAAAATACCGAATTTATGAGCGGAACGAATGGTGAAAGATAATATCCTAAATTGCAGCCTGCTGTTTAAACAGTAAACTATTAAACCATCTTTTATATGAATATTGGCATTGTTTGCTACCCTACATTTGGGGGTAGTGGCGTACTGGCGACTGAACTCGGTAAAGCATTAGCGGATAAAGGGCATAATATTCATTTTATTACTTACCAGCAACCTGTAAGGCTGAGTGGTTTTCACACCAATATTTTTTACCACGAAGTTAGGGTGCCCACGTATCCCTTATTTGATTACCCGCCGTATGAAACTGCTTTAGCCAGTACCATGGTGGATGTGATCATCAATAATAATGTAGAACTATTACACGTACACTATGCGATTCCCCATGCAGCCGCTGCCTATATGGCTAAACAGATCTTAGCTAAGCAGGGGAAAAAAATTCCGGTTATCACTACATTGCATGGCACTGATATTACTTTGGTTGGGCGTGATAAAACTTATAGCCCGGTGGTAACATTTTCAATGAACGAAAGTGATATCCTTACCGCGGTATCACAGAATTTAAAAGAAGCAACCTACACGAATTTTGTGATCGACAAAGAGATCGAAGTGATTCATAACTTTGTTGATGTAAAACGTTTTAATAAAAAGCCGGTTGATGCGTTTAAAAAAATAGTCGCTCCCAATGGAGAGAAGATAATTGTGCACGCCAGTAATTTCAGAAAAGTAAAACGAGTGGATGATGTGGTAAAAGTGTTTATGAAGATTGTTGAAACAATCCCCGCTAAATTATTATTGTTGGGAGACGGCCCCGAACGGCCTTACGTGGAAAGCATATGCAGGGACTGCGTGATAAGTGATAAAATTAAATTCCTTGGCAAGCAGGAACAAATGGAAGATATACTGCCGATAGCCGACCTGTTTTTATTGACCAGCGAATATGAAAGTTTTGGATTGGCTGCATTAGAAGCTATGGCTGCTGAAGTACCGGTAATATCAACGAATGCGGGCGGTTTACCCGAAATAAATATCGATGGATATTGTGGTTATATGAGTGATGTGGGAGATATTGAAGACATGGCAAAAAATGCTTTGTATATTTTAAAAGATGATGCAACATTGCAGCAGTTTAAAACAAATGCACTAGCGCAGGCCAAAAAATTTGATATTGAAAATATAGTGCCGGTGTATGAAGCCCTGTATAAACGCGTGATCTGATTAACGGTGTCGCAACCATTTTTCCGGGTCCTGGAAATTTTTCTCATCATTGATATAAAAATCAACCGCTCCAATACCGTCCAGATTAGCGGCAGCTTTTCCAATTACCTGGCCGCGCTGTACTGCCTGCCCACGTTGTACTGATACGTTAGAAAGGTTACTGTAAGTACTGAAAAATTTTCCGTGCTGTATAATCACCACCTGCATATCTTCAATGTACACAACATTAGACACCGTACCATCAAATATGGATTTTACAGCAGTGCCAACATCTGTTGATATAGTTATTCCGGTCATGTCTATCCAGGTACCACTGACCAATTTATTTCTTCCATAGTGCATTAAAGGATATCCTTTGTCAACCGGCCACGGCAGCGAGCCCCTATTATTTACAAAATTGGCATTCACTGTTGTATTTTCCGCATTTAACAACACACTCTCCGGAGCTTTCTTAGTTTCAGTTTTTTTAGGCGCCGTTGTAGCTTTGGTGGTTGCTGTTGAGGGAGTGGCTGCAGTTTTTGCAGCGTTGCTTTTTTCTGATGCAACTTTCCTGGCTTCGTCATCTTTTGCTTTTTTAATAGCCAGCCTGTTCGCTTCGTCAATGGCTCTTTTAATTGCAGCGGCGATAGCATTATCCACTTTCTTCAACTGCTTCCTTGTAGCGGCCATCTTATCATTTAACTGTTTACCCTGTTTTTTTAATTCGCTGAGTATCCTGTCTTTCTCTTTTTGCTGAGTTTCCAGCGCACTCATTTCTTTATCCTTATCCTGTAGCACAAGGCTTTTCTTTTTTTTGGTGCCGCTTAATTCTTCTATTCTTTTTTTGCGTAGCTCCTGTGTACGTAATATATTCTCCCCCTGCATTTCCCTGTAGTTACGGTAACTTTTTAAATAAGTTATCCTTTTTATCGCATCATTAAAACTTGAAGCTGAAAAAATAAAATTCAAAAAATCATAGTTACTCCTGTTCTTATAAGCATACACCATACTCTTGGCATACTCCTGTTTTAACGTGTCGAGCAACTTATCGTAACGGCTGATATCTTTTTGCGTATTGTATAAATTATTATCCAGTAGATTGATATCCCGGTTAATATTTTCTATGATCCTGTCCTGGATATTCACTTTATCATTAATGAGCTTCCATTGTACAAAATTTTCTTTTGACTTTGCCTTATTCTCATTCAGCATTCTCTCTGTTTGCTCCAGTTCTTTTTTTAATTCCAGTTTTTGTTTTTCCAGCTCTTCACGGGTTGTTTGTGCAATAGCAGTAACACTAAAGCCTATTATAAAAGCGGTGAAAATTATTTTTACCATGAGCTGAAATTGGCTTTTATCAAAAATACAATTGAAAGGTGGAATAACAGCCGGGTTAAAAACCCACAGCTGTGTATAATTTAAATTAACGACTACTTCCGTTTATAATTTTTGGGTACCTTGAATGAAACTGACAATTCTTTGTTAAAGTCGTATTGTTTATAATTGAGGCGTATATCCAGTTTGTTTTTCTCCGATACCGTTATCTCCCTGTAGGTTGAAAAATCGAACCCTGCTTTATTTTCAAAATCATCATAAGTAATATCTGCAGTCCTGTTACGGTTTACGTCTACGTCATCCAGTTTACTATGCAATAGCAGGTTATTATCGGCGGAAAGCGTAAGAAGGTTTTTAAAAAATCCCCCGATGGTGGATACCAATATCCTGGAATCTGTTTTTTTAAAAGATACAATGTTACTGTCGAGGAATACCGGGTTGCCAATAAGAATATCCTGTATGGTTTTATAATCAAAAGGGATCTCTGTTACTTCCTGCAAATAATCTAAAGAACGGTATTGTACTTCCTTATCCCTGGTGTTCATCAGTACAACGCTATCACGGGTTATAAGCATCCGGTATACTTCCACATTAAATATAGTAGCAGATAGAGATATCCAGATAGCACTGTCTTTCTGTATCCTTACTACAGCAATGATATCAGGTTGTTTTCCTTTACTATCCTCATACTCAACTTTTATTTTAGCATTAAAGGTATTGTAATTGATATAATGGGTTTGCAACTTTGCCATAGTTTCCTTTATTATCCTCAATGAGTCTGCAGCTGAAGTATTGGTAGGTATAACGTTTACTGCTGTATCTTTTGGTGAGATGGCTTTATTGATATGCTTGGTAGTACGGCAACTATGGGTAGATACGATCGTAACCAGAGCCAGGCACAAAACAATTATTCTTTTCATTATTTTTTTTGAATTATTTATCGGGGTAATATTTTATTTGACTCCTGTATGGCCAAAGCCACCTATACCTCTGGGTGAATCATTCAATTGCCGTACCAGAAATAATTCTGCCTTTTCGGTTTTAGCAATGATCATTTGTGCAATGCGGTCGCCATCATTGATCACTTGTGCACTATTACTGAGATTAATAAGGATCACTTTTACCTCACCCCTGTAATCGCTGTCGATAGTTCCGGGAGAATTTAAACAGGTAATCCCCTGCTTTACTGCCATCCCACTCCTTGGCCTTACCTGTGCTTCAAATCCCTCCGGCAATTGAATAAAGAGGCCGGTAGGCACCAACGACCTCTCCAGTGGCTGCAATGTCAGTGCAATGTCGAGGCTGGCCCGTATATCCATACCCGAAGACCCTTCGGTAGCATAAGAAGGCAGGGGGTTATTGGATTGGTTAATAATGTTGATAGGAACCCTTTGCATACGGGCAAAGGTACTAATGTAGCCAGATAAAAAAGGGTTGTTTTTATCTATTGTGTTAATGCAGTACTAAAACTGATCCCCTGAGCCATTTTGTAAATCCTTTGCCATTAATGTAAATGATCGACCAGGGGTACGCACCATTTGGAACTGCTTTCCCTTTGTAGGTACCATCCCATTTATCAGAAATATTTTTAGTGCTGAAAACCACCTGCCCGTAACGGTTATAGATCCTGAAGGAGAAATCTTTTACAGTCATATTCCCCAGTACACCGAATCTATCATTTCTACCGTCTGTATTTGGAGTAAATGCATTGGGAATAAAAATATCGCAATCACCCGGGACTATCACAGCAGTGTCAGAAGCAATACATGCATTCTCCGTAACAGTGACATAGTAAGTACCCGCTTTATTAATTGCGATTGACCTGGTTGTTTCTCCTGTATTCCATAAATATTTATTGGCAGTCGCATTGCTCGCCACTATTATGAATGGTTTATTCGGGCATATGGTAGTATCATTTCCGATGCTCACCTTAGGTTTTGGTTTTGTAAATACATTGATGGTATCCCTTATCTTACAACCGTTCTGTTCCATTTCAAGCCAGTACAATCCATTTGAAGTAGTGGTGATCCTGCTCGTAACATTACCGGTGTTCCAGAAATAATTTGCGCCTGCTACCTCATCAACCCCCAATACCAGGGACAAAATATCGCAGCTTGAAGTATCTTTTCCCAGGAAACCCGCCGTGCCGGCTATCCAAATGCTGCGGTTTATGGTATCGTTCAAACCGGAACAATCTATTTTATAAACGATCAGCTGCACATCGTAAAATCCCGGGGTGGCGTAATTATTGGCGGGTTGCAATAATGTTGACTTTTGCCCGTCACCAAAATCCCACTTCACAGAATCAATACCATTTATCCGGTTGATCTTAAAAGTTATACTCGTATCTACACAATTTCCTTTGCGTATAAAATCATAGGGATTAGAAGTAGTATCAAAATAACTTTGAATGAAGTTAGGAAGGCCAAATTGTACCGGTTCTGTTATTGCAGGGCCCATATAGATCTTATTATAAATGAAATTACAACCGGGCCCATAAACATCAGGGTTTTCAATTACCGATATAGAAGTATCCTTCCACATGGCCATGTATATTTTCAGGTCAGGGCCCAATTGTAAAGCACCGGCTAACCAGGGTGAATTGTTGGAAATAATCTGCTTGCTGCCTACGATGGATGCTGCATTATTTGAAGTGATATCGAATTGGTACAACACGCAAGGTTCGGCAACAGAGTTGCTGGCAGAAATATATAATAGTTTGCCATCAGGTGAAAATTCAGCCCCATATACACCTGTATAGGATAATTGCTTTGGAATGGCATTAGGCGGAAATACAACAGAATTGGATATCTTACCTGTAGTATTATCAAAGTCCATTAACTCCACGTTGTCATTCTCAAAAGCATGAACAGCGGCCAGTTTATTTCCTTTACCTGAAAATTTTAAATAGCCAATCTCATTTCTTTCATCCCCGCCAATTACAATGCCCGTATGGCTTATAACGGGCAAAGGATTTAATCCTGCTGCCGTGACCAGGTAAGAATGATATTCATCGCTGTTCCATTTGTGAACGACCACCCATACATCCCGGTTATTACAGTGCCGGATAGCCGCAATTTTTTCAAAGACGACATCTTCAATTAAAACATTCAGTACAGTAAGTTCACCCAACCCGCTGTCACCTTTCATATTAATGACGTCGTACATGAATTGATGCGTATCCTGAACTGCAGCGCCCGTAGTGAAAATATAATAGAGGCTATCATTACCAGGCAATGGAACAATTAAAGTATTATTTGTACTACTCTGGTGGCCTGCTAAACTATTCCCATTTTTCATTTTCACCTGTTGCCTGTTAATTACAATTAAGCCGTTGGTGTAGAAAAGTAATTTTCCATTATTGTCTGAGATACTGGCGGTACCTTCAAATGAATTAGCAGCACCATCCGTATGCAGGGGCTGGGGGGGTGATTGATTAAAATCCAGGCCCGAATTAAAACCAAAATACCAGTTATTCGTTTGCTTTTGAGCAAAAACCGCACTGGTTAACAACAAAAGGCAGTATGTAGAAAACAATCTTCCCAAAATGAACAGTTGTATTTTCAGGACTGTTTGCAAAGTAATATTGTTGCATAGGCAGTTAAACCTTCTTCCCTACCTATAAAACCCATTTTTTCTGTTGTAGTTGCTTTTACCGAAACATCTGCTATAGTAATTTCAAGAATGGCCGCCATCACCTCCTGCATTTGCAAAACATAGGGTTTTATTTTGGGTTCCTGCAAGCAAAGTGTGGTATCTACATTTACAATTTTATAACCTTTACTTTTAATAAGCTCAAAACTTTTTGATAAAAGGAGTTTACTGTCAATATTTTTATAGGCAGCATCTGTATCAGGAAAGTGAACGCCAATGTCACCAAGGCAAAGAGCGCCAAGCATTGCATCGCAAACGGCATGCAGCAATACGTCCGCATCGCTATGACCGAGAGCCCCCTTATGGTGTGGTATTTTTACTCCGCCAATCCATAAGTCTCTTCCCGTCACTAATTGGTGAAAATCTATCCCTGATCCAATTCTGTAACTCATTTATAAAATTTATTTGCACAAATATCTACAATTTGACCGGTACTAAAAAGCGTCCCGCTCAGGCGGGACGCTTTTTTAATATATTGTGCTTTTAGTACAATTATTTTGCGGCATCAAAATCAAACACCAAACCAAAACGGTAAGTATTAGATAACGGGTTACGGCTTGTTCCGCTACCTGATGGGAAAAGGTAAGCAAAGTTCAATCCAAACACATTATATTTTAAACCCGCACCTACAGAAAAGAATTTCCTGTTTCCTTTAGAAGGGTTTTCGTAAAAATAACCTGCCCTGAAAGCGAATTGGTTGTTATACCAGTATTCCATACCCAATGCAGCGTTGATCTCTTCAATTTCTTCAGAAATGCCATTTGGAGCATCACCGAAAGATTTAAACCAGCTGCTCACAACACCCTGTGAACGATATTTCTGTATTGCTGCTGCTGATGTATCTCCGGGAGTTGGTACCATTAATTTATGCAGATCCAATGCAAATGTGATTTTATTATCTTCATCAAAAACTTTTGTATAAGCACCGCCAATTCCTAAATTAGCAGGGATATAATCTTTTTGAGTAGCATCGCTGGTATAAGAGATCTTAGCACCCAGGTTGCTTAAAGTAACACCCCAGTTGAATCCTTCTCCATTTTCCTTAGCACCATGATGGTAGAAATGCAGGTCACCTGCCACAGAATTACCTGCTTTGTAAGTAGAACCGTTAAGCGTTCCGCTGGCAAGGTTTGAATTGATATAACGTAAAGCTATACCTAAGCTGTTCTTTGCAGAAAGTTTTCTGGAATATCCCAAATCAAAAGCAAATTCACGTGGACGGTAAGTTTGAAGATCATTGCCGCTTCCGTCAGTGAACTGAATACTTCCCAGGCTGAAATACCTCAACGAAGCTGAAATTGCCTGCTCATCATCGATTTTATAAAAACCGGCAAGTGAAGCTAAATAAACATCATTTACAGCCAAATCTCTTAACCATGGTACATAGTTAATAGCAAGACCGTACTTGCCGCTATTGAATGGAGTTTTTGCTAAATTGGAAAAGGATGAATTCGCATCGGGAGATGTAGCAATACCTGCATCACCCATACCACCACTACGGGCATCTGGAGTAATACGTAAAAATGGAACTGCAGATGTTACGACGTTAATTTTGTTGCTCTGGGCATTAGATACAGTAATTGCTCCTCCCAGTAAAACAACTAAAGTAGTTAGTTTTAAAGTTACTCTTTTCATGCGTTTTGTTTTGTCTTGGTTAGGTAGAACTTACCTCAATAAGCGTTTAGTTTAATGTTTGTTGTATTGTAAAAATAGTAGTTTTCTTGAAACGAACAACTAAATTATAAAATCTTGTTAAAAAAAATCTTAAAAAATAGGCAATTCAAAGGTAATGACTTTTTTATTATGCAGCAAAGTCAATGGTTTTGAGGTGTTCCTGCCGGTTTTATATTAGGTACAAAGCATTAATGCAATGTTTTCATCCAAGCAAACGTGATATCACATTGATTATTGTATGATTAAATACCATTTTAAAAGGCTTCTCCAAAAAAGATTCTTCAAAGGGCTAATTTCGGAAGATAAATTTACTTTTCCTGAATTTTTAAAAAAAATTTAAAATTACGGTATAAGTTTCGTGCATACTTTGACAATAGCGTTTGCCTATCTGTTGCATCACCACATTTTTTTAACAAGCTGCTGAATGCAGGAATTATTTTCACAACTACTAACAATAAAAATACGCTAACGGGTGTTATGTACTATGATTTTATTTGGGGGGTGTTGCATTAATGTAACGCAAAAAAATCACATCGCAGAACGGTATATCACCTAAAGTATTTATATTCGCACCTGTTACACCCCATATACAATAAAAAAGAAAACCTTTCGTTAAACAATCTGATAAACGAACGAACATGTTAAAATTATTTTCGGTTAAACCGCTCCTTATTATTACTGCTGCAGCATTTTCTTTAAGTGCCTGTAAAAATGGTGGCTTATTTAAAAAGAAAAGTGCCAAGTCGTCCGCTACAGGATGGAATTATGACGACAAGAATATGGGCAACTTCCATGTTGCTAAAGTAAAATACCCTAAAGCCGGTCCCGGACTTGTTTTTGTTCAGGGCGGTTCCTTTGTAATGGGTGCTAAAGATGAAGACGTAATGGGAGATTGGAATAATGTGCCACGCCGTATTACGGTTCCTTCTTTTTTTATAGATGAAACTGAAGTTGCCAATGTGCATTACAGGGAATACCTCTACTGGCTGGAAAATACTTTTTCAGGAGACACGAACATCATGAGAAAAGCGCTTCCTGATACATTGGTATGGCGTGAAGAGCTGGCTTATAATGAGCCTTATGTTGAATATTATTTCAGGTACCCTTCTTATAATTATTATCCTGTAGTTGGTGTTAACTGGCAGCAGGCCCATGATTTTTGTATCTGGAGAACTGATAGGGTGAATGAATTGAATCTTATCCAAAAAGGCTATTTGAAAAAAGATGCTGCGAAAAAAGAAATGAAAGGTGCGGGAGCAGATGCCTTTAATACAGAAACTTATTTAATGGCCCCAGACATGATCCAGAGCAGGAGCAAACCAAAAAAATCGGATCTTAAAGATGTAAATGGCAAGCCAAGGGGCCTGGTGCGTATGGATGATGGTATCCTGAACATGGGTTACCGTTTACCAACAGAAGCTGAATGGGAATATGCCGCTTACGGTATTTATGCACAAAACCCTTCTCCACGTAAAAAAGAAGGAAAGAGTGGGGAAGAGTTACTGAGCAACCAGCAAATATATTCATGGAGCAATAATCCTAATGGTTTACGTGATAACCGTCGCGGAAGCTGGCAGGGTAAATTCCTGGCAAACTTTAAAAGGGGAAGTGGCGATAACATGGGTGTTGCCGGTGGTTTGAATGACAGGGCTGCCATTACAGGCCCGGTAAAATCTTTCTATCCCAATGCTTTTGGATTATACAACATGAGCGGTAATGTAAGCGAATGGGTAGGTGACGTATACAGGCCATTAACTCCGGAAGACGGACAGGATTTTAACTATTTCCGTGGTAATAAATTCCAAAAATATTACAAGAATCCTGCCGGCGAATATGCAAAAGACAGTGTTGGAACCACCGAGATCAACAAGCTGAAGAAGATTGATATTTCAGATGATGAAGTTAAAAGCCGTGCTAACTATCAAAAGAACAACGTAATTAATTACCTTGATGGTGATTCTTCAAGTGGTGTTTTTTATGGCTATGGTGTTTCTTCTTTAATCAATGATCAATCAAGAGTTATCAAAGGTGGTAGCTGGAATGACAGGCCTTATTGGTTATCCCCAGGCGCCCGCCGTTTTATGCAGGAAGACCAGGCTTCAAGTACAGTAGGTTTCCGTTGTGCCCAAACTTATCTTGGGCCACCTGAAGGACCCGGATTTAAAGACGGTAACATATTTGGCAACCGTAAACAAAATTCAAGAAAAAAGAAAAAATAGTCTTCTATAAATACATTAAAAACCTCCTGAAAAATCAGGAGGTTTTTTTATGGCATTTATTAACCGCTTCTATAGTATTTTTGACTATGCAAATTGAACAACTCTATACATTATTCATAGCGCATCCCTCTGTACAAACCGATACCAGGAAGTTGAAGGAAAACGACCTTTACTTTGCTTTAAAAGGCCCCAACTTTAATGGAAATCTTTTTGCACAAAAAGCTTTGGAGAGCGGTGCTGCATATGCTATTGTTGATGAAGATACCGGCATGGATGATGAAAGGATAATTAAGGTTGAAGATGTTTTAGCCACGCTGCAATTGCTGGCAAAACATCACCGACTGCAATTTAATATTCCTTTTATCGCGGTTACCGGGAGCAATGGCAAAACTACCACCAAGGAACTGATGCATGAAGTTTTAAGTACTGTTTATTCAATTTATACCACGGAAGGTAACCTCAATAACCATATCGGTATCCCCCTTACCATTTTAAAGATAAAAGCAGGTGCTGAAATTGCACTGATTGAAATGGGCGCCAATCATCAAAAAGAAATTGAAAGCTACTGCAGCTTTACTTTACCTACCCACGGGTTGATCACCAACTGCGGCAAAGCCCACCTGGAAGGATTTGGCGGTGAAGCCGGTGTACGAAAAGGCAAGGGAGAGTTGTTTGATTATTTAAGGGCAAATAATGGCACTGCTTTTATAATGAACGATTATGAGTATCTGAAAGAAATGAGTAAAGGTATCGCAACAGTTAAAACCTACGGTACCCTGGATGGCGATATTACCGGGACTGTAAAGAACAGCAGCAGTTTTTTGGAAGTATCCATAACCAAAGGGATGGTCACCGGTACAATTAAAACACAGTTAGTGGGAGGATATAATTTGCCTAATGTATTGGCGGCAGTTGCCGTGGGTAAATATTTTAATGTAGCGGATGAAAAAATAAAATCGGCGCTGGAAAATTATGTACCATCTAACAGCCGCTCCCAGTTATTGAACAAGGGTAATAACCAAATTATCCTGGATGCTTATAATGCTAATCCTACCAGCATGAAAGCCGCCATAGAAAATTTTGCAAAAATGGACGGCCATGAAAAAATATTATTGCTGGGCGGTATGATGGAATTAGGTAAGGATAGTTTGCAGGAGCATCAAGCTATAATTGCTGTTATCGATCAATATAAATGGAAAGCAGTTGTATTAGTAGGCGGTGATTATCATAACATCAAACACGCTTACCTTAATTTTGAAAACAGTCTCCAGGCTAAGGAATGGTTGAATGCACAACACGTTAATCATGCACAAATTTTAATTAAAGGGAGCAGAAGTATGGAGATGGAAATAGTATTGGAATAAAATCTCCACCCGCAATAATTTATTTTATAAAAGGTATACCTGGTGGGAAGCCTCCGCAGTTAGCTGAAAGTATTTGCCGTAAAAAATTCAACGGAAGTTTGTAAAGTAAAATTACTCCGTGTTAGACTTATGCTTCTGCGAAAGGTTGTGTATAAATTTCAAACCGGTATTCTTTATGGCATCAGAATTTTTGGCAACAAGCCTTGCAACGGCTACCTCCACTGCGGTACCCAACATACGTTTAAAAAACCCGGGTGATTTTCCTGTTAGTATTCTTTTTGATAATACGCCCGCACCTACCCCCAGCGAAGCACTTAGCAATGGACTGCTTAAATTGGGAGCCGCCAGTGTTTTATTAAATGCACCCTTGATCAGGTTCATTGGCTTTAAACTTTCGTATGTTTCGTGAAACTGTTCGATCAATAGGGCTTTTTTATTTGCTTCCTGATGTTTTAATAAAGCAATTTGATGTTCGAGCTGTATTGCTGTAACAATTGTCATATAATTTAATTGAGCATTTTTTTAATCAGTTTGTCATTCAACGGTTTTTTAATCCATGTATGCCTGAAAGCATACAATAAGGCAGCTACGATCATATAAAATCCGCCTACAATAAAAAAGCCGTAGTACATTTTCCCTAACATATTGCCGATCCAAATGGCAATCCCGGTATTTAAAATAAGTACTGCCAAACCTATTACCAATACCATTACCAGCCTGCTAACAATAGATGAAGTCATATCAGACGTTGCATTGATCGCCTGCAGTTTCAACAACTCCATTCTTGTTTCCAGGTAATCTCCTGTTTTTTCAAATAATGCTTGTACCGAATTGGTGTGATTCTCCATTATTAATTAATTTTTAAGTAAGATGACTACGGCATTATGATCTTAAGAAAGGGCGTGTTTTGCATCCGCCTTTAACGCATTAACGGCCTCCTTACCACTGCTAACTGCCTTATTTCCTTCATCTTTTATCTCTTCGTATTGGCTCGCCAGGTCATCCACCAGGTCATTCATCCTGCTTTTAAAAATATCTTTTAGGTCAGCTCCTTTTTTTGAAAGTTTTTTTCTAGTTTCTGAGCCCTTATCAGGGGCAAATAGAATGCCCACTACAGCACCGGCTGCTACGGCAACCAAAATACCTGCTGCTAATTTTCCTACATTCATAACTTTAAATTTTAGTGTGATTAAATGGTTTACTACTAATAATCTTTAACCAAAATGCTGCCAGATTTTAATTCGACAAAAAGTGTTTCAAATCGTTATAAACTCCTTATCAATTAATATAAAATTGAGCCGATCTAAAAAAATTTGTGTACAAATTTCTACATGTTGGGAAATGACGCTTATGTAATTTATGGGGATTTTATTTAAATAAGCTGAAAATAAAAATGGCACTATTATTATTTTAGTGTACTAAACATTTATTATGAAAAAAATAATGCCCGCCTTCACATTATTAGTTGCTGCTGCACTATTCTTAAGCAGCTGCAGTGCTATCGCTGGAATTTTTAAAGCCGGTTTTTGGGCCGGTTTGCTATTTGTAGCGGTAATAGTAGTAATAGTAATATTTATAATCTCGAAGGTTTTCAAAAAGTAATAAATATAAAAGCCTTAGCAGCATGGCTTTTATATTTATTGTACCTGAAGTATTACTGCAGATATCTCCTTAGTATCCATGCAATGGTTTCATGCTCCTGGATAAGATTCGTTAAAAAATCAGCTGTGCCTTTGTCTTTAAATTTCTCGTCGCAATCATCTATATTTTTACGCAAAGCCTTTATCACCGTTTCATGATCTGATAAAAGTTCCTTTATCATTTGTGCCTGGTTAGGGTATTTGCCCGGCGACTCTTTTAAACTGGTTAATTGTAAACATTCTTCCATAGTACCAATGGTAGGCGTACCCAATTTATTGATGCGTTCCGCTATTTCATCAATAGCTTCTTCCAGTTTATTGTATTGGGCTTCAAATAATTTATGCAATTCCATAAAACTTTGCCCATTTACATTCCAGTGAAATTTCCTGGTTTTAGTATAAAGCACCATGGCATCTGCAAGCACTGCAGAAAGCATATCAGTAACTTCTTTCAGGTTTTTGTCTTTTATTCCAATATCAGGTTTCATATATTTTTGTTTATTGATTAATTTTATTGATCAAACCGAAGTGAATTTAATAAGCGGATACGCATAAAAGAGCATTGCGCCGCATACAACTGGAAACTGATAATTTCTCTAAGTTTTTTGTAAGGGAAATGTTCTTTTAAAACATCTTCATAAAGATTGTTGAAATACATTTCGCAGTCTTGGCAGAGTGCAGCGATCTCTCCGCCCTGTACCATTGAAGTTTCATTATTGATATCATCTTCAACCTGCTGCCCTAACTGTTCGGCCTCGCCGGTAATAGAAATATAATGGTGCTGCTGCAGCTGATAGCAGATCTCCCTTGCATATTGTTTACTTTCCACAGCCACGCTGATCATAGCAGTTTTTAAATTCACATTATCTATTTCTTCAGCAATGGTATCAAACTCCCTGTTAACCCGGCCCAGGAAAGATACCAGTTTCTGCAGTTTTTTTTGCAACGTACAATTTACAGTATTTACTAAATTTTGCATGGCTTGATTGGGTACCGGATTAATTTTTGCCTGTATATTCTTTAATAGTGCTTAAAACAGTTTTAATACCGTTCAACTGCTGTTCCAGCAAAACCTTTATCTCGTTATGGTGCTGCACCTGTTCGATAGCAGCTGTATAATTCTGTATCGCAGTTTCTTCACCTTTTATGCACGCGAGTATTATCGTTTCCCTTTTTCCGAATTTAAAAGTAGTTTTCAAGTCCATCCATGTCCGGTGTAATAAACTTAATGTAAACTGGTCGATAGAAGAGCCTACCTGTAAACGGTTCACTAATTGCGTTAATTCATTGCTGTACCTTCCTCTCTGGTAACCAAATCTTTCAAATAATAATGCCAGCACTTCGTCACGTATCCTTTCAGCTGCGCTTAAATATCCTTTTTTCGCATCTTCCAAAATAGCAATAAGGTGATAAACGGGTTGTATTGGGTTTTGTTTGATATTTGTCATGGCAAAAAGTTATTTTTAGTTAATCATGTAGCAGGTTTTACCAGGAAAATTATAAAGGCAATTTGTATACCATGAATTCTGGCATGAAACTTACGTAGCTATGGCAGCAATTACAGTTCACTGGATTTTTTTCCGGGTAATATTTTCTACATGTTGAAATTCCATTTATGATCAAAACATTAAAGCAGCTCGCATTTGATTTCAGGTTGAGGGCAGGTTATACTACAGCTTTTATCCTTTTACTATTATCTTACCTGCTTACCCTGATCGCCAATAACCAGTTAGTAGAAAAAACCAGGTGGGTAAACCATACCAATGAAGTAATAAAAAACCTGGAAGGGCTAGGCTCGGGTATAAAAGATGCGGAAACGGGCGTCCGTGGTTATATCATTACCCGCGACAGTAGTTTTCTTTTACCTTATAAAAAAGCAATGCCCCTGGTAGATAGTTTTTTTTCCAGGATAAAAACAGCCGTAATTGACAATAAGGTACAGCAGGGAAATTTAGCCAAACTTGACCTGCTTATAAAAAAGAAATATGAAAAACTGGACTTTGCGCGTGACTACTTTACCAAAAATAATTTTATACTTAATGATACCCTTAAAAAAGCAGCGAATAAAAGCAGCATATTAATGGACAGCATCAGGCTAACTATTGATAGCATGCGTAAAAACGAAGAAACTTCACTGGCTTACCGTACGAAAGATGTGACCAGCCGGTATAAAATTTTAAATATTATTACAGTAACATCACTTTTTTTAGCATTGGTATTTGCCTTGCTGGGTTATTATGCTTACAGGAGAGAATACGCCGCCAGGCTTGCATCTAATAAAATTGTAAACACTTATCAAAAAGAATTACAGCAACGGATCGTTGACCTAGACAATGCGAACAGGGAATTGATACTCATGAAAAGAAGTGAAAAGTTTGCCGCCACGGGCCGTATTGCACGCACCATCGCACACGAGGTAAGGAACCCATTAACTAATATTGACCTTGCTTTATCCCAGATAAAAGATGACCTGCCGGTTAAAGATGATAGTAGCCTCCAGCTTTTTACAATGATAGAAAGAAACAGCAGGCGTATCAACCAACTGATCAGTGAATTGCTGAAAGCAACCCGTTTCGCGGAATTGAATTATACTGCTGCTGGTATCAACCGCCTGCTGGATGAAGCGTTGGATATGGCGAAAGACCGGCTGGAATTACACCAGGTTACTGTTGAAAAAAAATATGGTATTGGTATCTGCAATATTTCTGTAGATGTTGAAAAGATAAAGATTGCTTTTTTAAATTTGATTGTGAATGCCATAGAGGCAATGGAACCGGGTAAAGGCGTTTTAAAGATACAGAGTAAAGAGGAAGATAATAAATGTGTGGTAGAAATTTCAGATAATGGATCGGGCATGAACGAAGAACAATTGAATAATTTATTCGAGCCTTATTTTAGCACTAAAGCAAAGGGCAACGGGCTGGGGCTTACCAATACACAAAATATTATTTTAAACCACAGGGGTTCAATTAATGCAACCAGTACGCCGGGTAAAGGCACCAGCTTTATAATTAAATTTGATCTTTCTCTTTAAGTTTCGGGGGCTTTACGGGTGTGGGTAATTTTAGTTTATGCCCTATTCTTTCCATTTTTAAATAGATCGGGCTTTTCTTGGTGCCGGTAACATCATCTCCCAACAAAAGGCCCCAGGGTTTTAAACCATCCACCCTGTCGCAGATCACTTTTAAAATGGCAATGCCGGGTATTGATAAGAACATCCCGGAAATACCGGCAAGTGCCCCGCCAATCAAGACACCTAAAATAGTGATCAGTGCATTTATTTTTACTTTTGAACTTACTACTTTCGGCATGATAATGTTATTATCAATAAACTGAACAACGGTAAGGATCACTAAAACCCATAGCACGTCGCTCATCTGCGTAGAAGTAGTAAGGGTGATCAACATACAAAATAACGAAGCGATCAGCATCCCGATATAAGGGATCATATTCAAAATAGCCGCAAATACGCCAAGAAAAATGGCATACTTAATCCCGAATATTAGAAACCCAGCAGCGTTGATGGCAGCCACTATACCCATTTCAATTATTAATCCCGTCATGTATCCCTGTACAATGAATTTAGATTCCTGCAACACCTGGTTTACGTTTTCGTGGTGTTGTGGTTTAAATACTGAAACCAAAAATTTTCTTATCATGTCCCGGTAATACAATACCAAAAAGCAGTATACCGGCAAAAGCACTACTACCATCAATGCCTGTGTTACAGATAAAAAAGTATCTCCAATTAAACCCGATCCTGAACTCTTCATTTTTTCCGTAGCATTGTCCAGTAAATTTGCCTGCTCTACCCTGGTAATCTTAAAGTGATGACTCACCCAGGTTTGAAATGTTTTTGCATGCTCAGCAATATGCTGCTTGATAGCGGGGATATCCTGGAGAAAACCGGCGATCTGTGAGGAAAGAAAATAAATAACTGCCACAGCAAAAAAGATCGTGACAGTTAAGGATACAACAATTGCCATTACCCTTGAGAAGCCTTTCCTTTCAAGAAATTTATTTACCGGCAGTAATAATACTGCCAGTAATACAGCAAAAGCCAATGGTACAATAATATCCTGCCCTATATAAATGATCACTCCTACTAAAAGGAGCATTAATAAGATCAACGAAAATCTTAAATAGAAAGGGCTTGATTTATTAAGCACCATGGTGTTGGGATAATGTTTTAAACTGGATAAAAATAATATAAAGCGGATCTACTAAGATCAATTACGCTCTCCGGATAACGCCCAATATTATGGAAATTATCGCTATAACCAGCAAGATATGAATAACTCCGCCTGCATGATAACCTAAAAAGCCAATAGCCCAGCCAATCACTAAAATAACTGCAATTACATACAATAAATTTCCCATAAAAAATGATTTAAATGTTAATGAATACTTATCCTATCGAAAAACTCTGCCAGTTTTTTAAAGATTAAAAACAGCTTCAAAATGGCCATTGCAGTAATAAATATGTTTTCTAAAAGGTATTTATGTGAAAAGGATTCTACAATCGGGGAAAATTATTTCTAATTTGATAATTTATCGACGGTTTGATAAATCACTTCGCGGGAGAAGGGTTTTGCAATAAAAAGATCTGCACCTTCAATCAGTGCTTTTCTCCTGTCTGCAGGCGTATCATATGCCGTGATCATTATTACTTTTGAAGAAGGATTGCTTTTTTTGAGCTGGCTGATGAAATCCACTCCCATACCGTCGGGCAGGTGATTATCCAAAAAAATAATCTCAGGTTCATATTTTTTTAAAAGCAATACAGCCTCACTTAATGAATTTACATAGCTCGACTGAATATTCTTATTACGCAATATCCCACTTAACAAATAACAAATATCTATTTCATCATCAATGATTAAAGCCTTCACGTAGTTTGGTGTTTATTTCAAAAAAGATTTATAAATATACAATTTTGGGGTTTACAGACGGTATTCAGTTACAATTTTTCTGCCACTAATAAACAGCTTCATTTTTATAGGGATTTAAGCGGCTGAGGACATACTGTTCAATGGCTGTAAAAAAGATTCCCCAAGATGGGGAATCTTTTTTACAGCATTACTGATTTTGAGGCTTTAAACAATATAAATCGAAGGTTTTTATTTTGGCAGGTTTTTTTCAAGATTAACTGATAGAATTGGGCGGCATTAAAAATAAGTTTGGGTTTCGGTTTTGGAAATGGGTTTACAATGTAGGGTGTACCCCAATTTGTAAACCTGTTTTTTTTCCACAGCTGATGGAACAAACTGTATCTTTATAAAAATAAAAACTGAATGAAAAAAAGGATCCTTATTATTGATGATGATACTGACATGTGTATACTGCTCGACAGGTTTCTTACCAAAAATGGTTATGAAGTGGATACCGCTCATTCAGGTAATAAAGGTATAGAGAAATTTATAGCTGGTAATTTCGACATCGTGTTGTGTGATTACAGGCTGGGCGATAAGAAAGATGGTAAAGATATTTTAATCGAGATCAAACAACAAAAACCCTCTACTATTGTATTAATTATTACAGGATACAGCGATATCAAAACGGCGGTTGATGTTATTAAGGCCGGTGCCCATGATTATATTACCAAACCGCTGATACCTGATGAAGTTTTAGCGGTATTAAGTAAAGCGCTCAATCAACCTAATGAACAAAATACAAATGGCACTGCGCAGGTTAAAGAAGGTAAACCGGTAAATAACCAATCCGGCAGTTTACCGGAATTTTTAGAAGGAAAAGATTCAGTAACCAGGCAGTTGTATAAACAAATCGACCTGGTAGCACCTACCAACTTTAGTATAATTGTATATGGCGAAAGTGGAACGGGCAAAGAAGTCATTGCTAAAACCATTCATGAAAGAAGTAACAGGAGAAATAAACCTTTCATTGCAATGGACTGCGGCACTTTATCCAAAGAATTAGCGGGCAGTGAATTATTTGGGCATATGAAAGGTTCTTTTACAGGAGCCCTTGCGGATAAAGAAGGCCATTTTGAATTAGCCAATGGCGGCACTTTATTTTTAGATGAGGTAGCTAACTTATCCGGCGAGATACAGGCTTCCCTATTGAGGGTGATCCAGGAAAGAAAATTCAAACGGGTAGGTGGTAATAAAGAAATTGACATCGACATCAGGATCATCGTGGCTTCCAATGAAAACCTGCAGGATGCTTACCGCAAAGGAAGATTCAGGGAAGACCTTTATTACAGGTTTAACGAATTCTCCATTAGCCTCCCGCCACTAAGAAACCGTAAAGATGATATCCCCTTGTTTGCAGAATTCTTTTTACAAAAAACCATGGGGGAGTTAAATAAACAACTGGATGGTTTTGATGACGAAGTAATGCAAATGTTTATCAAATACAACTGGCCGGGTAATCTCCGCGAATTTAGAAATGTAATAAGAAGATGTGCTTTACTAACCCCCGGTGGTTATATTGCTGCAGCCGCATTACCTTATGAAATCAGCAACAGCAGCGCAGAAACTACCTCATCGTCGTTTGTAACCGCTGCTGAGCCTCCTCAAAGGATCTCACTTGACCTTAAGGATTCTGCTTCAAAAGCCGAGTATGAAACGATCATGCACGTTTTGAAAGAAGTGAATTTTAATAAAACCAGGGCAGCGGAAGTTTTAAAAATAGACCGAAAGACTTTATACAATAAGATCAAGAGTTATGAAGACTCTCAATCGTAACCGGTAATCATTTCTTGTTCATTTCTTCTTCTGTAACGGGTTTAGAAAATGCGGCCCCTATATTATGCATTAATGTAGATATCGGCCCTTCCATCTTATTGGTTTTATCATCCAGCCCGGGGTCATTCAAAAAATCGCCTACATGCAATGCCGCCGGTAAATAAGATAGAATGATATTTCTCTGGTCATTAAAAAAAAGTTTTACCTCTTTTATTCCTGCATTGGCAGGAATCGTTGCTTTTACAACTTTTGCTGCTTCGTTCGCAATATCATTTATGGTGTTATCTACTACAATGCCCGGCTGATCAGCATAGCCGGAGATTTTTCGTACCGCCATATTTTTATCCCAATTAAAGATCCTGTCCGCCCAACCTGTAGAATTATCACCCCGCAAAAAATCAGCAGCCCCTTCATCTGTTTGCACATACCTGTACAACCCCGCTAATACAGCAGGGATCGCTGCCTGGCTTAATGTATTTGCTTCATGCTGGTCATCATCCTTTACCTGTTCACTATTAGGATCTGCTTTATGTAATGCAGGATAACCGAGATTTTTTTGTATTGTTTCTGAAAGATTGACTGACATAATACTAAGGTTATTATTGATAAATGGTTTACACTAATAAGCTTTATAAAATCATGCCAGGCATCATTGACCGGCATAATTCTTTTTGGCATGTATTTAGAACTAATTAACACAGCACTGATTTTTTAACTGTAAATATTCTATTATGAAGAGTACATTAATGATGACAACATTAAGCACGGTATTGGAAAACCTGCGCCTTAAAAAACAAGACAATGAATTTAAAATTGTTGAAGGAGGCTTGAGCAGCCCTGCAGGAAAAACCTACCAGCCCGATGAACTGAAAATAATCAAGACATACCGTTTTGAGGGTGACTCCGATCCTTCGGAGAATACTGTTTTATATTTAATAGAAGCCAATGATGGATTGATTGGATACAGTATTGACGCCTATGGCGTGTACAGCAATCATGAAGATGATGGCTATGATGATTTTTTGAGAAAGATCCCCGTGAACGAAAGAGATGAACAGGAGATTTTTAAATAATCCTCATAATAATAGTGAATTGTTTGCATCGAAATCAACATAAAGTATAAATGAAAAGTCCTCCGGCACTTGAAGGACTTTTCTTCTTTTGTTATGCGGAGAGTAAGAGATTCGTCCCGATGAATCGGGATGATACCCTTTCGGGTATACACACTTTCTACCGATGCATCGTCCCGATTCAATCGGGGATTCAACCACGCGGGTAAATTTCCAATTTTGTATCAGGCCCTGGATATAAATCTTACTCTTCATATTTTTTATTTGCTTTTCCCGCTTCAAAGCCTCAGTCCTGCTTTCATACATCTCAAAATAAACCATTCGCCACGGACGTTTTGAGGCTGTATATTTACTCATCCCTTCAGTATGCTTACTCATCCTATAATCTAAATCATCACATTGACCAGTATAAAAAGAAAAATCCTTCATGCTTTGAAGGATATAAACGAAGAATTTTTCTTTTTTCATGCGGAGAGTAAGAGATTCGAACTCTTGATACCCTTTCGAGTATACACACTTTCCAGGCGTGCTCCTTCAACCACTCGGACAACTCTCCATTTTTGAAGGACGGCAAAAATACAGCATCAACCTTTAAGTGCCGAATATTTTTTGTGCATTGGCTGTTGTTACCGCAGCCACTTCCTCAAGGGTTACATTTTTGATCAAGGCCAGTTTTTCAACAATATATTTTAAATAGCTGCTTTCATTTCTTTTCCCTCTGAATGGTACCGGCGTTAAATAAGGTGCATCAGTTTCTAATACCAGGTGCTCCAGCCCGACCTTTTCTATTATTGCCCCAAGCCCTGAATTTTTATAAGTAACTACACCCCCGATACCTAAATAAAAACCCAGGTCAATAATAGTAACAGCGTCTTTGTAACAACCACTAAAGCAATGAAAAATTCCTTTTACACCCCGCGATGCAAACTCTTTAACTACGGCTATCGTTTCCTCCATTGCATTACGGGTATGTATAACAACGGGTAACTGGTACCGTAGCGACCATTCGATCTGTTGCCTGAAAGCAGCATACTGCTGTGTTATAAAATTTTTATCCCAATACAGATCAATACCGATCTCACCTATCGCGGCAAATTTTCTTTTAGCCAACCAGTCTTCCACAACCTGCAATTCACTGGTATAATTTTCTTTTACCGAACAGGGATGCAAACCCATCATCGCCATACATTTCCCGGGGTATTGTTCTTCCAGTAATATCATTTGCCTGTGTGTATTACTATCGATAGCGGGCAAATAAAATTTACCAACGCCTTCATGGGCGGCTCTCCGGATCACTTCATCAATATCGCTGCTAAAGTCTTCAGCATAAAGATGACAATGCGTATCTGTTAAGTTCATTGTTATGTTTGAAATGCAAAAATCACTAAAAAAAAATTAACAATGCTTTAAACCCGGTTGCACGGCTCCAGTCATAGCGGCGTATTTATTTTTCACCTCATTTTAAAAAAAAATTATGAAAACAACAATTAAGATCAGCAGGTGGCTCACGGCTATTGCTATTTCCGGGGTCCTTGTATTCACCAGTTGTAAAAAAGAAACCAGTGTAAGCAACACAGCCGATACGGCAGCAGAAGTTGCTGCCACGGTAGCGATTACCACCGAAGATGCTGCAGCCGAAGCACAGTTTGATGATGTATTTAACATTACCGCCAGTGTAACCGCTGAAGATGCGGGTGATGAATTAGGCATGGGAGCAAATGTTTCGGGCCTGGAAGAATTAGGTGTAAGGCCAACGCCAGGCAGAACACGCTGCTATACTATTACCGTAGTACCCAGCCAACCTGGCTTATTTCCCAAAACTGTAACCATTGATTTTGGCAATGGCTGCCTTGGCCGTGATGGTAAATTACGCAAGGGAAAAATTGTAACAATCTACACCAACAGGATGCTGGTACCGGGCGCCAAAGTAAGTACAACTTTTGTAGGCTACAATGTAGACAGCTTTCATATTGAAGGCACACACATTACAGAAAACACCAGTACTACCAATATGCAGGGTTTAAAAGTTAGTGTTATTGATGGAAAGATCACCAATACCAATACCGGAAAATGGCACAAATGGAACAGTGAAAAAAATATTTTACAGATCGAAGGAAACGGCACGCCTAATTTCCCGCTGGATGATGTTTATAAAATTACCGGAGGGGCAACAGGTTCCAATTCACTTGGCAATAACTGGTCGGCAACCATTGTTGAACCATTGATAAAAAAATTCACTTGCCGCTGGATAGTTAAAGGTACAGTTCACCTGGTAAGGAATAGCCACGAGGCCCTGCTTGACTATGGAAATGGTAACTGTGATAATCTCGCCATTATCTACATAAACGGGGTGGGACATACAATTACTTTGTAATATAAAAAAAAATATTGCTTTTTTGAAAACAAGGTTGTACATTTATTCTAGTTTTCATAGGGTACGGATTAAAAACGGGCCAGGGTTTCTACCCAGGCCCAATTTTTTTTAATAGTAATCCAACTTGGTATTCTTCCCCATTCTTGTGTTTACCTGGCCGTATTTACCTCAATTTTTTTAAATACATATCCTTTATTGCTACAATATTCCAGCAGCTTTGGCAAAGCATAGCACATTCTTTCTTTGGCCTTATCACTGTCGTGGAAAACCACGATGCAGCCGGGGTAAATATTATTTTTTACCTGTTCAAAACATTTTTCCGGATCAAGGCCGGCGACCCAGTCACCTGCCAAAACCGACCACATTATAGTTGACAGTTGATAGTTGCCAGCCGATAACTGGCGTAACTGGGATTTTTTTATCCTCCCATACGGCGGGCGGAATAAATTAGAATGAATATAATTTTTTGCTTCAGCAATATCAATTAAATATTGCTCATCTGCGGTCTTCCATCCATTGGTATGGTGCATAGTATGGTTGCCCACTGCATGGCCTTCATTAATCACCTGCCTGTATATATCGGGATATTTTATAACGTTATCGCCTATACAGAAAAAAGTAGCTTTAGCGTTATACTTTTTCAATTCAGTTAAAACAAAGGGAGTAATAGAAGGATGAGGGCCATCATCAAAACTGATAAAAATAACTTTTTCATTGGTCTTTACATCCCATACACAGCCGGGAAATAGCTTCTTTAACCACCAGGGTGTGGCAACAAAGAACAGGTCTTTTTTAAAGAATTTGGCTTTCGATTCTCTCCAGAAATGTGGGGCTATCATATATATTAAAATCTGTCCAAATATACAACCCAAAGCGGGTAAAATGGCCGTTATTTTATGCAAATCACGGTTATAAAACACAATAATATGCACCGTGAACCGTTAGCATTATAGTAAGCCAGTCTAAATCCGTAGATCCAATATTATCCTGCTGGCTACGCTAAACAATGCCTATGAAAACAAATAGACTCCTCACAGCAGTTGTAATTTTTACACTCGCAACCAGTTTACTCTCCTGCAAAAAAGAAAGTAATGCTGCCCCGACACAGGACAATGAAGCTGAGATCACATTTGAATTAAGTGGTAACCAGGCCATAGCTGATAATTTAACCGAAGACGCCAACAACGCATTCATGGAAGCAGCTGCAGATAAGAATTTACTGGGAAGTAGTTTTGCATCACAGCCTGTTGTAACTGCAAATATCCTGGCTTGTGCTTCTATCGCGGTTACTCCCGCTGCTGGTTTTCCAAAAACAATCGTTATTGATTTTGGTACCGGTAGCTGTACTTCACCAAGCGGCATTACACACAAAGGCAAGATCAATATCATACTTTCTGACTCCGTTAGAAAACCCGGAAGTAAAGCCGTCATGACCTTTACAAATTATTATGTGAATGGTTTTAAAAAAGAAGGCACTGTTACCTGGACCAATACCAGTATACCTAGTACACGCAGCTGGCAGAAAAAAATAGAAAATGGCAAGATCACTGCCCCGAACGGAAATTATTGGCTGCATAGCGGTGTAAGAGATGTGGTGCAGATTGCGGGAGCAAATACACCCAACAGTTTACTGGATGATGTGTTTTTGATCACCGGCAACCATACCGTAACCAATGCAAATGGAAAAACAAGGGATTGTTTTATTACTGAAGCACTGCAAAAGAAAACGAGCTGTGATAATATCAGTGCGGGAAAATTAAAAGTACAGGGCGGAGGACACAATGCCATCATCGATTTTGGTAACGGTGATTGTGACAAGTCCGCAACTATCGCAATTGATGGGGAAGCACCCCGTACAATATTCTTAAGATAAAACTTCGTGATTGATATTTTCAAAACCGTTCCTGCTAAAACAGGGCGGTTTTTTTTGTACCATAACATTTCAACTTCATTGTAGTGGCTCCGCTCTTATCTTTGCAGCTATGAGTACAATAAGAGTAAGATTTGCACCCAGCCCCACAGGTGGTTTGCATTTAGGCGGTGTAAGAACCGTACTATATAATTATTTATTTGCGAAAAATAAAGGCGGCGATTTTATCGTACGTATTGAAGATACTGACCAGTCAAGATTTGTACCTGGTGCTGAACAATATATTTTTGATTGCCTCAAATGGTGTGGTATAGAACCTGATGAAAGCCCGCTGCATGGTGGCGCTTATGGCCCTTACCGCCAAAGCGAAAGAAAAGAACAGGGCTTTTATAAAAAATATGCTGATCAACTGGTAATGGAAGGCCATGCTTATTATGCCTTTGATACACCTGAAGAACTTGAAAAAATGCGTAGTGATTTTAAAACCGCAGAAAATCCCTCTCCGCAATATGATCATCACCTGCGCATGAAAATGAAAAATTCATTGACGTTAACCCCTGCTGTAACAGCGCAATTACTGGCAGCCGGTACCAGGCATGTGATCAGGATTAAAATGCCACAGGGTGAAACAGTTTCATTCAACGACATGATCCGTGGTGAAATAAAAAATGAAACTGACCTGGTGGATGATAAAGTTTTACTGAAGGCCGATGGAATGCCCACCTATCATTTAGCAGTTGTGGTTGATGATTATTTAATGAAGATCACGCATGCCTTCAGGGGCGAAGAATGGCTGCCAAGCGCACCCGTGCATGTGCTGCTCTGGAAATATTTATTCGGTTTAAATAAGATGCCGGAATGGGCGCACTTGCCCTTGATACTGGGGCCCAGTGGCAAGCTGAGTAAAAGAGATGGCACTAAATATGGCTTTCCTGTTTTTGCTATGAACTGGCCACAGGCCCCTGTGGGGACCGATCCCAAAACAAATGAATTAACAGAAGGCTTCAAAGAAAAAGGATTTTTGCCTGAGGCATTTATCAACCTGCTGGCATTGCTTGGTTGGAATGCAGGAACAGAACAGGAATTATTTACGAAGGAAGAATTAATTGCACTGTTCAGCATTGATCGTGTACACAGCGGCGGTGCCAAATTTGATTATGAAAAAGCCAAATGGTTCAATCATGAATGGATAAAAAAGTTAAAAGTTGAAAGTTATAAGTTAAAAGTTAAAGTGCTTTTTGAATCAAAGGGCATAAGTATTTCGGATGATGAAAAGTTTGAAAAAATACTGGAACTAGTTAAGGATCGCTGTACGTTACTCCCTGATTTTTACGATCAATCAATATTCTTTTTCACAGATCCATCTACTTTGGATACTGATGCAGTAAAACCAAAATGGAATGATGATAAAAAATTATTTTTTACCGGTTGGATCAATGCATTGAACAATTTACAAAGCTGGGATGTTGCGGGTATAGAGCATAGTTTTAAAGAGTTAGCAACTGAAAAAAATATAAAGCCTGGTGAATTGCAATCGCCTTTACGCATCATGCTGGTCGGTGGAAAATATGGGCCGCCGGTCTTCGTAATAGCGGAAGCCATTGGTAAAATAGCTACAATAAACAGGATTAATAAAGCGTTAGATATTTTTGCATCCCTTTAAACCCCTGCTGTAAAACAGGGTCTATTGCCAAAATTATCTTAATGAAAAAACTGCTTATTGTACTACCCATACTGGCTTTTGTTTCCTGTAAAAAAACGTCACCTGTTACTATACCTCCTGTTAGTACAACAGATAGTTTTACCGTAGCAGTAAATAATGGCTACGGCGCCGGTAAATACAAGACCGGCGATACTGTGCATATTTTCAGTACCGCCTACACTGATGCACAGTTATTTGATAAATGGGCAGGTAGTGAGATTGCATTACTCAATGCATTTGAAGAATGGCATACCTGGTTCATTATGCCTGCTAAGGATGTTGCATTCACCGCCAGTGTAAAAACGATCAGCCCTGTTACATTACAATACGAAATGATTAAGGGAAGGGACAGGTTAAAACCTGTTTATTATTATTTCCCGGCAGGCCATAAAGGCTTTGTTTACCTGTTACATGGCAGCGGCGGCAGCGCATTAAATGTTGCCACCAGTTTTGAATTTAAGCAATTGTACAAAGACCTCGTGACTGATAATTTTGGTATCATCATTACAGAAGCTGAAGAAGCTACTACCGGCATCGATGCTGACGGCGATGGGAAATTAAGATGGAGTTACAGCCCATATGATTCCGTTACGAATGTGGATTATGCCAATATCAGGATCATTACTGATACATTTTATAACCGCGGTATTACCAGCAGGGCTAAACTCCGGTATTCTGCGGGTATGAGTAATGGTGGTGCATTCTCTGCATCACTATCGTCGCTTTTTAAATACAAAGCCGCAGTGAGTTACTGTGCACCGGGTGGCATTTCCGTTGCACAAACCTCCTCTACACCCTTGCAATTTTGCATGGCGAGGTTTGACAATAACGAAAATGTTGGGCAGCAGGGTAATGCTGATGCCCTTACCAATTCAAATACACTTACATCAAGAAGTATCTGCAGTAAATATTTTATAAAAGAACATTCTCCTTTGTATCCAGAACGTTTTGCAAGAAGAGGCGATATCACTATCACAAAGTCCATTGCACTTTTTAATGAATTAAAAAGCAAAAGTTACCTCAACAGCAAAAATTATTTTATTGGATTTTCTGATGCTTTGACTACGGCCTACCAGGCTAACCCTATCGCTTTCCCCGAACTCAATAGCTTAACCGTATTGCAAAAACTTTTTGTAATAGAACAAATTGATCTCGCCGTATCAGATCACCAGATGTACAGCGACTACAACCGGGTAACCCTTAAGTTTTTTAATAAACAATGTTTATAACGCCAGCCTGTATTTTGTTTATTATTTTTCTGTTTGTATCTTCCGCTGATGAACAATAAAAGCAAGCCTTACTGGGCGGCAATTCTGTTGCCGGCAATCATAAAATTTATGCTGCCTTTTATTGTACAGTCACCTGTTTTTGAATTACAACGTGATGAATTTTTATATTATCAACAAGGCCTGCATCCTGCATTAGGTTACCTTGAAAACCCCCCATTAATTTCTTACCTCGGTACCATCTCTTCCTGGTTGGGTGGTACAGCCCACTGGATAAAATTTTGGCCTGCAATTTTTGGAGCAGCTACCGTTGTTGTTACCGGCCTGCTTGCTGCAGCTTTGGGTGGTAAAAAATTCGCACAACTGCTGGCAGGTATTTGCATTTGCAGTGGTGCCTATTTAAGGACACATGCCTTGTTTCAACCCAATATACTGGATGTTTTCTTCTGGACATTAGCGGTTTATTTTATAGTGCGTTATATAAATGAGCAACAAACAAAATTTTTATACTGGTATGCAACAAGCATTGCAGTAGGCTTTTGGGGCAAGTATTCCGTTTTATTTATTGCAGCAGGAATCGTTGCGGGATTATTACTGACACCGCATCGAAAAATATTTGCAGAAAAAAAATTATACACTGCATCATTGATGGGGCTATTGATCATTCTCCCCAACATATGGTGGCAATACGATCATAACTGGTCATTGATCCATCATATGCAGGAGTTGCAGGATACACAATTAAAATTCGGTAACCCCCTTGACTTTTTAAAAGACCAGTTACTGATGTTGTTACCTGTATTGATCATTTGGGTTGCAGGGTTGGCCTGGCTATTAAAAAACAAGCAATGGCGTTTTTTGGCATACACATATTTTTTTATTTTATTATTATTGATAGCGGGCAGGGGGAAAAGTTATTATGCACTCGGTATCTATCCAACATTACTGGCAGCCGGTGCTGTAGCATGGCAACAATGGACACAAAAAAGAACCTGGGCCAGGTATATCATTGGCATCATTATCATTGGTTTTACATGGCTTATCCTTCCATTGCTGTTACCCACACGCACACCGGAAAAATTGGCCGCATTGTATAAAAAGATCGGGATGGAAAATAAATGGGAAGATCATAAAGTTCATCCCTTACCGCAGGATTTTGGAGACATGCTCGGCTGGAAGGAATTGACTGAAAAGGCCGAGCACGCATTTTATATCGGCCTGCCCGATACGGCGAAATGCTGTACCGTTATTTATTGTGATAATTATGGGCAGGCAGGTGCTTTAAAATTTTATGGAGAACATGCTCTTTTCAGGAAAAGGGTAATTACGGATAATGGTTCATTTCTGTTATGGATACCCGATTCGCTATCTTTTAAACATGTGCTTTTAATAACAGAAAAAATGCCTGCAAAAGACGATCCTGTATTCAGCCGGTTCGAAAGCTTTAGGGTAATGGATTCCGTCACCAGTCCCTTATCAAGGCAATTTGGAAACAAAATTATTTTCTTTAAAAATGCAGCACCCGGTGCAGCAGCGTTTTTTAAAAGTAGTATTGACAAAGAGAAAAAAGAATTCTACCACAAGTAGTTTGCAGGGGATTTTATAAAGCAGAAACTATTCCTGATATTTGGTGAATAGCTTTACTTTTACACGAGTTTTAATGAATTGCATATGGAAAAGAAAAGGCCGGTTAGGGTATTGGTTGCCAAAGTAGGCTTAGACGGGCACGACCGCGGCGCTAAAGTTATTGCTACCGCTCTTCGTGATGCAGGCATGGAAGTTATTTACACCGGCTTGCGGCAAACTCCTGAAATGGTGGTGAATGCAGCTTTGCAGGAAGATGTGGATGCGATCGGCATCAGCATATTAAGCGGTGCACACAATACCGTTTTTCCAAAGATCATTACCCTGATGAAAGAAAAAGAAATGACCGATGTATTGCTTACCGGCGGGGGCATCATTCCCGAAGATGACATGAAAGCATTGCAGGATATGGGCGTAGGAAAATTATTTGCGCCCGGCACCGCCACTACCGAAATTGCTGATTATATCAGGGAATGGGTGCAGCATAACAGGAGTTTTTAATGTGCCGCCTTTTAAAAAATAAATTAATTTATGGCTATACTTTATTTTTTAATTGTTACACAAGCAATAAGATCTAAAAATAGCGCTGCTTAACTATTATAAGTGAAATAACCATTATTAAACAGCTGCTGATAAGCCGCAACTACTCGGCATCTTTTACACAACGGAAGCCAACCGTTGCATTCCGTTCAAATCCCTGCGAAAGTCTCAGCAACATTTGGCGGTAGCGCAATGGCTTAGGGCCGCCCTGTACAAACCACCAGCTCCCACCAGGTTGGTAGTAACTTCCACCCTTCAACAGGATATATTCATAGCTGTCTCCCTGGTACCAGTCATTGGTTATTTGCCAAACACAACCCACGAGATCGTATAAACCAAACGGGTTGACGCCTTTTTTATATTTACCAACAGGGTATAGCTTGCCGTTACCTGAATTACAAAACGAGGCACCGGGTATACCATAATCCACTACAGTTAAGGTTGTACTGATATTTTTTTGTAGCCCTCCCTGTTTATTTACGGTATTGCCCCATGGCCATCGCCGGCCATCCGTAGCTTGTGCTGCATATTGCCATTCGGATTCTGTGGGTAAACGCTTACCTGTCCATAGGGCATAAGCTTTCGCGTCTTCGTAACTCACATTTACAACAGGAAATTGTTCTTCTTCTTTTTTCGGCTTTCCGTTCACCCAGTGTTTTAAAAAATTAAAACTATCAGTGGGCAGGTATCCGGAACCGTCGATAAAATTTTTGAACTCCCGGTTGGTGACAGGATATTTATCCATATAAAAATTTTTAAGGGATATGGATTTTGGATAATCCTGTTTAGGATAGGCAATAAATTCATCCCCGTTGGCAACCTCCATAGTAAACGTACCTCCGGGAATTTTTACCATGCCGGCAGGTGCTACTGATGCCACTGCTGTATGTTCAGGCGATGACACTAACAATGGCGTTCCGGGTATAATGTTTAGGATAGCTTCATCCAATAATGCTGTACTGTCAAACAACTGTATGACATATTTCCCTTCCTTTCTTCCAAATTTTTCAAAAAGATGAAAGGAAGACCTGGTTGATGCTATTGTTACCGCTTCTTTATCATAAGAAGGGTTGCCGAACCAAATTTGCAGGCTGCTGCCCTCTGGAGCACTAATGGATATTTTATCTCCGTCCAGTTGTACATTCAATAATTGCGGAAGCGATACAATACTGTTTACGGCGCCTTCATTATTTGTGCCCAGGTATTTTCTATTGAAGGATTCTAATTCCACTACAGCGTGGTCTTTTCCCTCAATCTTTTTTACAGCTACATTTTCGTGGTTCCAGAGATCAACCAAATGAAAACCCGGTTGTATCGCTACTTCAAATAAAGGCTCCTTAAAACCTCCCGGTATCAAACTGAAAATGGTATAAACGGTTTTTCTTTTTCCGGGCCATTGATTGATATAAACTTTGTCTTTCAATGAAGCAATAAGCGGGGTCCAGTTTACAGATATAAAATTATCGCTGTTTTCTTTTAGTATCCTGGCACATCTTCCCCAGAAGTGGTAATCTTCGTCCATCCATTCCTGCCTGCCCGGTCGCATAATATTGATCTCTACTCCATAGCCATTAAATAACGCAGTGGCATATTCGCGCCTGATCCTTTCTCTGTTCACTTCTGCCACACGAAAAATAGCAAAACAGGGTTTGATGAATTTATTAAGATTCAACAAAGGCGGGTAATAGATATCATTATGCACACGGCCTGCAATAATGCCCTGCATATCCTTTGGAACGGCCATGCCTTCGCTGTACAATACGATACCCTGCCGGGCATTATCTACCGCATGCTGCAATGCTGCGCTGCCTTCAGCCCTGGTATCAAGCACAACACCATCGGCATTGATCTTTTTCAACACATCACTCATGGTTTGTAAAGAAATTTTTTCATCTTTATCATCCCATGGATTATAACTGATAAAATATTTTGTTCCTGCCGCATGAGCAAAAGCGGCAAGTTCTCCTTGCTTTTCCAAACCACCGGGTAAACTTTCCATCAGGTTCCACTGGGAGCGCTGGTCCAATCCCAGCACAGGCCATGTAGGCCAGATGGTAAATATATCGTCGCCGCCATATAGTTTTTTCTTATCCAGCAAAAACGCTTTGAAAGTATAGGCTCCATCTTTTGCGCTGTAATAATTTTTCTCCCATGCCATCATTAAATGCATGGTGAAAGCATGACGGATAAAGTCAAGGTCTTTCCTTTGATACAAACTGTCATTAAAAACGGGTACTTCATACAACATCTTTTCCTGAAAACATTTTCTTAAGGCATCGTGCCAGCCGCCATCAACAATATCTGCGTAAAAATCAAAACTCATCCTGCTGCCTGGCTGTAAAACTGCCGGGCTCCTGTTGAGCAGGTAATTCTGAATACTGTCATTGCTTCTGCGTATCAAAGCAAACAACGTTTTATTACCACCCAATTCGATAGCTGTAAAGTTCAGGTCATTATTGTTATGCGGCACAATAACAGCAAGCGGTTCCTTACCGGGTTGATACAAAAAGGAGCGGCTGGTATCAGCAAGCAGCTTCCCCGAAATATAATAATGACTATCCGCTGCGCCGAAAGGAATTATATTGGATAATGTAACAGCAGTATTACCATTATTGGTAAATGTAAGGGTAGCTTTATAACCGTTGTTAAACTTTTCATCTGCAACAAGCAGTAAATGCAGTTTCTTTTCCGAAAAAAAATCAGTGAACCGGGCTTCTACATCGAGCATTGCTTCGCCATTCAATTCAATACCAAAAAAAGGTAGCGACACCGGGAATGAAGTATCACCGGTTTTTAATTCCCGGATAGCAAAAGGATGCGCATAATCAAATACCAGTTGTTTCAGTTGTTGCGCACAACTTTGCCTGGCAAAACAAAACAGCAACAAATGAAAAATAATTTTTTTCATACTTCAATTTTAAATGGTCATAGTGAAGGTTGTTACCTGCCATTATTGGTTAAAATTACAATTTTTAAACACGGCTCAATTACTTAGATTTGTTATCAAAATCTACAGGCATGTATCAAACCTTATTGACCTCATTGGAAAATGGTATCTTCCTGATCACCATCAACCGGCCCGATAAATTAAATGCATTGAACAACCAGGTATTTACTGACCTGGATGCGGCTATTGATGAAGTATATACTACTGCCGCAATTAAATCCGCGATCATTACAGGCGCAGGGCCGAAAGCATTCGTTGCCGGTGCGGATATCACCGAGTTTGGCGGATTGAATAAAGAAGAAGCTATGGAATTAGCCAGGCGTGGCCAGAAAGTTTTTTTTAAAATTGAGAACAGTAAAAAACCAATCGTTGCCGCAGTAAATGGTTTTGCATTAGGGGGTGGATGCGAACTGGCAATGGCCTGTCATTTTAGATTGTGCAGCAACAATGCAAAGTTTGGACAACCCGAAGTGAACCTGGGATTAATACCCGGCTACGGAGGCACGCAGCGTTTAACACAGTTAGTAGGCAAAGGAAAAAGTATGGAACTGCAAATGACCGCTCATTTAATTGATGCGAACGAAGCTTTACAATTGGGGCTTGTTAATTATGTAACAACTGCCGAAAGTTTATTAGAAAGAACAACAGATATTTTAAATATAATAATGAGTAAAGCCCCTGTTGCCGTGGGAAAAATAATTGAGTGTGTAAATGTAGCGGTATTAAGTGATAGCTCATTCAATAATGGCAAAAGTGGTTACGCCAAAGAAATAGAATCTTTTGGCGATTGTTTTATCACAGACGATATGAAAGAAGGCACTGCTGCTTTTTTAGAAAAACGTAAAGCGAATTTTACAGGGAAATAATTTTAGGGTTGACAACCTTCAAAAGGTTGTCAACCCTTTCAATGAAATAAAACAGTTGCCGGTATTTCCATCTTAGGTTGCCTACTTAAGTTATAGCTTACTTTCAATCCATTATCGCCGGCGGAGTCGAAATAAATAACTTTTATCCTGTGCAGGCCTTTTTCTAAAACGACTTTATCATTTTTTTCTTCCATTCCGTGATCACCATTATTGTCTACGATCAACTGTTCATCGATATACAATAAGCTGCCATCATCACTTGCGGTATAAAAATCATAAAGGCCAGTCGTTTTGATATCGATATAACCAGTATAAATAAATCCGAATATTGACTTGCGGTTCTTATTATTTAAATTGAAATTATTTACCGTGCCCATTTTTACAGGCTGTAACCTGCTCATTTTATCAGCGCTCATTTCATTAGCTTCATAATAACTGTATTGCAGGCCACTTGCGGGCCTGAAGGATTTAGCAGCTTTTAGCATCGTGTAAACTTTCACATTGGTTTGCTGTGCGTCACTGCTGAGCATTCCGTCTTTCATTGATATGGCTTTTAAAAGAGTGCTGCTATTAACGGAAAAAGGTTTGCTATACTGAGTTGATGATATATTTGGAGTGCTGCCATCTGTTGAGTAATAAATAATTCCGCCTGCAAGGTTATTATCTATACTAACAGTAGGTTTTAATGCTGCATAATAATTTACCTTAATTACCGGCTTACCGGCGAAGCGCCCAAAATTTTCTATCTTAACAGCGTAAGCATAAGGTGATTTAATTTTATTGGGATCATAATCAGGTAAACTGATCTCCACATTCTTACCAACCTGGTTCCAGTTTAGTGATTGCTTCGAAGATAAAAAGCGGATAGTTGTTCCCGTGGGCAGTGTAATATCTTTTACTATTAATTTTTTATTGGCGGGGTATTGCGGGAAGATCGCATACAAAGCATTGGCAGCAGCATTATAAGTATAAAAAATTTCTTTTACTGCATAACCCGGATCAGGATCAATCGTTATTTTCAACAGCATATCACCACTTCTATCTTTGTATTCCCTGTTGCCATCGCTCCATTGCGAATGTATTTTCCACCGGGTTGTGTTATAAATAGCTTCGCCATTTATTTTCAACCAATCACCTATCTGGAGCAAACGTTCCTGCATGATCGGTGGTATCTTTCCATGTTCGTCGGGACCAATATCTAATAAAAAATTTCCACCGCGGCTTACTTTGTCAATCAGTTGCAATACCAAGGACTGTGCAGAATTATAATCCCATGCATCTTCTTCCCTATTGTAACCATAGCTGTAACCCATACCACGGCTTTCTTCCCAGGCATGGTCTTCAAAATCAAGATCAGGCTGGTATTCGGGTGTATAAATCCCCCCATGTTTAAAACGTAACCCTGCACCCCAACGATCATTCACGATAATTTTATTTTTAACCGGGCTTTCATTGTACAGCCAGGTTAAGAATGCTGCACTTTTCCAAACTGAGTCGGTGGCTTCCCAATCACCATCTGTCCAAAAAACATCGGGCTGGTAATTATTGATCAGGTCTTTCATTTGCGGCCACACATGGTCGGTAGCATATTTAGCCTTATCGGCTTTCCACAAAGGATTAAACCATTCATACAGGGAATAATACATACCGGCATGTACTGATGTTTTACGAACGGCTTTAAAAAGATCATTGATCAAATCTCTCTTAGGCCCTATATCAACAGCATTCCATTTAAATCCCCAATCCCTGTTGGCTTCTTTACTGGGCCATAAAGTAAATCCATCATGATGCTTTGAAGTAAGCACAATATATTTTGCACCGGATTGTTCAAATAACTTTGCCCATTCGTCCGGGTTAAAAAGCTCTGCTTTAAAATCGTTGGCCAGGTCGTAATAAGTACGGTCACCAAATTTAGCTTTATGAAAATTTTGCCTTGCCGTATCATTACCCTGCAATCCCTGCTGGTACCATTCAGCGTATTGGCCTTTGCTGCTCCAGCCCGGCACGGAATAAACTCCCCAATGAATAAAGATGCCGAATTTTGCATCAGTGAACCAGGTTGGCACAGGGCGTTTATCTAAACTCTCCCAATTGGGTTGATAGGTTTGTGCTGATAGTTTTACAGCAAAAAAAACAGCAAGCAAGGCAATCGTTTTTTTCATTTAAATAATTTTATTTTTCTATTAGGTCTTCATTGAGCAGGTAGGCTTCTATCGAATTGATCACGGTATTATTATGCTGGGCTTCAATTGTTAATTCAATAGTATTGATATCAACAGCTGGAAAGCTGATGATGTGTTTTCTTCCAATGGTAGTACCGTGTATCTCTTTGACCAGTTCATCTTTTTTATTAAACAGGAGTAATTTGTAGGCAGCACAATGTTGCCCGTTCTTAAGATCTTCATACAATACAACGCAGTTGATCTTTTTATTCTCTTTTATTTCAACGCCCACGGATTCTCTATCAACTGCTGTAATTTTCTCTCCTGTTTGACTGTTGCCGTCGCTGACTGCTGGTGCCTTTTTTAAGATACCGCCAAACAAATGATAAGTATCAGCGTGTTTAAAAATATTATTGCTAAGATTTTCTTTCCTCAGCTGTTTAAAACCGGCCAGCGCTGTTGAATCATATTCCGTGATCAACCCATTACCATCAGGTGGAACATTCAATAAAAGGTTTGCACCCCGACCAACGCTTTTTAAATACAGTTGAAATAATTGTTCCGGTGTTTTTACTTTATCATTTTCTGCTTTATGATAAAACCAACCCGGCCTTATACTTACATCGACCTCTGCAGGTATCCAGTATTTACCATTTACATTTCCTGCGTTTAATGTATCGGTTGATGGGGCTTTTGCTCCCGGTTCAAATCCATCGGTATCCAAAGTATTCCAGTTTGTTTTTCCCGCAGTACCGCTTTCATTGCCACACCATCTTATGTCAGGACCAACATCACTAAACACAACTGTTGAAGGAGATAATTTTCTTACTGTTTCTTTAAAACGTTTCCAGTCATACACCTGTTTCTTTCCATTGGCGCCTTCTCCGTTGGCTCCATCCCACCACAATTCCCAGATGGGGCCGTAATTAGTAAATAGTTCTTTCATCATGCCCACAAAAACATCATTGTATTTTTCTGTTCCGTAATCAGGATGATTCCTGTCCCATGGCGAAATGTATACGCCAAATTTTAATCCATACTTTTTACATGCGGTTGATAATTCTTTCAACACATCGCCTTTGCCATTTTTCCATTTGCTTTCCCTCACGGTGTGTGTAGAAAATTTACTTGGCCACAAACAAAACCCGTCGTGATGCTTTGCCGTGATGATGATCCCTTTTGCACCCGCGGCCTTTGCAACCCGGCACCATTGATTGCAATCCAGTTTTGCAGGATTAAAAATTTCTTCCTTTTCATTTCCTTTACCCCATTCCAAATCTGTAAATGTATTGGGGCCAAAATGCATAAAGAGATAGAATTCCATATTATGCCATGCCAGTTGATGCACAGTGGGCATTGGTTGTGCACACACAACCATATGTTGTGAAACAAAGATGGTTGATAATAAAAGCAGCCTCATTATTTTTTTATTCATAGCCGGGCTTTAATTATTTTTTGTTTTTATGGTGAGCGTTACAGGCGGCAGGTTATTACCGGATGCGGTAAAGTTTATGTCCCCCGCAATTTCAGTTGACTGGATGATCACCTGGCACTTACCATTAAATAATGATCGCTGCCAGTTATTATCAAAAAATTTATCCGGCTCATGACTGCTGGGGTCACCATTACCCACACCAATGATCTTCGCATTTCCTATAATTTTAAAATTAATATTATTCATTGCTGTTGCCACTTCTCTTCCTTTATTATCTTTTACCGTAACATTCATCACGCATACATCAGCGCCGTCAGCATTTATTTCGGTCCTGTCAGGCGTTACAACTATTTGATAGGGCTCGCCTGCTGTTTCTACTTTTGCATACAATTTTTTTCCGTTCCTTTTTCCGAATGCTTCTAATTTTCCGGGAGCATATTTAACTTTCCATTCGAGATGTCCTTCTCTTTCCATCATTTTTTTTCCTAAACTTTTTCCATTCAGTTTTAATTCCACTTCATCAGCATTGCTGTTTACCCAAACTTTAATACTATCGCCGGTTGTCCCCGCAGGGGCCTGCGGCCAGTTCCAATGCGGGCTCAACTGCAACACATCTTTATCGCTCCACCAGCTTTGATAATAGTAATAGATATTTTTTGGAAAACCACACATATCCATAATTCCAAAATGACTGTTGATGCAGGGCCATCCATAAGGCGTAGGTTCGCCACGGTAATCAAAGCCCGTCCACACAAAGCCGCCCATGAACCAATCTTTATGGGCATTGGGTTTCCACCATTCCTCAGCAGTACTTGACCAACTGGGATGCGTGGAATCATGATCTATCACATAACCTTTAATAGTATCCCTTGCATAAATGCCCCTAGTAGTAACCGTGCTGCCGGTCTCACTGCCAAAAACCGGCTGATCAGGATATGCAGCATGGTATTGATCGATTGCCGGTATGCGGTAATTAAATCCTCTTACAGGGATCACTTCGTTTATGCCTTCACGGTTGCTCCCATTGTCTGCCGCATAAGTACAGGTTCTTGAAGGATCCAGTTCTTTTTGACGCTCAATTAATGTTTGTGCAAGGCGCCTCCCGATATCATTGCCGTGTATCCAGCCTTCTTCATTGCCAATACTCCACATAAAAATGCTGGGGTGGTTCCTGTCTCTTAATACCAGTCGTTCAAACTGGCTCATGTATTCGGTAGATGTTCCTATTAAACGGTTTTCATCCAACACCAGCATACCCAGTTCATCACAGGCTTCCAATAATTCAGGCGTAGGTGGATTGTGAGAAGTACGGTAAGCATTTACGCCCATCTCTTTTAATAATTTAATGCGGTAGTATTGTAACGCATCAGGCAATGCACTGCCCACGCCTGCATGATCCTGGTGGCAGCAAACACCATATATCTTTATGGGCTTACCGTTCAACGATAAACCTTTAGTGCCATCCATTATGATTGTTCTAATCCCGAATGATGTACTCGTACTGTCAATGACTTTATCATTTTGTTTCAACAGTGTAACCAGTTTATAACGGTAAGGATTTTCCAAACCCCAGAGAACGGGATCAGTGATCTTAAACTGGTATTGTATCTTCTTAAAATCACCGTTAACTACAGACACACCCTCCACCAATGTACCTGTTACTTTATTATTGTTCTTATCATAAATATAATAAGTAAGGCTATTGGCAGCCCTGGCAAAACTATTGTTGACTACTTTTGTTTCTACCGCAACCGTGGCGATATTTTCTTTAACTGTACTTGTAACAAAAGTGCCGTATTCGGCAATATGCACGGGATTAAATTTCTCCAACCACACATGCCTGTATATCCCGGCACCTTCGTAAAACCAGCCCTCATATTGCGAAGCATCTACTCTTACTACCAATACATTTTTTCTTCGGAAATTAAGATAATCGGAAACGTCTAAACTAAATTCGCTGTACCCACTCACATTACTTCCCAAATAATGTCCATTTAAAAAAACGGTACAATTCCTAAAAACGCCATCAAAACGGATCATGAATTTATTCGCCGAATCTGCCGGGCTAACGGTAAATGTTTTGCGGTACCAGCCGATACTTGTTTTTGGAAACAAACCTCCTACAGCTTTAAACCCATGATCCTGCAACCCTTCGTCTTTTATATTCACGAATTCCTGCTCTACGGCCCAGTCGTGCGGCACATCCAATACGCGCCAAGCACTATCATTAAAATTGGGAGCGATGCAACCTTTGGCCGATCCTGCTTTGGCTAAATTATAATTGATGTTATAATTGAAATCATTTTTTGTGTCTGAAGCGTCGCCAAAATGAAATTTCCAGTTCTTATCCATTGATATTTTTTCACGTACGGGTACCTGTGCCGATGCTATCAAAGGGGAGACAGCTATAAGAATCAGTAAATATTTTTTCATAGCGTAAAATACAAAAAAAGGCTGCACTAAATGCAGCCTCTTTTTTATTTGTTATTGCGAAAGTTATTTTGCCACGATGATCCTGGCTATTTCAACCTTTTCATTGGTTTTAATTTTTACAAAATAGATGCCATTGGACAGTTTGCTGACATCCAGTTTTTTGATATTGTCACCTTCAGTAACGGTTACCAGTTGTGAAAGCACCGTTGCGCCCATATCATTGGTAACTATTATTGCAGCATTACCATTAGCTGCAGCTTTAAATGATAAATTAGCTGCTGCAGTAACGGGATTAGGGAACACTGAAAGTTTATCAGACGTAAATTGTACCAATGCTGCTGCTTTGGCAGCTGTACCTAGGTCTATCCTTAAAGTATAGCAATTGGTAGCATTATTGGCGCTGTTATAACCAAACACCTTTGCGTAATAATTACCAGCTGTATAAGTACGTGTGATCACTTCAGGAGTTGTTCCCGAATTAGAAGAGGAAGCGACCTGTGACGTTCCGTTACTTTTGTAAATGCGAAGGTCATAATCAGCAGGCAATGTATTAAGCGTAACTGTTGCTGTACCCCCGGTAGTAATAACAAATTTATAATAGTCTTTGTCGCCTGCAGGATCTATTAAACCTTTCACATCCGTATTAAACGGAATTAAAGCTGCACCACTTGCTGTACCATTGGTACTTACATCATAGATACCCGGGCATGTACTTACAGCTACAGTAGTAAACTGTGCCTGTGTATAAGCACTGCTGCCGCTTGCGCAATTAGTTCTTACCCTCCAGTCGTATAATGAAGAAGCTGCTAATCCACTGAGGCCGGCTGAAGTTGAAGTAGTGCCTGTAACAGCATTTGTCCAAGTGCCGGAAGAATTCAATTTATAATCTACATCATAATTTAATGCGCCGCCTGCAGCTGACCAGCTTACAGTTGCACTACTGCCGGTAATGGCTGAAGAACTCAATCCTGATGGAGCGGAACATGGCGCAGTAGTAGTGAACTGTGCAGTTACAAAATTTCCTGTTCCAGCGCTGCAGGTTGCCTGTACTCTCCAGTCGTACAATGATCCCTGTGTAAGGCCTGTAAGATTTGCAGACGTTGCGGCTTGAGCTGTTGAAACACTTGTCCATGTACCGGATGAATTCAATTTATAATCTACTGCATAACTTATTGCATTGGTAACTGCTGTCCAGCTAACCGTTGCATTGTTGTTATCAATTGCAGAAGAAGTTAACCCCGTTGCATCGCCACAGGCAATTGCACCACCGATAGTAAAGTTAGTATTGCTGATATCAAAGAAAATATTTCCAACAGCCTCAATTTTAATTCTTGCAGTGGTAGATGCACCTGCGGGAATCACTAAAGCTTCCGAACCATCATTCGGTGTACTTGCTGCTAATACAGTAGGGAAAGTTTGTCCGCCATCAGTACTCAATGAAATTTTTACATTGGCGCAACTAACTGGCGAAGCGGTAGTGTTAGCTACATTCCATGTAATAGTTTGTGTAGAACCGCCGGCCCATGTTACTGCCGTATTAGGGGAGGTTACATTAAATGGCCCGGATGTATTACTTACTGTTACTACAACATCTGTAAAAGCAGTTTGGGCAACTGCAACAGGTGCTGTTGAACTGAATGGATGGTTGTCCCTTACCGTTAGCCTGAAATTTAAAGTGCGTGAAACTGAGCTTAATGCCTCTATATTGGTACCTGCGTCACCACCCGGTAATACTGGTGTTACCAATAAACCAGATAAGATGGTTGATAATTTAGGGAAGGTCCTTGTGCCCGATGCTGTAGCTGCAAACGACAACCAGTTGGGGCCTGAAGCCTTGGTTGGAGAAGCAACGCTGCTTGCGCCGGTTTGAGTTGAAGAAGCATTATCATTCTGTTCCCAGCAATAGGTGAGTGCATCACCATTGGCATCTGTAGCAGAACCGGTTAATGCAAAAGGCGTACTGATAGGGATAGTATAATTGTTCACGGCAGCAATAACTGGTGCTGCGTTGTTGGCAGTGATATTTATGGATGCTGGACAAGTCTTGGCAGCAAGATTAGCCTGTATCTGTGCAATGGACGCTTCATGATAGATATCAATAGAGTGCGGTGCTACGTCCTGGCTGGTGATACCCGCATATCCCATGATGGTGATACCGGATCCTATTTCTTTATTTACGCCTGTACCTTCATTGTTCATCGAGAAAGTATGGTTGGCACCTAACTGATGTCCCACTTCATGCACTACATAATCAATATCAAAATTGTCGCCCTGAGGAATAGCATCAGCAGGAGAAGTGATACCAGCACCTTTTGCAAGTGAAGTATTGTTAGCGGGATCTACACATACGCAACCTATACAACCTGCATTGCCGCCGCCGCCTGATGCGCCGAACATATGGCCGATATCATAATTAGCACTACCTATAACAGATGTCAAAGTTTGTTGTAACTGCAGGTTCCATTGACTTAATGTTGTGGAATAAGGATCTGTTGAAGTGTTGTAATAAATAACGGATGTTGTATTGGCAATAAGATTGAGATGTAATGCCAGGTCTTTTTCGTAAACTCCGTTACAGCGGGTAAGTGTGGCATTAAAGGCTGCTAATACGAGGCTTACCTGCGCAGCACTGGTTGCGCCAAAGTAGTTGGCATATTCAGCATTGCAGGACTGCGCAAGGCGCATTGTTTTTAATTGACCGGTTGAACTGCCTGCTGCATTTACAACAGGAAGCTGTGATATTAAGTTAACAGCCATTTGTTTATCATCAGTTGAACAGGTCCACGGTAATTGTCCTTTATCTCTATGCGCTTTGTATACGGAATATACAGAATGGTCTTTAGAATAAGGTTCAATGAATTCATTGTCTTTATCAGTTCGGAAAACCATGGTTTGTATACCCTGCGGAGAAATACTCAGTTTTAAAGTAGCATAGGGGTCTGTAATCCCTTTACCGGAAAATGCCCTGATCTCCGGAAAGCGTGCCTGAAGCTCAGGTTCAAAATTTGAAGCTTCAACTACTTCAAATTCTTCGAAGCCACCATCTGCATTGGGCAACGAAATAATGGTGGAATGATTGGAAGACCGTTTGTCTACAATAGAAAATAATTCCTCCTGCAGAGGTGCTGCATTTAAATTAAATAACTTAAACTCTTTTGGGTAGGATAATCTTGCAACAGCTTTATCTGTTGTAAGATTATTTCGGTTGGCGGTATTTGCAGACCAAAACCTATCTGTTTGCGAAAAGCCCAACGAAGTAATCAAAGCTAACACAAGTGTCAGTAATAAAGTTTTTTTCATAAACCGTTTAGTTTTGTTTGTTTGAAAATAAAAGCAGTAGATAAATTTAAATGTATTACCAGCACAAAAAAAGAGTAAATGTGCACATGTGAATATCTTTTTTCCCTACCTTACTTAGTATTTTTACGCACTGCAGTATATCATTATCTTTGTTTAATATTTACCTTAATAAATTATTTATATGGAATACAGGACAGAAAAAGACACGATGGGCGAGGTGCATGTACCGGCAAATGCCTACTATGGCGCACAAACACAACGCAGTATTGATAATTTTAAAATTGCGCAGGACATCAATAAAATGCCCAAAGAAATTATCGCCGCATTCGCTTACCTGAAACACGCAGCTGCTTTAACCAATGCAGATGCCGGGGTGTTAACCAGGAAAAAAGCCGTTCTTATTGGTAAAGTATGTAAAGAAATATTAGACGGTAAACTGAATGACTATTTTCCCCTGGTAGTTTGGCAAACGGGGAGCGGAACGCAAAGTAATATGAATGTAAATGAAGTAGTAGCCTATCGTGGACATGTTTTAAACGGTGGTAAGTTATCGGACAAGGAAAAATATTTACACCCTAATGATGACGTCAATAAAAGCCAGAGCAGCAATGATACTTTTCCTACTGCAATGCACATCGCGGCTTATACTATTTTAATTGAAACTACAATACCCGGTATTACAAAACTGCGGAATACCTTAGATAAAAAAGCAAAGGCTTTTAAAAGAATAGTTAAGATCGGCCGCACCCATTTTATGGATGCTACTCCATTAACACTGGGCCAGGAGTTCAGTGGTTATGTGTCACAGTTAGACCATGGATTAAAAGCAATAAAAAATACCCTTGCACATTTAAGTGAACTGGCATTGGGTGGTACCGCTGTTGGTACGGGCATAAACACGCCTCCAGGATATGATGTGAATGTGGCAAAGCATATTTCAAAATTGACAAAACTTCCTTTCAGGACAGCGGATAATAAATTTGAAGCCCTTGCTGCACATGATGCGATCGTAGAAGCACATGGTGCTTTAAAAACTGTTGCCGTTAGTTTAATGAAGATCGCCAACGATGTACGGATGCTATCTTCGGGACCCAGGAGCGGCATTGGAGAAATTCATATTCCTGATAATGAACCCGGTTCTTCTATCATGCCAGGTAAAGTAAATCCTACACAATGTGAAGCAATGACGATGATCGCCGCACAGGTTATGGGCAATGATGTAACTATTGGCATTGCCGGCAGTATGGGCCATTTTGAACTGAACGTTTTTAAGCCGGTGATGATCTATAATTTTTTACACAGCGCAAGATTGATCGGTGATGGCTGTGTAAGCTTCAATGATAGGTGTGCAGTGGGTATTGAACCATTAAAAGACAATATTAAAAAACATGTAGACAATAGTCTGATGCTGGTTACGGCACTCAACACAAAGATCGGCTATTACAAAGCTGCGGAAATTGCTCAAAAAGCGCATAAGGAAGGCACCACATTAAAAGCCATGGCCGTTAAACTGGGATACGTTACCCCCAAAGAATTTGACGAATGGGTGATACCCGGAAATATGGTGGGTAAAATTTAGAACCGAATACTTATTGAACCGTTACACTAAAGCTGCACGCTGATCCGCCATAACCGGGTTTGAGTGTACTCGTCCCCGTTGATTGTGGTATTCCACTGCCGTGTAATATCATGTTTTGCAGGCCGGAATTACTAAAAAGGCCTGATGCGGAAAAACTCATCCCGTTAATGTTGTTTGTAGTAATAGTATAAGAACCGGGCACCGCAACGTTTACCTGTATCACTATCGTGTTGGCATTGTCCAGTGGTTTGGAAACGATATAAAACCCATTTACTGTTATGGGTGCGCAAGCACCTGGCGCGCCGCTTAAAGTAAAGACTGCAGGGGGAGGCAGCGGTTGTACATTGACTATAAAATTACAGCTTTGTGTACCGGTGTTTGGTATGAATGCTGTAAATTCTTCGCGTACCGGCTCACCTTTTGCAATAAGTGTAACCGTCTGCGGCCCCGGGGTAAAGAATGAGCCGGCAGCAGTAAATAAGAGCCCGTTTGCCGTATTGGTATTGATATCATACGTGCCTGGTTTGCTTACATTAATATGCATGCTGGTGATGTTATTGAAGTTCGTGCCAATACCTGCATAATAATTCCCGTTTACAGTATAGTTGATGCAGTCGTTGGGTGTACCATCAAAACTGAATATTGCCTTGCCCGCTGTATCTGAAACAACAGTGATCCCGAAATTACAGGTGCTCGCGATATTGGATACCGTAACCCTTGAAACTTCGTCTTTTAATGGAATTCCCGTTCCTTTTAATATGATATCCTGTAACCCGTTTACAGTAAATACACCACTGCCCGAAAAAGAGAAACCATTATTAGTGAAAGCAGTTATGGTATAGGAGCCCGGCAAAGTAACATCAGCTTTTATAGTGAGTATATTGGAGGCCGTTAGTCCTTTACCTTTAGTATAAGTACCGTCTGCAAAAAAACCTGTGCAGGTGTTCGGTGCGCCTGCAAGCGTAAAAACTGCTGGCTGTGGCCCGGTTACTTTTATACTCTGTTCACAGGTACTGCTGCCGTAAGTAAAAATAAAATTATCCGTGCCAGCCGTTTTAGGTATGCCCTTCGCAAATAAGCGAATGTTGCTGCTGCCTTTTAGTACATTACCTGACTGGTGAAAAAAATAACCATTCACAGTATCCGAACTAATATCAAAATTACCGGCAAAAGAAACAGCCACCCCGACATCTATAAAATTTTTGTTGCTTAAGGTGGAATCTACTTTAAACAGGCCGCCAATTACAGCAGGCAGGCAATCCCCCAATCCATCTTTTTTAAGTATACCCATTGAAGTCTTGTCAAAAAATAATTCTCTTTGACAGGACTGGCAAAATACTGCAACCATCGTTACCAGCAGGATTGAATGAAAGACTTTCATACCATCAAATAGTTCTTACTAAAGATAAGGTTTTATAGTCAGCCCGTATAGCGGCAATGGGATTGCAAGTGCAAAGCAGCAAAGCTGTTCTCTTGTTCAGCAACTATAACTTAATTATTTTTTCTACCTGCATTTCCGACTCATAAGCATTATATAATTTAAAAGTATAGATGCCCGGCGGTAAAGAAGAGATGTCCATAGAAAATTTATTTTTGAATGAAGACAGGGATTTCACCATCGCTCCATTAATATCATACAATTGTGCCAACAGTGGTTTCCTCATCTCTTTTTTACCCTGTATATTCAACATATTTGAAACGGGATTGGGGTACACACGAACCAGGTCATTCACGATCACCGATTTTATAGTATTATCATGTATTGCCAATACAGCGCCGGTATAAGAATATTCCATGATGGTACCACCGTTGGATGACGCACCGATATCACGGGCAACATAAAACCTAAACCCGTCGGGATCCGGAGTAATCCTTCTTATCCTGTCTCCATCTCCCCTGAAATAACTTATGGTATCGCCGGTAATGCCGTTGCCGGTGCTGTTTAATTTAACCCGGTAAACTTTATTTTTTTTTAATGGCGTAACCAATAGTGAAGACTGCCAACCGGGAATAATACTATGGCCATAAAATGCAATACTGGAGCAGGCGACAGTTGGCCATAGGCTGTTATCAGGTTCCGACATTAGCGCCGGCATTTCGGCGGCAGTTGCAGTGAACAAAGTAAAAGCCGGTTCCTGGTGTGTGGGTGTAATAGTACAGAAAGCTCCTTCATTTGCATTGGTGTTTTGCCCAATTTTAAATCCATCCACGTTGCCATCACAATAACCCGACACCTGGTCCCAGCCATAATTTTTACCGGCCTCAATAATATTAATCTCATCATCTGTGCGGTCCATTTGTTCGGAGCTGTATAAAATATCAGTTCCATTTACATTTCCCCATGCCAATCCCTGCGCATTGCGATGGCCCATTGTAAAAACATAATCCTGGGCTGTTATCGAGGCAGCATTATAGAACGGGTTATCATTGGGTACCCAGTTATCTGCGCCACCATCGTTGTCGATCTCGGTATTTATCCTCAATACCTTTCCTTCCATCACATTTACATTTTGTGCATTTTCTGTGCGGGTAGTATTTAAAAACTGGCCGGCACCCATATCACCAACAGTATAGTATAAACGATATTGTGTATGGGCTGCATCAACTCCAGGTTCTATAACCGGGCCAATTACCAATCTACCTGAATTGTGGTCGCTGCTCCCCGGAATCGTATTTAAAATAGTTACAGGATTGGTTAATGTATTGCCATTATAATCGAACCTTACGATCTTGGTTATAAATACGCAACTGGTATTAGTACCCGGGCAACTTCCCCTATGATACACATAAGCTGCATACACCCATGGCTTTGCTGCACGAACAGCAGGATCAGCTGAATACAGGTTGGGATGAATAGCTAATCCCATTAGCCCTCCCTGTGGCTGCGTACCGCTGGAAGCGGTAAAATTTATTGATGGATCTGTTGCTCTCAGGTCAACCAAAACCGTTTTAATTCCTGTAGCAATATCAACCCTGCTAATCGTATACGCTTTATTTTCTGTAACCCATAAGGAATCGTTGGGGCCACAAACTACTTCCCATGCAGCATTAAAACCTGCAGCCACAATTCTTTTGGAAAAGGTTTGTGCCTGTATACCGGTGATAATAATGAATGAAAAAAAATAAAATAAGCAGGTTAATTTACCGGGTAGTATTGATGCTGTTTTCATAGCAGGATGAATTGGATGTTATAATAAATTCCAGCAAAGAGAACACAAAAATCGAACCTGTTTTTGTAAAAATGAAATTTTTTTTTGCTTTTAAAAAACATAGCTATTCCCCTTGGTAATAAAACGATCATTTAGATAATTTTCTGTTTAAACTAAAGGTAAAAATACTATGCTATACTATCAATTTTACAGGGGGAATTTTAAAAAAATAAGTATAATCCTAATCATATTTCGGGTAAAAAAACCCATTTTGAAGTAATTATGAACAATTTAAAAAATAATTAGCCCCGGATAAAATATCAAGAGCCATCCTGCGTTGTCAATGTAATATCCACCCTGGTATTTCCCGCCGTAAGCTGTATTATTCTTTTGCTGAATAATAACAAGCAAACTTAACAGTATGAATAGACTAATTATCCATATCCACATTTCAGCACCAAAACTGGAAAACTATGAAAATACATTTACAAAAAAATTGTTATGCCTTTACTATTATGCTTTTGATCCTGCTGGTTAAAAGCCAATCGTTCGCACAGGTACAAACAGGCAAGAGTTATATCAATGTTTCTAAAAATTTAAGCGGCGGAACTTTCGAGCCCGGAGATACGCTTGAAATAAGGGCCGCCATAGCAGTAGGTAATTTTGCTGCATTTTCGATAACACAGGTAAGGTATAATGATACCATTAATGCCAACTTCACTTACCTGTCATCCACTTTAAAGATCATCACCAATGAAGGATTAACATTCAGGGCTTATACGGATATTGCCAATGATGATGCCGCCATGTTTAATAATGTAAATAAAACCCTTCGTATCAATATGGGAAAAACAGCGGGCGTTGCTGCCAATACGGGCAATGCTACTTTGGGTGGCGGAACTATTGCCTACAACGATAAGCCATCTTTTTATGGTGGTGTTTGCATAATGGTAGCTTCCTTCCGTGTAAAAATAAATAATGCAGTTTCGTACAATAGTTTAATAAATATGCCTGGTGGAGCATTCCGTTATACACAAGCGGGTGTTCTTAAACTGGCGGCATTTACGCCCAACAATATCATGGTGTTCCAAAATCTTGGTGTTTGTCCAAACTATGTTGGAGGCAATGCCGTTATTGAGAACAACGGTACATTCAGCAATGGCACCACTCAAAACAGGAGTGCATCAGCAATCGTACCTGGTTATTCCTTTGTAAATTTTGCTGCCGGCCAGCCCAATGATGGCAGTTACGGCATTTGTAATAACAGCAGTGCTACAGGTGCCACCAATAACGCTGTACCTTACCCTGACAATTCAAGGGTATTTACGGTTTGGGATATTATTGGCGACCATACCGGCGCGGTAAGCCCAACAGCAGGTAATGCAGCCGCAGTGCCCGGAACCAACGGTGGTTATATGGCAGTTATCAATGCCAGCTATGCTACCAGTCCTGCTATCCAGCAAAATATTACCAACCTGTGCGCTTCTACTTATTATGATTTCAGCGCCTGGTTCAGGAATATTTGTTCCAAATGTTCCTGCGACAGCAATGGACATGGTGCTTTAAATGCTTTATTCAATGGCCCTTACCCTCCCGGTGTTAAACCTAATCTCACCTTCCAGCTAAATGGTGTTGATTACTATACAACCGGTGATCTTCCTTACAATGGATTATGGACTAAGAAAGGCTTTACTTATTTAACAGGGCCTGCACAAACTGCTTTCACATTATCAATCCGGAATAATTCACCCGGCGGTGGTGGCAATGACTGGGCAGTTGATGATGTAAGTTTATCTACCTGTGCACCCGACCTCCTGTTAAAATATAACCCGGAAATAAAAATCTGTAAGAATTCACAAATAGATCTTTCAGCAACGGTAAGATGTTATTTTCCTAATTATACTTATTATAAATGGCAAAAAAGTACTGACGGCGGCGTTACCTGGCTCGATACCGGTGTAAATGGTATAGGGTCGCCTGCCCTGGTAGCCGGGCAATGGGAATACACTGTCGCCTACCCGCTTTTTATTGCTACTATGGCAGACAGTGGCCATCGTTACAGGGCAGTTGTTGCTACCACAGTTGCCAATTTAAATACTGTTAGTTGTACTTACAGTAATAACACCAGTACACTTTTAAACATCATCAATTGTGGTGTTATTCTCAATATAGATCTCAGGTCTTTTACCGGGCAGGTGCTACAAACTGCGGCTAACCTCAGGTGGTCGGTTACACCTGGAAATACGATCACTCAATTTGAAATTGAAAAAAGCCAGGATGGTGTAAACTATGCCACAGCAGGAATGGTAGCCGCCAAAATTACTAACCCATCTTACTATGAATTTAATGACCCGGAAAAATTAACCGGGCTTACCTATTACAGGCTAAAGATTACGAACCGGGAAAAGTTATTTACCTACAGCACTGTGATTGCACTAAGCAACAAAGAAATTGATTTTGAAATAAGGTCTGTCACCAATCCTGTTACCGATCACCTCACGCTCGACCTCACCATCCCGGTACAAAGCAGGATCGATATTCATTTAACGGATATGCTGGGGAATCCTGCTTACCTGCAAAAACTGGATGCAAAAAAGGGCTGGAACAGGATACAGCTGAATATAACCCCTGACCTGCCGAAAGGAATGTACATACTTTCGGTGTTGTATAATAACCAGGTGATCAATAAAAGAATTATTAAAATGAAATAATAGCCATAGTATTTTCTGTAGCCGCATTCAAGAGTTTTCCCGCGAAGTTTGAAATACAAGAGAAAGCCTCCTGATTCTTCAGGAGGCTTTGCTAATGCTATCCGGATAGTATTCTTTATTTACACTTATAAGTAAAATTCAATTTCCCTGCTGCAGCGGGAATGCTTGACTGGTCGTTACCCAGCATATAAACACTGAGCACGTAATTATCCCTGCTCATCACGTAAGAGTTAAATACCGAAACAGCGGAATCTACCAGCACATTACCAGGATCATAAAAACGCAGTTTCAGGCTCTTTACTGCATTGGTTGATTTTTTGCCGAAATTAAAGAACTGGTTAAATTCGCCATAAGTATTTTCATCCGGGAAAAGGTTCATATAATTTTTGGGGGCAATATTGGGATAATAAGAAAGGTCTGCATCTTTTATCACGTCGCCGGCGAACAGGTCATCGGTTTGCATATGTACAAGGTTACCGCCGGTATAACTGTAGGTCACCTGCTGGTAAGGGACACCGGGTAACAGCGTATAACTGTAAAATTTATTAATCAAAAAACCCGCAGCATCGTAAACATAAGCAATATCAAATTCAGGAGAACCCGGAACGGTTGGATCAATCAGCCCATGAAATGATTTGATACGTTTAGTAGTAAGGTCGATAATAAAATACTGGTCGGCATCTATTGCAACTGTATCAGCAAAATATTGTGGCACCGCATTAAAATCTATTGTCAACGTCAGGCTGTCAAACTTAGTGATGTCTGTTACTACATCGGATGAATTAATGGTAGCCCCTATCGACCCGATGCTCGTTCCACTGGCACTATCGCTATAAGCGATCTTGCTGATACGGCAGTCTGCACCGATGATTACACCGCCGCCGCTATCACCCCCATTTTCTGAACTGTATTCTTTTTGGCAGGAGCTGAATATTGCCGCGATAATGATGGAATATAAAAAACCTTTTTTCATGCTCAATTATTTATTTACGGAATAATTCTTTTAAAATATCTTATAATTCCTGATCTTTCTTTCCCCTATCGGCGTACCACCGGGTTGGGTATGTATTATATTAATGGGCCCGATCCCCTTTGCATAATAATAATTGCTGTTCTGTATCGTGGTATAAGGAAACCCGGCAGCGCTTACCTGCATGGTAATATTTAGCTGGATAACATTGCTATAAGTAACCGTACCAATTGTTATTGATGTATTGGCACTTTCAATTTTAAAATCATATTTCACCTTGGCAGGTATACCGCTTACAGTACCCGTATATTCAGCGGAAGACCAGGTGGTACCTGTAGCTGCATTTTCTTTTAAAATATTTATTTCCGCGTAAGTAGTATTATCAAAGGCGAAAATTGCAGAATACATATCTGTTGGAACCCATTGGTAATAATCATTCCCGCTTTTCCGGTAATGAAGCGTATCTGTTGGCAAACCTGCATCTTCTTCACCTAATTCTCTATAAGTATTCCCACCATATACTTTAGTAGTCATGGCATTCATATACAGCGTATCAGGTTGTGGTACGCCAAAATCAGCATAATCATAACTCCACCAGCTGTTAGCTGTTAGAGGAAAATAATCCCCTGAAGGAATAGGCACAGCGGGGACAAAAGTCACAATAAAATTACAGGTACTGCCGCCGCTCCCGGTTGACGGGGAGAAACTGAATGGCCCCTGGCTTACAGGTGTACCGGTAGCCGTTAGTGTAACCACCTGTGGCCCTGTTGCTGTAAAGAGACCCGTTTTGCTGAAAGATATTCCATTAGCAGTATTGGTATTAATTGTGTAGGTACCTGGTGCGGTTACACTAACATTTAATTTTACCGTATTGGACACAGACATTGCAGTGTTAACAGCATAAGTTCCGTTAACTACAAAATTGGTGCAGTTGCCTGATGCGCCGTCTAAAGTGTATACAGCAGCCGTACCTCCGCCCGCAGGAAGCACGGGTACAGCAAAAGTACAGGTACTGGCAAGGTTGGTTACCGTAACCGGGATAATGCCGGCCGTAGTTGGAGTGCCGGTGCCGGTTAATGTTACATTCTGTAAACCGCCTGAAGTGAAAACGCCGCTGCCGGTGAACACAAATCCACTGGAAGCTACAGCGCCAATAACATAAGTGCCCGGGTTAGTTACGTTTACCTGCACAGTAAGTGTATTGGCCGGAGTTAACGCGGTATTGACGGTGTAAACGCCTCCCGCTGTGGCACCTGTACACAAACCAGGACTTCCACCCAAAGTAAATGTAGCTGCAGCAGCCCCGGGTCCGCTCACCTTAATATCGAAAGAACAGGTGCTGGTGCCGTATTTTACCGTGAAAGTATTGGTGCCCGCAGTGATCGGTTTACCGCTGGGATACAACCGTATGGTATTGATACCAAAAACCACGGTGCCCGTTTTATGGAAAGAATAACCGTTTACGGTGTCAGATTTAATATCAAAAGTGCCCGGGGTTGAAACATTCACCTGTATATCTACAAAAAATGAATTGTTCAAAACGGAATCTACTTTAAAAACACCGGTAACCACAACAGGCAGGCAATTGCCCGAACCATCTTTTTTAAAAACTCCGGTTGAATCGCCATTACTACTAAAGATCAATTCTTTTTGACAAGAATGAAATGCCAGGAAGGCTGTTACGATAAGAATGACCGATTTGAAAATTTTCATACCCCGGTATTAAATTATTTTTTATAAAGATAAGTTTTTTATGAAACCTGCGACTCGTCGTTAACCAGCGCTTCTGTTTCCACAGTATGAGTAGTTTCATTGGTCTTACGCTGCTTAAAGAAACGTTTCTGAAAAACTAATATTGTAATTACACCGGTTGATATTGCTGCATCGGCAAGGTTGAATATTGGCCTGAAAAATTCAAAGTCATCTCCTGCCCAAACCGGGAACCATTTTGGAAAATGCCCATGAATTACAGGGAAGTATAACATGTCAACAACATTGCCATGTAAAAAGGAGGCATAGCCATGTTTTGATAATGCTGCTAAGCCGCTGTATCCCCCATATTCGCCTGTAGCCGGGTCGGCAATCATTCCTTTATCAAAAATCAAACCGTAAAAAGCGGAGTCAATTAGATTGCCCAATGCTCCTGCATAGATCAAAGCTGCACAAATAATAAATCCTTTGTGGTAATGCTGCCGGATGATATTACCCAGGTACCAGGTGCCAAAAACAACAGCTACCATCCTGAACACAGTCAGTATAAGTTTACCCCAGTTACCGCCAAACTTCCAGCCATATGCCATACCTGGATTTTCTACAAAATAAAGTTGAAACCAGCTGCCTGCAACATTGTGGGAGTCATTTAAGCCATAATGGGTTTTAATATAGAGCTTCAAAGCCTGGTCGGCCAACACTACCAGCGTAATGATAAATGCAATGTGTTTTGCTTTCATAATAGGGGGCAAAGATAAGCGGAAAAGGTTGATGGTTGGTTGATGGCGCTTAGTTCATGGTTCATGGTTCATAGTTCATGGTTCATTGAAGGCATCTGCTACCGGTTAACCTTAACCATGAACTATTCCTCATAATACACCCGCTTCACCCTTTGGGATATACCCGTCAATATTTCATAGGCGATCGTATTGGCCCATTCGGCTAATTGGGACACTTGCAATTTTTCGCCAAATACTATCACATCATCTCCCTCTTTTACCTTTATACCTGTAATATCAAGCATGGTCATATCCATGCATACATTACCGATCACCGGTGCAAGCTGCCCATTGATATTCATTTTACCGACACCGTTTCCCAGGCTGCGTGGATAACCATCAGCATAACCAATGCGCACCGTAGCGATCACCGTATCTTTTTCAGCGATGCCTTTCCGGCTGTAGCCGATACTTTCTCCCGACTTTATTTTTTTGATTTGCGACACCGTAGTTTTTAATGTGCTTACATTCCTCAATGATTGCTGGATGGCTTCATTGCTGTCCACACCGTACAGCCCAATACCGAGGCGCACCATATCCAACTGTAAATTCTTGTGGCGGTGTATGGCAGAAGTATTGGCGATATGTTTTATAAAAGGATAACTGGTATTTTTTTCAATGGCATGGCAGCCTTTCAAAAACAGGTCGGCCTGGAGTTTTGTAAAATTATCATGCACTTTATTATCGCTTGCGGCCAGGTGCGAAAACACCGACTGAATCTTAAATGCGCCGGATAGTTTTAAACGCAGCGACAATTCTTTTATCTCGCCGGCTTCAAAGCCCAGGCGGTGCATACCGGTATCCAGTTTAATATGCACGGGGTAATTACTAATACCCGAGTGCAATAAATAATTTTCAAAAGCATTTAAAATACCAAAAGAATATAACTCCGGTTCCAGGTTATGCTGTACCAGCATATCAAAAGTAGATTCTTCTGCATTCATTACCATTATAGGTAACCTAATACCTGCCTTTCGCAAGTCTACGCCCTCATCTGTATACGCCACGGCCAGGTAGTCTACTTTCTGGAACTCCAGTAAATTGGCAATTTCAAAACTCCCGCTGCCATAGCTAAATGCTTTTACCATCGCCATTAATTTTACACCTGGCTTTAACTGTTGCTGGTAAGCTTTCAGGTTATGTACCAGTGCAGTTAAATTGATCTCTAAAACAGTTTGATGTGTTTTTTGCTCCAGGAGGTGGCTGATCTGTTCAAATTCAAAGATCCTTGCGCCTTTTAATAAAATTGTTTCATTATTAAAATAAAGGGAAGGAAACTGCAGCTTGAATTCATTGGTAGAGATAAAAAACAGGGCTTCTTTGATACCCAGGAAGCTATCGCTGTATTTGGATAGCTCAGTTCCGATGCCGACCAGGCGGTTGATATTTTTTTGCCGCAAAATATTGCCCACCTCATCATACAATGCCTGGTTGGTTTTACCACTTTGTAAAATATCACTGAGTATCACCGTACGTTTGGGATGTTGTTGCTGTTGCGCTAAAAAATCCAACGCAATAGACAATGAGGTGATATCTGCGCTATAACTATCATTAATAACCGAACAGTTATTGATCCCTTCCTTTAATTCGAGCCGCATTTCCACGGGCTTCAACTGCAGCATCCGTTCCTGTATCAGTTCATCATCGATATTAAAATGCAATAATACAGCCCAGCAGGTGATGGCATTTTTTATGGCAGCATCATTGGTGAATGGTATGGATATACTGATTTTTTTCTCTTTAAATATTGCTTTAACAACAGTGTTGAATGGCTGCACCTGTATAGTCTGGATATGCAAAGTGGATGTTTCTTTTTGCCCCCAGCTGAATAAACTGTTATTGTTTTTTTGCTGCAGTTGCAGTAGCGCTTCGTCAATGAGGATGTCATCTTTACAATAAATAACAGGTGATGCTTTTGTGAAGAGGTTTATTTTTTCACTTATTTTAGCGGTAATACTTTCAAAACCTTCGCTGTGTGCCTCCCCGATATTGGTGAAAATACCTATGGTGGGTTGAATTATTTTTTCGAGCTTCTCCATTTCTCCCGGCAAAGAAATACCGGCTTCAAAAATGCCCAGCCTATCTGATGCACTCATCTGCCAGATACTGAGCGGTACCCCAATTTGAGAATTATAACTTTTAGGGCTGCGCACAATGGTATAATCGGCCTGCAATAGCTGGTGCAGCCATTCTTTTACAATGGTTTTGCCATTGCTTCCGGTAATGCCAATGACCGGGATAGAAAAACGTTGCCGGTGATGTGCTGTTAGATTTTGCAGGCTCGCTAAAACGTCTTTCACTTCTATGATATTCGCATGCGTACAATCTCCTGGCGAAAAAACGAAAGAAGCGTCTACAATAAAATTGGTTACCCCTTTCGCATACAGTTCTTTTACAAAGGCATTGCCTTGCCTGCGGGGGCCCGGTATCGTGAAAAATAATGTAGTGGAAGGAAATAATAATTTTCGGCTGTCAATAAGCAGGTGTTCAATAACTGCATCCGGATTTTTGTGCAATACCAGTTTGCCGTTAACTACCTTTTCTATTTCGAGAATGCTGTACATCTGAAATTATATTTAAAAAAACGGTCATTCAAATACGCCTGTTATTCGTTGCCGGCGTCTTCGGGACTGCCTTTGCGTTTGTGGTAAATGGAATATACAATCGATCCCGCGATACAAAATACAATTACCGGTAATGATAACCACACCGGCAGGTGCAGGTAGCCTTCATCCACGCCTGCATAGTGCAAGAGCGGGAGCAACATTTTTACCCCAATAAATAACAGTACGATCGCTATGCCCTGTTGCAGGTAATCAAATTTACTGGCAGCGCCGCGCAGCAGGAAAAACAAACTGCGCAAACCGAGTACAGCAAAAATATTGGAAGAATAGATCAATAATTTTTTTGACGGGTCGGGTATGATGGAAAATACAGCGGGAATGGAATCTACAGCAAATACGATATCGATTAATCCCAGCATTATTACCACCATGGACAATTTGGTAAAAAAAGCTTTATTGTCTATTATAATTATAAACCGTCCTTCGGGCTCTTCATCAGTAGTGCGCAGGAATTTTTTCATAAACCGGAATGCCCAGTTCTCTTCAGGATTAAATTCTTCATCGTCGCCGCTGGTAAACATCTTAATGCCGGTGTAAGCTAAAAAAACTCCAAAGACATACATTATCCAATCGTATTTGGTCACGGCAGCACTGCCCACTGCAATAAATAATATCCTGAAAATGATCGCCATTAAGATACCCAGCAATAATACCCTGGAATAATTATTTTCTTTAACCTTAAAAAAGGAAAAAATAATAATGAATACAAAGATATTATCAATAGAAAGTGACCACTCCAGCAGGTAAGCGGAGACATAAGCAATAGCATCTGCTTTTCCATTACCCCCTTCATTCTCTATCCAGATAAAACCGCAGAACGCGAACGATAGCAATACCCAGAAAATGGTTTGCATCAATGCAGTTTTTAAACTGATCGTTTTATTTTTTTTACTGAGCAGTCCGAGGTCTAAAACCAATGCAATGATGATAACAGCACTAAAAACAATATATATCAAAAGGTGCTTGTCCATACCTATTTAGTATATTTTCTTTTGCGCCACCACTGGTAAATAACGGCAAATAAAAATACCAGCAAAACAGGCACTGCCAAATTAATCAATTGCCAGGTGGTTTTTTCCGCGTTGATCTTTTTGCTGTCGAGCAAACGCAGCGTATAATCTTTTGATTTAGCTTCTGAGAGCCCTGATGGATTAACGAGATAATCCAAACAGTTTTCTAAAAAATCCTTATTGGCAAACTGGTATTCGTATTGTGTACCGATAGTATAACGGTTTATACCCATTGGCAAAGGGACATTCTTGTCTGCTGCATTTAAAACCATATCACCATCAGCTACAACAATTATTTTTCCGTCGGTAAAACTTTGCGGTTGAAATACGAGGCCATATTGTTTTAAAGAATCGTTCATTGCCTGCGATAGACGATTGTTGTACATGGAATTAAACTTCCCTTCCAATAAAACTGCAACAGGAATATTTGCTTTTTTAAATCTATCATCCTCAGGTGCATTTACATTTTCTTTGCCACTAATTAGTGCTGGCGTGGCAATGGTTCTGGAGTTGGGTGATGAACTAAGCAAAATTGTTTTTTTAATTCCTTCTGCTTCTACAGTATCAATAGAATTTACAAACTGTCCTGAAATCAGCCCCAGGTTTTTATTGATAACATGATTGGACTTAGATTCAAACAATGGAAAATAATTCCAATGTAAATATTCCATCTGCTCACTCCCGTTTACTACAAAAGGAAGAAAATCGCATTGAAGATCCATCACGAGATCGGAATTTACTCTTGCCCCATATTTAAAAAGCAAATCGTCCAGACCAAGACTTCTGTCAAATGCGACAACTGCGTTTGTCATACTTTTCAAACTATCAAGTTCTGCCAGCAACTTATCTTCAAAAAGCAACAATTTTCCACCCCTCATTATAAACTGATCTATTTTTAATTTTTCAAGATCAGTAAATTTTATAGCTGGTTTTACTACAATTAAAAGTTTAAAGGAATCTGCGTCTAAAGGATCTAAATTAAGATCAAGCACTTTAGGATTGTAATCTTTTAGTAAAACATTGTTTGCCAAATAAGCACTTCTTATATCCCCGGGCTCACCATTACCAATTGAGTAAGCGACCATGGGTTTTTCTGTTTCCGTTAATTTGTAAATAACGTCCGCAAATTTAAATTCCATCATAGCCTCCGCACTATTGATCTCACTAAAAGTAATTGCTTTTGAAGAACCGTTATACAATGATACCGGCATTACTTTTTCTTTGTAATGCACCAGTGCAACGGGATATAATAACTGTTGCTGCTCTCCTGCTTTTAATTGCGATTTTAAATTGATCGGATACAATCCCATTCCTGCCAAGGTATCAGCCCACTTCACATTCGTCCCGTCCATATTATCATCGGGGCTAATAAAATTGAATTGGAATTTACTACCCGCTATTTCTTTGAACTCACTAAGTATTTCATTGGTGCTATTAGCTAATTTTTTAAATCCGCTGGGAAATTCGCCCTTTAAAAAAACATCTACCTGCACGGCATCATCTAAGCCCTTTAATATTTTTTTTGTTGGCCTGGATAAAGTAAATCTTTTTTCATTAGTAAAATCTATCCGGGTATGATACATTGATGCCAGCCAATTGATGAGCAACAGTAACACAACGATCACCGGCAGCCAAAGTTTACTTGCTCCTATTTTTTTTACCCCACTCATTTATTTTTTACGCAGATTTTTAACGGTGATCAACAGAAATAAAAAAATGATACTTAGAAAATATACCAGGTCCCTGCTATCGAGCACACCACGGCTGATGCTCCGGTAATGAAAATCAATACCCAGCATTTCTATATAGTAATCCGGTCCATTTTCAAAAAAGGATAATTTACTCAGAGCACTAAATCCAAAAAATAAAACCAGGCAACCAAACACGCTGATCAAAAAAGCTACCACTGCATTACTGGTAAAACCGCTGCAACATAGGCTTACGGCAGCAAAAACAGCAGCTAAAAAAAAGAGGCCGATATAACTTCCTGTTATTCCTCCGGCGTCGACAGCACCCAGCACACTTAATTTCTTGATGGTTAAAACATAGAGGAAAGTAGGCAGGATAACGAAAAGCAATACAATAAGGGTTGCCAAATATTTACCCAGCACAATTTGCCATTTGCCCAAAGGTTTTGTTTGCAGTATCTCGAAAGTGCCCACTTTAAATTCTTCCGAGAGGCTGCGCATAGTGATGGCAGGCACCAAAAAAAGCAGCACCCATGGTGCCAGCTCAAAGAATTTATCCAGGCTGGCATAACCAAAGTCGAAGATGTTACTATCTTTTAATACAAACAAAAACAGGCCGTTCACCAGCAAAAACAAGATGATGGCGATATACCCCGTGAGGCTACTGAAAAATTGTTGCAGTTCTTTTTTATAAATACTCCACATGTGATGCTGAAATTGCTGCAATTTACTACTTAACAAGTTAATTTACAGTCATAAAATCTTCCATATTAAATTTTATGTGAATGCTGTCACATGGATTTGACCTTTATCCAATACTGTTAAAAAAGAAATTTTAACTTTTTGTGCAGCGCTTTACAAAAAGCCATTGTCATACTCCCGGATATGCTGTTAAACAACTGACAGTTTTTTAAATTCCGAAATCTTTAAGCACAGGGGTTAAGTTTTTAAGTTTGAAATACCTGTAAACAATCGCTTGAAGATGCATCACCAAAAAAGTTGTTTACCCAAAACCAACTGCTGAAAAGTCTCCCGCGACCCGGGAGGCTTTTTTTATGGATTATTCTCCTGCGGGCATCTAAAAGAAAAAAAAATGTATGAAAAAACTGCTCATTGTATTGGCTGTAGGTATGATCACAGCCGATGGCCTGGCACAGTCTGGCAAAAAAACAGTACCGCCGCCACCCCAGGAATTAAAAGAGCTACCAAAGCCACCTCCACCGCCACCTCCACCTGAAGTGAAGATGGTAGAACCAGTACCCACCAACATTGCGGAAATTAAAACGGTACCGCCACCTCCGCCGCCAAAACCACCAACTGTAACTAAAGTAAGATTTACGCCACCGGTAATTGTAAATGAAAAGGGTTACGCCATTGCGGTAAGGCAAACGAAAGAGGAACCGATCATCCTGCTTACAAAAAAAGGAATGACACAAAAAATAAGGATGAGCGTTTGGAATGCAAAACCAGCATATTTTGAGAATAAATATGGAAAATTGCCGCTACCACCACCAATGCCTCCGATCAAAGAATAAAATATATCATTTATGAAAGCAAAAGCCCCCTATCGGGGGCTTAATATTTTAAAGTCAAGCTGGAGCTTAGCTATACTGCAAAACTTTCCCCACAACCGCAACTGCGGCTGGCATTAGGATTATTAAAGAAAAATCCTTTGCCGTTCAATCCATCACTGAATTCGAGCTCGGTATTTACCAGGTATAAAAAACTTTTGAGATCGCACACAATCTTTACCCCCTTATCCTCAAATACCTGGTCCATTGGCTTTACTTCATTATCAAAATCCATTTTATAACTCAACCCGCTGCAGCCACCGCCCACAACACCCACTCTTAAAAAATAAGAAGGGTCATCCACGATACCCGCATCTGTCATCAGGTGGGTAACTTTGGCTTTTGCCTTATCACTAATAAATATAGAATTGTCTGTTGCTACCATTCTTTTAGTTTTAGGTATTAAGTTATAAGTTTTAAGTAACAACACTTTTAACTTACAACTTATCACTAATAACTTATAACTGTTTTTAATGCACTACACTTTCTTCAAACCTGATGGCTTCCATACCATTCTTTATGCGGTAATCGTTGATAGCTGCCTTGATAGCATCTTCCGCCAAAACCGAACAGTGGATCTTTACGGGAGGAAGGTTCAATTCTTCCACGATATCCATATTATCGATCTTCAATGCATCGTCAACTGATTTTCCTTTCAGCCATTCAGTAGCCAGTGAAGAAGAAGCAATAGCAGAGCCACATCCAAATGTTTTGAATTTCGCATCCGTGATCATACCGGTAGCATCATCAACCTGTATCTGTAAACGCATTACATCACCGCATTCGGGTGCACCCACAAGGCCTGTGCCTACATTCTTGCTTCCTTTATCCAGCGTACCAACATTCTTTGGATTCTGGTAGTGATCTATAACTTTTTCTGAATATGCCATGATTATTTATTTTAAATTTTGAATTGTAAATTTTGAAGGGTTGTGCTGAATTTAAAATTCAACATAAAGTATTCAAAGTATTTTTTAGTGTGCTGCCCATTCAATTGTACTCAAATCAATACCTTCTTTGTACATTTCCCATAATGGGCTCATCTCCCTTAACTTCAAAACCGTTTCGCTTATTGCCCTGATTGTATAATCTATTTCTTCATCTGTTGTAAAACGGCTCAACCCAAAACGCAGGGAGCTATGAGCCAGGTCATCTCCCAGGCCCAATGCTTTTAAAACATAGCTTGGTTCCAACGAAGCAGATGTACAGGCACTTCCGCTGCTTAACGCGATATTCTTATTAAAGCCCATCAGCAAACCTTCTCCTTCTACGTGTTTAAAAGATATATTGGTTACATGCGGCAAACGGTGTTCGGTACTGCCATTTATATAAGCTTCTTCCAGCTTCATTAATTCTGTTTCCAGGTGGTCACGCATTTTAATGATACGTTTGCTATCCTCTTCCATATCCAGCATACATATTTCACAGGCTTTGCCAAAACCAACAATACCAGGTACATTCAAAGTACCGCTCCTCATGCCCCTTTCGTGGCCACCGCCATCCATTTGTGCTGTTACTTTTACCCTTGGGTTTTTACGGCGAACGTACAATGCACCCACTCCTTTTGGGCCATACATTTTATGGGCTGTAAAAGCCATCAGGTCGATACCATCTTTATTAACGTTCACCGGGATCTTACCTACCGCCTGTGTGCCATCTGTAAATACCAATACGCCGTGTTTACGTGCGATGGCACTTATCTCTTTAATAGGCATTACCGTTCCGATCTCGTTATTGGCATACATGATGGCAATAAGAATCGTTGTGGGCCTGATCGCCGCTTCCAGTTCTTTAAGGTCGATAAGCCCGTCTGCTTTTACCTGGAGGTACGTTACTTCACCACCCAGCTTTTCGATATGCTTGCAGGTATCCAATACTGCTTTATGTTCGGTAGTGGCGGTAATGATATGATTGCCTTTACTGGCATACATTTCATACACACCTTTTATCCCGAGGTTATCCCCCTCAGTAGCACCGCTGGTGAAAATGATCTCTTTGGGATCAGCTCCTATTAATTTAGCTACCTGTTCACGTGCATAATCCACTGCCTCTTCCGCTTCCCATCCAAAAGGGTGGTTACGGCTGGCCGCATTGCCAAAATGCTGCATAAAATAAGGGGTCATCGCTTCCAGCACCCTTGGATCCATTGGTGTGGTAGCATTATTATCGAGGTAAATAGGCAATTTCAACATAAAATCATTCAATTTAGTTTCTGTCTATAATAACGCAAATTTACTGCAAAAGGTTCTACTTTAGCTATCCCATTTGCCTGTTCGCTTTCATTTTACCTATTTCGTAAACAGGTGCTGGTAAATAGAATAATTATGGTTAAACCAGAACACATCGGTATTGCTGTAAAAGACCTTGCAATATCTATTCCATTGTTTGAAAAACTGCTGAATAGCCGGTGCTATAAAACCGAGCTGGTAGAGATGGAAAAGGTGCATACCGCTTTCTTTAGGGCCGGTGACACCAAAATAGAGCTTTTAGAAAGCACTGATCCAAACGGGGTAATTGCTAAATTTATAGACAAAAAAGGAGAAGGTATGCACCATATCGCTTTTACAGTGGATGATATTCACACTGAAATGGAAAGGCTAAAAAACGAAGGCTTCATTTTGTTGAATGAAACTCCCAAAGAAGGTGCCGATAATAAATGGGTTTGTTTTCTTCATCCTAAAAATACCAACGGGGTATTGATAGAATTATGTATGGAAAGAAAATAAATCAACACTTTAGTGCAAAAAAAAATTCTTTATACCATTCTTTTTTTATGCTGCACTTTTTTTTGTGCTGCACAAAATTCCACCAATCTTATTTTTTCGCAGATCACAGAAGAGAATGGGCTCAGTGATAATCACGTAAACTGTGTGCTTAAAGACAAGCAGGGTTTGGTATGGATAGGTACCGAAGATGGTTTAAATGTAATTGATGGTTCATCGATAAAAGTTTTTAAACACAAGGATACCGACAGCAGCAGCATCAGCAATAACTTTATTAATGCCATTAAAGAAGATGATGAAGGAAATATATGGATAGCTACTTTGCTGGGATTGAATTGTTATGACAAAAAAGTAAAGCACTTCCGGAATTACGCTCTTGCTGAAAGCCCTTATAGTACATCCGCAATTATTTTCTCCATACAAATTGAAGGCCCGGTTATTTGGTGTGGTACAGATGGTGGCCTGTTTAAATTTACAAAGAGTAATGGCAACAGTATTTTTTTGGAATGTGGTAAAGAAGAACCTGTTTCCGAACGCAGGTATTGCAATAAGATCAAATATCTTTTACTTGATGAGGATAGTATTTGCTGGCTTTGTACAGCAGGCAGCCTGTGGTCGTTTGATACTAAAAAAAACATTTTTAAAAAAGAGATTACAGTTACTAACGACCCACATTATCAGCCGCTTTTTTTAACCGCACTAAATGAAACTAATAATAGGCTATGGTTGGGTAACTGGCAGTACGGATTAAAATTATTTGATAAAAAAACCGGTAGGGTAACCGATTATATTAATCAGCCCGGTGCCCCATCTTCCGTTTACAGTATTACTAAAGTGCCTCAACCCGCTGGTAATAATTTACTTTGGCTTAATGGTAATTTAAACGCATTCAATCCTTCAACAACAGGTTTTTTTCAATATAAAAAACCATTATTGTTACCCGGGTATCCTATAGTTAAAGCGAATTATGTATCTCCGGATAATTGGGTTTGGATATGTACCGACAGGGGTTTATTCATCTACAATCCACAGCACCAGATTTTTAGTAACCAGGGATTCAATACTGTAATAACGTCACAGCAGCTTGCCCTGGGTTCTATAAAAAATAATTTTATTGTTTGCGCACAGGGTGACAGCAGTTTTATGGAATACGACAGCAGCCTGCGATTGCTGCATAATTTCAGCAATATTTTATTTAAAGATCATACGGATAAAAAAAAACATAGCGCTTCGCTATCCATTATTAAGCAAACAGATTCCAGGTGGTGGATGAGCACATCAGAAGGTATCGTAAATTTTGATCTTACTTCCGGCAATGCCAAATGGTTTGAACATAAGGATGCAGACAGTACTTCATTACCCAGGAATTTTATTAACCATATTTTTTTTGACAATAAAAAAACACTTTGGGTTTTCCCATGGAGGGAAGGCATTTTCCAGATGGATACCCTTACGGGCCGTTGTATCAAAATCCTGGATGGGCTTTCTACCAATGCAGGCGTTAAAAAGAAATTGGTAATCGCCGACGCAGCAGAAGATGATGAAGGAAATATTTGGTTGTGCGATCTTGATGAAGGTATTATCTTATACGATCGAAAAACCAATAGTTTCAGTAAACCATTTGTAAACCTGATTGGTGCCGGCGTTCACACTGCACGTATCTATAAAATCAGGCAATATTTTTACACGGTCGCCAATACCACTATTGTAAAGTGGAAAGATAAAAAGAATTGCATAAGAATAAATTTCCCTCCCGAAATTGAAAAGGAAGTCTATGATTTTGCTCCCGACCTAAATGGTAACTGGTGGTTTGCCACAAAAAATGGTTTAATCTTTTACAATGAAGACAAAAATATTTTTAAACGTTTTACTACCGCTGATGGCATATATAACAACGACCTGAATGGAACGCTTTATTGTTTGCCTGATGGAAAAATGCTTATTGGTGCTTTATCATTCCTAACCACTTTTGACCCTGCCAAATTAATTGCTGCTGTACAAACTGTGCCCAATATTTTAATCACAAGGTTTACCGCCAACAGCAATGATGTAAATTTTACCGAAGGCAAAACAGTTGATCTTGACTATACCAATAACAATATATTTTTTGAATGGGCTCTACCTGATTATACCAATGCATTTCGCAATCAATATTATTACAGGCTGAAAGGCATTGATAGTGGCTGGAGATATGTGGGCAACAAAGGCGAATTGCAATATGCCAACCTATCACCCGGAAATTATACCATTTTATTTCGTGCAGCCAATACCAATGGAGATTTTACAGAAAAAAATATTACCGTTCATTTTGTTATTCATCCCCCATTTTGGAAAACCGCCTGGTTTCTTTTTTCCTGTTTATTTATAACAGCTTTTTTCATATACTGGATATTTAAACGAAGAATAAACAGCGTACAAAAAAAGGCTGCCTTACAACAGCAATTGAGTGAACTGGAAATGAAAGCACTTAGGGCACAAATGAATCCACATTTTATTTTTAACAGCCTTAACAGCATACAGGAATGTATTATTTCAAAAAACACGGATGCTGCCTACAGCTATCTATCACAGTTCTCTAAATTAGTTCGTCGTATATTGGAAAACTCCGGTAAAGAAACCGTATCGATTAAGGAAGAACAGGAATTAATGCAATGGTACTTAAGCCTTGAGCAACTTCGCTTTACTGATGAATTTACTTTTATTATACAAAATAATTGTCCTAATCCGCAAATAGAAATTCCTTCTATGATCATTCAGCCGTTTATAGAAAATGCGCTATGGCACGGATTGGCAAATAAGCCGGGTAAAAAAAGTATCCAGTTAATTTTTAATGATGAACATAATGGCATTGGTATACAGATTGAAGATAATGGTATTGGCCGAAAGGCTGCTGCACAACTACCCCGGCGGCCAGATAAACAAAGCATGGGTTTAGATATTACCAAAGAAAGGCTACAGAATTATTCCCATGCTTCCTTCATTGAAATCATTGATAAACTTAATGAAGATGGCAGTGCCTGCGGTACAAAAGTTATCATACATTTACCGTATAATTAAAAATGTTAAGGGCAGTAATTATAGACGACGAACCAAAAGGCAGAAGTATCTTAAGGCAGCTTTTAGCCTTGCATGCCCCGCAATTAAGCATTATAGGTATTGCTGCCAATGCAGACGAAGGTTTGAAAATAATTGACACCCATAAGCCGGATGTTGTTTTTTTGGATGTAGAAATGCCCGGCAAAAGCGGCTTTGAATTATTACGCGAATTGAATGTAATTGATTTTAAAGTAGTATTTGTTTCTGCACACAATCATTATTCTTTAAAAGCTATCAAGTTTCATGCATTTGATTATTTACTAAAGCCAATTGACCTGGATGAATTAAAACAAACAATTGAAAAATTATTCAAATCATCCCGGTCAACTACACACGAGCAGCTAAGCGAATTACTTACCGCTTCCAAACCTGGTAATACAGAGTTAGGTAAAATTGCCATCCCTTCGCTTACTTCCATTGATCTTATTAATGTGGATGATATTTTATATTGCGAAGCAAGTGCCAACAATACGTTGGTTTATCTTACCAATAATAAAAGAATTGTTGCTACAAAAAACTTAAAAGAATACGAAGAGCTGTTATCAGCACATCGTTTCTTCCGCATACACCATGCGTACCTGGTTAACCTGAAATATGTTGCCAAATATATCAAGGGAGAAGGCGGCAGCGTTATTCTAAGTAATCAAAAAGAGCTCGAAGTTAGCCGCAGAAAAAAACAGGAATTCCTCAACGTCTTACATAATTGATCTCTCCCCCACCACTTATTTTTTAAACCTGCCACTTATTCATTACCCATTGTAATGCTTTAATTCTTACACTTATTTTAGGGCATGGCAAAAGCAGAAGTGGAATTCATCAGGAAGGTGGAACAGGTTGTGTTAAAACAAAAACTTCCACTTAACACAGAAGTTCATTACGAGTTGCTGAATATGTCAGGTCAAATTGTGCTGAGCAAAACTGTAATGAATTTTTTTGAGAACAGCTTTACCGAAAAATTAGAAGTCAGTCATTTACCAACCGGTAATTACACACTTGTAGTGAGCATTGGCAATCCACACCAACATTTAGATACTATTACAATCAATTTATAAATACCAACATTTAAAAATTTCCGTAAAAAAATAAAATCATGAAAAAGTTATTTACAACGCTGCTTGCTGTATCCATCATAAGTTTTAGCGGGTATGCTCAATTACTTAAAAAGATCGGTAATAAAGTAAAAGATAAAACTTCACAACGTGCCGATCAAAAAGTAGATCATGCTATCGATAATGGCCTGGACAAAACAGAATCTGGTGTGAAAAATGCAGGTAAATCCGGCAATACTACAACAACAGGGGCTACACAAAACAGCAATACCCAGCAAACCACAAAGCCAATCGATACCACCATCGCGGCCGCCCCGGTTAATTTAAAAATATACCAGAACTACGATTTTATACCCGGTCAAACAGTATTATTTGAAGATGATTTCTCCACTGATGTCATTGGAGAATTTGGCACACACTGGGAGCTGCAAGGCGGCCAGGCTGTTGTAAATAAAATTACCGATAAAACTGCCCTTTTAATAACTGATGGAAACGCAGGATGGGTAACACCCTTAATGAAAAAGAAAAAGTATTTGAATACCGAATGGACAGTAGAGTTTGACTATTATAAAAACAACGAAGCATACGGGATAAAAATATATTTACAAACCGAAACAAACGGTGATCTTGGTGGAATAGCGCTAAGTAATAACGATGCTCAAGTAACTTACCTCACTACAGAAGGTACAGAGAATAAAACGTTACTTGGTAACTACCCGGCTGATATGATAGGCGAAAACTTTTTAAACAAATGGCATCATATTGCTATAGCTTATAAAAATAAACAAATAAAAGTTTATGTAGATCAGGCAAGAGTGGTAGTGGTGCCTAATAGTAATTTAATACCTGCGATGCTTGGATTAGGAGGTATAGGTTCACAAGATGGGCCATTGGTTTTCACTAATGTTCGTATAGCCGATGGCGCAGGTATGAACATGCTGGGCAAAAAATTTACCGATACAAAAATTATAACCCACGGTATCAACTTCGATGTAAACAAAGCCATTATCAAACCCGAAAGTATGGGCACATTGAATGGCATCGTGCAGATTATGAAAGATAACCCGGAAGTAAAATTTGAAGTAGGTGGCCATACAGACAGTGATGGTGACGATGCCCTGAATTTAAAATTATCACAGGCAAGAGCAGACGCTGTAAAAGTACAGTTAATAAGTATGGGTGTTGGTGCCGAAAGATTAACGGCAAAGGGTTACGGTAAAACAAAACCGATCAGCGATAATACCAGTCCCGAAGGAAAAGCCAATAACAGGCGTGTTGAATTTGTAAAAAAATAATCGAGCTTTTATAAAAAGATTTTTTATGAAATGTAAATTAATACTGTTAGCTTTTGCCTGCTTCATTGGCATTCCACTACATGCGCAAAATACCATCCCGCCAAAAACAAGTTTCGTGGCACCAACTGCAGCGGTGAAATTAACTACCGTTAGTGCAGTTACCATAGTAAAGGATTCTGTCACCAGTATACCTCCTCATGCAGGTAAGCCTGGTGCAAATGTATATCATTTTAGAGGCAGCATCAGCTCCTCAGGTACCGGTACCATTAATTATAAATGGGCAATCATCACCACAGGCAGTGCTACCATACCACCCGCTTATAAACCAGGAAGTATAATACCGAATGGCACCGGAACTGATACGGTACTTATCGATATGGGAAATGGAGGAAATGGACTTTTTAGAATTACGTTGATTATACTTTCACCTGATCTGCTTACATCCAACAGTATCACTTATTAATTACCCGGTTATTAAACATAACCTGTAAATAAACATCATGATGAAGTTCTGCTCTTTACCGGTATTAGTCATCTTCATTTTTTAAGCAAAACTGATGCAAAAAAATAGCCTGCTTATTTTACTGTTAATTGTTACAACCTTCACAAACGCACAGCGGGTAGCGTTACCATTATTTACCAAATGGCATACCAACAATGCGCCTGATTGTAAAAATGTAGTACTTACAAAAGACAGCATAGTATTGCCTGTAAAAAATAAATGCCGCAGCGAGGGCCTATTGGCCAACTGGCGGCCGATGGTAGATATATCGGAAGGTTTACCTGTTGTTGTACCTGCATATGCAAAAATTCAATTAACCATTACCTATAAATTTTCGCCGCAGGGCAATGACGTGTTTTCATTTAATGGCAGCTTCGACCCCATCAGCGATAATAGCGACGAATCGGCAAGCAGGTATTTGCAACTACCCGCTGGAGAAGAAAAAATATTACCCTCACCGAATGGCTATACAAAGGCAATCTTATTGGTAAACTTTAGCAACGAAATCAGCAACCCGGTATGGAAAAGCAGTAAAGCATTAAAAGGCGAAATGAATTTTGGCTTTAACGTAACCAATAGCAGCGGAGAAACACACCAGGGAAGTAAAGCAATTATTAAAGAAGTAAAATTAGAAGTGATAAAATAATCAACCATGCAACCAGTAAAAAAAATATTTTTTCTATCAATAATTTTCTTTTCGTGTGCCAATTCTACACAGGCACAGGTAGGCAACATTACCGCTACATTTACGCCTAACGATATTGCCTCAAAACCAGTTACCTTTAAGTTTTCAAAACCAGTATTTAAATTCAACAACTCCCATGGCTATTGGGTTACAAGCCCACGTAATGGAAGCAGGCATCTAACCATTCAGCCCGAACAGGGCTATGGCAATACCGATGCCGCATTTATTGCTATAAGTGAATCAACCAACGATTTTGAATTGTATACCGGCACATCCAATGATTCTACATCCATCGATTTTAGCAACGCAATATATACCGTAGCAGCTCCTAAGTATGATGTACAAAACAAAACGGCTAACAAACCGATGAAGGTGCACATTGTAAGTTTTACGCCAGCCGAAATTATTTTTACGCTTAGTGGCCAGGCAGAGCGGTTAAAAAGAGAAGGCTATGATGCAAAAGGAGAAAAAGGCACCATAAATGCAACAGCACATTTCTATAGAGAACCAAAATATGACAAGTCTGATTTGTTGCCGGGTTGCAATTGCGATGCTACCATTTATGCCAATGTTTTTGATGAAGATAATGGTATGGTTCGTACTGCATCCGATTGTGAGAATGCCCTCAACAACAAAGTTTTTGATGCAGTACAAAAATCACTGTCTCCTTTATTTAGTAACGTAAGTAACAACAGTAATACTGCAGGTGCTATCAATATTTCTATGATAGCTGGCCATGCTAATATTGATGTGCCGGCTTACGACAGGCCCTATTGTTCCTCTACCAATTACCATAATTCGCTTACGGGCGTATATGCCCAAAAAAAATATTTTACCAGCGATGATAAATATGGTGTCCGAATGATAAGAATACCTGCAGAACTGAATACTACTGCTTCTGAAGATGCACAAGCCAATACAAAAAAGCAAACTGCAATTATGGATTCCTTATATAAACAGGTGGCAGCTAAAAAAATAACAATGGAGCAATATACAAAAGCTGCAACAAGCATAATGACCAGTATGAGCAGCGGTTCTCCGGATATTAAAAAATTAGAGGTAGAAAATAATTTGTACATCTACGTTTATTTAAACCCTGATAATACAACGCTAACCGATGTAAAGCTTGCCGATAAAAATAACACTGCCGTACAACATAAAATAAAAGGAGCAGCATTTGAAATTTTTAGCGGGCAGGTAAAAGATACTGATGACAGTTGGCTTGCCAATAGGTACAATATTTATTTTGGAAAGTATACTACACCTGTTGCAGGCAAGGCGGGTGCCGGGTTTGACGCACTGAATACCAAAGCCATTTACCCCGTAAATGGTAATAAATTATCAGTATATAATATCGTTATAAAAATCGAAGGTGGCAGAGACCTTATTGATAAAGCCATTGCCAATATCAATTTTGATGTATTACAAAGTTTAATCAGCAAACAATAAAATGTGATTGTATGAAAAAAATAGTTTTAGCAGTAGTAATTATTTTAATCGCTTGTTCGTCTTATGTAAAGGCACAGTACAGCACTACACAGGCCGGTTTGCTAAATGGCGCCAATATTTTTACCGTTGAATTTTGGGCAAAAACAGGTGAAACTAAAAGCAACAATATTTATTGGCAAAGGCCTTATCTTTTCGGCAACGAAACCAATGGTGATAATTCAGGCGATTTTGGTATCACCGTCAACAATGGTTATATCGGTATGTTTGAAGGATTATCCAATTTAAATACCGATCAGCAGTTTCTTTCTACCAGTATCCGTGTGAATGATAATTTCTTTCATCATATTGCAGCAGTAAACAATGGGCAAACTATAAATTTATATGTTGATGGAAATATTGTGGGTTCCTTAGTTTCCGGCAGGCAGTTAAACACGATGAATGCGCCGCTCACATTCGGAGCCGCATCTCTTGATCATAATTTCGCAGGTAATTTCAACAACAGCAATTTTGCCTGTCAATCATCCTTTGGCGATGCAAGAATTTCTAATATCGCAAGGTATACTTCTAACTTTCAGCCACCCAATTCTTATTCATCGGATGGCAATACCCTTGCTTTATACCATTTTGGCAACCAGGGAAATTTTAGCAATACCAATAACAGTAATGTTGCCATTAATGCAGATCCAAACCGCCCGGTAGTTTTTGCCCCGGATCAACCGGTAAATAATAACTATGCCCAACAGGCGACATTATTTATCAATGACTCTACCCCTGTCTATGGAAAGTTGTATCTCGCCAAAAAGAACTGGAGTTTGAATAATGATATCGGTATTCACTTTTTTGAGAATGGCTCAAAAAAAGATAAATTTTTTAAACCCGAAGAAATCAAAGGTTTTCAAATGGGTGACAGCTATTATGAACCCAAATTTTTAGCAGGCGGTGGTGCTGTTGCTACAGCATTTAAAAAAACAATGGTAAAGCGGCTAACGCCTAACGGTAGTAAAATGTCGATGTATGAATATTTTAGCCATACCAACACTAAAAATTCCAATGGCACTATTGATTATAAAGATGTATTGCTGTACCTGGTTCAATTACCCAATACAACAGATGATAAAATATACCAATTCACAGATAATAAATTCACACCAAAATTTGATACAAGAGTAAGTGCTATTGTTGCTGATAAACCAGTATTGGCAGAAAAGATAAAAAATAAGGACAAGGATTTCTTTTACCCTTTTGTAACGCAGGAGAGCCACCAGCTAAAAGTGTGGTGGAATATTGTAAACGAATACAATCAATAATAAACCATATATGAAAAAAATAATTGTACCGGTGATCGCATTGTTTCTTTTCTCCTGCAATAATGCAACCACTACAAAAACCGCAACAAAAGAAGCTGACGAAGCAGCAACAGTAACCGAAAAGCCTGCCGGTTCAGGAACAGCGGGTACGCAAATAACAGTTACGCTTACAGGTGGCACAAATGCCGGAAGTTATTCGGCTGGTTCAGCAGAACCCACATGCAGTATGGGGCTTACCGGCGAAAAGTCTTTCGGCAATCAATATTCTGTAAGTGGCAAGGCAGATAATGAATTCAGCAGCCTGCAATTAATGGTGGATGATTATGAGGCTGCAAAATCAGGCACAGATAAATTTTATATTAAAGTAGCTTTTGGTAAAAGATTACAAGGAAAGGCTTATGAAATAAATGGCAGCGATAATTCCATTGGAGGCAAGAAACAAGGCAGTGGCAAATTAACCATTGCAGAGACAGGAGGAAGCAAAGTGGTTCATGTTGAAGGAAAGACCAGCGATGGAGTTGCTGTTAAGGCAGACATCACCTGTATTACAATATTAACTATGAATAACGGGCAATTACAGGAAAAATAAAATTGAAGAAACTGCATTAGGCATCACAAAAATTTAATACGATGATAAAAAAAATCTGTTTTATAACCGTCTTCATCTTTGCAGCCATATTTTTTGCACAGGCACAAAAAAACAATGCCGAAAGTGCTTTTAAATATAACCTGATTGCAGAGCCGGCCATTGTGGAAGTAAGCGATAATACAACACTAAACGTAAAATTCGATAACGGAACTGTTGTAAATAATTATCCAAACGAGAAATCATTTCCCAATGGCAGCAAGCCTGTTTATGCAGTAGGCCAATATAAAATATTACAGGGTGGCGGTAAGCTGAAATTTAATAGTGCCGCTACAATTTCATTTACTTATTCAGCACCTGCCAGCATTCCTAAATCGACAGATCAGACAGTAGTACAGGTTTCAGTTGAATTAATCCCTAAAAATGATGATAAAACCGTAAGCGGCGGCTTACCAAAAATAATTTTATACTGTACACTTTACATCGTACAAAACGAAACTGCTTTTGAATTAGTAATGCCAGAAGCGGGGTTTGATCATACAAAATTCATCAGCAATAATCCCGGTGGAGCTTCTGTATTGCCTATTGATTCCCGCATCCCAGCCGCACAGGCTGCTAAACTGCAACAGCAAATTGATAAAATGAAAAAATATCAAACTGCTCCTCAAATAGAAAGCAATGTAAATTTTAACGGTATCACCAGCAATGCCAGTTTGTTTTATGATGAAAAAAATGATCTGTCAACCATTAAATTTACGCAGCTTGGTATACAAATAACCAAAGTGGGTGAAGGAGTAAATTCAGGTTATAATGTTACACCACACCCTAACCCATCAGCCGTCATTGTAATTAATTTTAAAGGCAAGCCTGCCAAGGGCGCTCACAATATTGTCTATTTACCGGAAGGAGTAACTTTTGCAAGTGTTCCACTACAAAAAGCATGCGAATGCGGGCACGAAAAAAAAGATGATAACGATGTAGATGCGTCCTGCGCAGGGCAGGTAATTATCACTGAAGTAACAAAGGATGGGTTTAGGGGAGAACTTATGTCGAGAATGTATTTTGCCAACAATGGCAATCATACTTCAGGATACGTTACCGGTAAATTTTATGTGTTAAAAGCAAATAATAATTAAATGAAACCTCTTTTTTTATTCCTGCTTATTTGTATTAACGGGTCTGTTGTAAACCAAATATTTGCACAGGATAATTATTCGCTCTCAACAGTAAAAATGAGTTTCAGTTATACAAAAAAAACAACCGGTACGGGTACCTCAATGCTCACGCTTACAGGTAGCAATAACAATGCGCCCATGATACAGGGCATCGGCGGAAGTATCATCGTTTCCAGTAAAAATTTTTTACCTGGCGAATCATCTAAGCAGGCAACGCAACCAAATCCAATGATGCAAATGCCGCCAGGCGGCGCCTCAGCTTTAAGCAATGGTAATTATAATAAGTTTTTTTTACAGGTAAATCAAGATCGTAGCCTGAATGGAACAATGTCGTATTCCTTTCCGGGCGAAAAGTTAAAAGGTGTTCCTGATATCAGTTTCATTTTTAATTACGAACCAGGCAATAAATTTGGAAGCGTAGGCATTGGCGGTACAAGTGCATCCACACAAACTTTCACAACAGAAGGTAACACAACAATTATTGAGAGTACAATTTCCGGAGGCGCAGGCGCTACTACTGATATATCAAAATCATTGTACGGTTACGAAGGTATGCAGAAGGACTCCAACGCAGCTTATTTACAATTAACTAAAACCAAAACCGGTTACCGGATCAGTTATTATAAAGAAACAAAAGAAAAGAATGAACATGGCGAAACAACCAGCACCAGCACAGAAGATTTGATAGCTTATATTGGTGAGCCTGAGGAAATATATGAAGCAGCAATTACACCCTACCACTGCGATTATGAACACTGGTTGCCAACAGGGCCAACGGTTAATGGTAAAGCCGATAAAGAAGGCGATGTTGGTTTACAATTTTATATAGATGTTCATGCAAAGGGCCACCCTTTTTATAAATACCCCGGTAAAATGAATGTCAGTTGGCATTTGGGCAATGTTACCAACTATCCCGGCTTTTGTAATAATTATCCTGAATATTCCCAGAGTCCTGATATTACTCCTGATTTGATTTTTAATCCCGATATGAAACAAAACAAGGCATTTAATGCTGTTAATAATACAGATGCTGTTGCCAATAATGTTTTTGGGGGCGATGCTGCAGCAAAAATAATCTGTATGGATTATGCAGCCTGGGGTAAGCTATCTGCTGTAATTACTTTGAATAACGGCACTATAATTAATGCAGTTTCTTATGCCGAAACCGGAAAGCAATATCTTACCATTCCCTTAGATAAAGATGAAAACAAACTGGCTGATGCCTGGGAAGAAAATAATAATAAAGAAAAACACCCTTTAACATGGGATGAAGATGCCGAACCAACGGAACAAAGAGAAAATGGAGATGGCTATACTTTGTTTGAAGAATACCGGGGCTTTGCTGTTCATATCAATGCGGATAATGAAACGCAGGCTACAGAAAAAGAAGATTTTTTAAGGACAGACCCCAACAAAAAAGACGCATTTGTGTACGATAAGGATGATCTTTTCAAAGATAATTATGAAAAGGATAATCCTTCCGACCTCAATTGGCATTATCTATCCTATGATAAAAAGCAGTTCCTGTATTACCCCGATAACATTAAAAAACCGGGTAGCCGCTGGGTTAATTTTAATAAGGTAAACGATTATTTCTACGGCGAGCAATACTGTATGGTATTGATGTATTCCGATAGAACATATGCATACGATCCCCTGATGACGGCCTGTAGTTTTACAAAGGCCGAGTATGATTTTGCAAACAATCCAAATCCCACACGTGCCGACAGTATTGCATACAATGATGGCACCAGTAAAGCCTACTCCACAAAAAGCCCTATTAAGCGGTTATTGAAAATAGAGATCTTTCGAAATGCAATTGCCGCTAACCTGGCTTTTGTGAAAACAACGTCGGGCGAGCTGGTATTTAATGAAGCGGTAAAAATAAAGATTGCTTCAAGTGTGAAACACGAGGTAGGCCATTGTATCGGCATCCACCATCATGAGCCGGTTGCTGGTGCATCCGATAATGACAATCATGATGAGCGAAGTGCAGGCGCTAACAATGGTGTCACTAGCTGCCTGATGAGATATTATAATCTTACGGAACGAAATAATGTGCAACAACAACTTGTACCACGCAATTCTTATTGCCGCAAAGATCAATCGGGGCCCTATTATTACCGGGTGAATACAAGAGATGGAAAGGGAAACGTAATTTCTTATACCGAACACCTGGGCGGCACTAAGCCAAGCGATAACTGTTACGGGCAAATTACTGTAAAATCAAACCCTAACGATTAAGCCAATTTTAAAATAATCCCTTTTAAATTTTATTGAACTATGAAATATTTAGCCCCTTTTTTTTTATCCGCTTTATGTTTACCCTTTTTCCAAAACAAAAAACAAGGTGGTTTTAAATGGAGGGTTACATTCAATTACTCCAAAACAATAAATTCTTCACGCCAGTCTCCATATATTGAGTCAACAGGATCTCTTAAAATGCAGGCATCAGTAACCATGTTAATTGATGGTGAGCCTTCTTTTGATAATGGCCATGTAATTATACAAACGCCTGCGGATAAAGTGATTTCATTTTCCATAACCGGAAGTGTAAGTGAAAACACGGAGTATAAAGTAAAATTTCCGGGTGTTGGGATTACGGAAGATAGAACAGATAAGTATGAAGGAAAACCTGATGAATCGGAACAGGGAATAGAATTTGAATATGATCCAAAAATGGCACAAGGTGGTATCAATGCAGGTATACGGTTTAACAAGGTGGGCAGCTATCAAAATAATATGTATCACCTCGCCGGTGAACCTGATAGGCATTTTTCTTATGAGATTAAAGAAGACTTTGGTGCTTACACCAGTGATATTGGCAGTTCCGAAGATATTATTAAAGTAGTAAAAAATGGTTTTATCATTGATGGAGGAAAAACAGAAACCGATAACAAACCCATTCAACCGGGCGAAACAGATACCCGTACCACCACCACCCAATACCATGTAACTATTATGAAGGAAACAGATTTTGATGTGGTAATTGTGCCTGTTAATGACGAGCAATATAAAAAATGGCTGCCTGTTGGGCCCGCATTAACCGGTGAAACAGAGAAGGGAAATTCTATAGGTTTAAAAGTAATACTGCTTAACAAAAAAAATCCATCACAACCGTTAACAGCTCCTTATACTGTTCAATGGAATTTAAAAAGTTCGGACGAGGTGGGTTTTTGTATGAATTTTCCGGATGAAAAAAAAGCAGATCAAAAAACCGACCTGCGCTTTGATCAATCTGCCAATGCAAAAATTGATTTTGAAAGCATTACAGAAAGTAAAGCCGTTAGTAAAAAAGGAAAAGGGAATGTGCCGGTAAATATCATCAGTTATGATTATGGAGGCTTTGGCACAATTACAGCCATGGTAACTTTAGAGGATGGCACTGTGGTACAGGCTGTTTCAAAATT
>JBBRCB010000007.1:0-158642 GCA_038205215.1 Chitinophagales bacterium | reverse complement strand
CCAGGTACACCTGTTAATTCCGAATTTGCTTTTACCACTACCAATTTTGATGATGGCTGGACGAGTACCGTACAGGAAGATTGGGTAGCCGTAACAAAAGGGAATATTAAAGTATTAATCCACTATCCCAACAAAGCTGCGGATGCCTACAATTCTGTTTTACTGGACGGATTAAAAAATGCGTGGGATATATTAGTTGCCCCAAGATACAGCAGTGCTACTAATATGGAATTTAAGTCATCCGGGAGCTGGGAATCGATTGAGTTCGGCGAAGCTGATATGACGGAAAACACCACTGCCAAAACAGTACATGTGGTACTTTTCAAAAAAAACTTTTCCAGCGGCTCAGGAAAATATATGGAGTTCATCACACCCGATAAAAAAACATTTGAGCTGGAGTTTGGCAATTTTGAAAATGCCGCCGCAAATTTTGGATCCGGTTCCGGTTGGGATAAAATGGTTAACATGGTTAACTACAATAAATTCGCCGTTGCCGCTGCTGATCTTAAAGGAAAATGGACGAGCAATTTTACCGGTATGACGCAATACGTAAATGCCAATACCGGTGCAAGTGCAGGTGCGGACACACATGCTTCTAACGAAAATTTTGAATTTGGAGCGGGTAATACGTACAAATGGGATCTTGGCGTAGCCAGTGGTTTTGTAGGCAATATTAAATTTCAAAGTGTAAAATCAGCAGGCAAATTTACAGTGATCAATAACTGGCAGGTAAGTTTTTCTGATATCGAAGGCAAACCGAAAACTTACAATGTACAGTTTGTTTGCATCAAAGGGGCAAGAGTTTTGTGGATTGGCGAAACAGGTTTTGGAAAAAAGGAGTAACCTAAAAACATTTTAACGACCCCCTCCATAAATAATTATTGAATTTTAAAATCATCAATCATGCGTACAATTATTTTACTTTTTTTACTGGTTCCGCTTTGTAGTATTGCGCAAACCACTTCAGTATATATTAAACTTATTGACGGCAAGGGACAACAGATAACCGGCGAGTCGACATCGAAAGGCCATGAAAAATGGATCCAGGCTAACAGCACCAATACAGGTGGAAAAAATAATACCCAGTTTAGTTTTACCATGCCCGTTAGTGGTGCGTCTGCCGACCTGAAAAGAGCTATGGCCAATGGACAGCCACTTTCTATTGCCGAAGTACATGCCCTTGTACCCAATGGCGGCGGGGCGCCTTCCATTAGCTACACTATCATGATGCAACAGGTTACCGTACTCTCCTGCACAGAAACGATGGGCTGCAATAATAGCATGACTACCGCAGTCTCCCTGCAAGCCACCCGCATCGGCTGGACCTATTATCAATCTAATTCTTCCGGAAAGCAAGCTGTATCACGCAAGTACGGTTATGATGGGGATACCGGAAGAGAATGGACAAATTTTTAAACCGGCTATTCCGGGATATTCGTAGTACCGATCGAAGGTATAAGAAAGAAAATTGTGTCAACTTACAAGGCTCTTCTGTTATTGCTTTAGCCAGACAGTTGCAGCGGCGAATTTTTTTGTTCGTGGTAAGTGACGCTGCGCTGTTGCTTTGTTGTTAATACAGTCGCCGTTAAAAGAAAAGAGGTTTCGAAATACCTTTTAAAGTATTCTATAATAGTTACGGTCGAAAATTTTAAAAAATTCCCCTTTTAAGGGGATTGTAACAGCCTCCGGAAAGAATATTTTTATCATCTAAATTAAAAAAGGTGAAAAAAGTTTTATTGGCAATGTTTATAGGCATTATTTTTCATGCCTGTAAAACAGTCCCGGTAACCGGCCGCAAGCAACTCAACCTTGTTCCCAATGCCATGATACAAGCTATGGCATTTACCGAATATGATTCTGTAGTAAAGGCCAGCGCCACATTGAGTCAATACGATGAAAGAGCGCAGATGGTAACAAGAGTGGGCAAAAAAATACAACAGGCTGTTACCGACTATATGCAACAGAACAATATGAGTAAAGACATTGCAGGTTTTAAGTGGGAATACAATACGATCAATGAAAACGTGATCAATGCATGGTGTATGCCTGGCGGTAAAGTGGTGGTATACACCGGCCTGCTTCCTGTAACACAAAATGAAAATGCATTAGCAGTGGTTATGGGGCACGAGATCGCCCATGCCATTGCACGCCATGGCAACGAAAGAATGAGTACGGGCCTGTTGATCAATTTGGGCGGATTGGTTTTGGAAGAAGCATTAAAACAAAAAAAACAGGAAACGCAAACATTGTTTTTGGCTTTGTATGTTGTCGGTTCCAATCTTGCACTGGCATTGCCCAACAGCCGCATGCAGGAAAGCGAAGCAGATAAATTGGGTTTGATATTTATGAGTATGGCTGGCTATGATGCTGCAGAAGCAATACCATTCTGGCAACGTATGTCGGCAACAGATAAAAATAAGATACCCGAGTTCTTATCCACTCATCCCAGCGATGCAACAAGAATAAAAAAATTAACTGAATTGATACCGGAAATAAAAAAACAATATTATAAAAATTAACTCATGAAAAAATTATTCTTGCTCCTTTGCCTTTCCTTTTCAATTAATGCTATGGCATTTGATACATGGTGGCATGCAGAGTGTACCCGTAAAGCCATGGTAGCAAATGGCTTTTCGCCTGATGCAAGATTAGCAACACAGGTTTCTAATTATCTTACAGATATATTTCCCGCCTTTACACTTGCAAACGAAAAACTCAATGATGCAGGTTTAAGTGCGCTGCACCTGAATGCAGACCCTTCTTACGAATACATGCATTTTGATGCGATATTTACATTGAAAGACATTGAAAGTAACTGGAACCTTCTTTTAAATAATACTATAAGAGCTTTAAGAAAATATGCAGTGTCGCCCGACGTAAAACCGGGATTCAGGCAAATTGTACTGTACAATATCATCGGTGCGAGCCTGCATACCGTACAGGATTTTTATTCGCACTCCAATTGGGTAAACCGGTATATCGCACTTGGCCAAAAAACTGCCATCCCTATATGGTTTGAAACAGCAACCGCAGAAAGAATGCGGTTAAATCTTTCCACCGGCGCCTATCCGGACGGTTCAAAAAAAGGAAAATTAAATCATGGCGATTTAAATAAAGATTGTTCTAACAGGAATTTAAATATTGAAGCAGTAGAAGTTGCTACAAGGGCTTCTATCGACTGGGTAAAAAGATTAATGGATTCCACCAGTTCCGATGTGCCCTGGAGTGATTTAAAAACTTACGACATTCAGAAGAACATGGTAATGAAACGTTTTTTAGTTACGCTGGATGCAACTTTCTTAACAACAAGCTCTATTGTGGCCGATCATTTTGATGGAGCTAAACCGGTAAAATTTGTTTTTTCACCAGAAAAAGATCCTGTTATAGAATTCCGACTTGCCCGAACTGCACTGATGAGCACACTGCAGCAATATACAGCCAATATGGCTTTGAAGGATAATGTTTATGGTCTTCCTTCTCCCTACTGGTCTGGTCATATGGTATATCATATCACAAGAGATATCGCTTTTGGCCTTATGCTAAATGAAAAAACATACGTGCAGGAGTACAAAGAAAAAAAATTACAGGAATACAAACCGAAAAATACCCCGTAGTTATTTTTAAAATTCCGATACCAGGAAAGAAAAAATAATAGCACAGGATGCCCTATAAATTTATATTTTTTATAATAAAGTAGTAAAGCAACTACAATTTCTCCCGACATATAAAATGCTTCTTTAATCTCAAACTGTTTATTTGTATTGCTACATACTAACCGAAAAACAACTTCGTTTTGGGTAGTAACCTAATAAAACAAAAGCATGAAAAGCCTAATTGTAACGGTAGCCTTTACTGTGGTATGTTGTATTGTATTTTCCCAGGTAAAAAAAATTGATAGTACAAAAAAAAACGGCACTCCCGTAAATAATTCCCCATTGGCACAGGAAAAAATATGGCCTGCTTCTAGTACACCTGCAAAAAATAGAAACGGAAAGGTAATACCCAATACTCCCGTTGCTGCAACGTGGATGAAGTTGTGAGGAGTGAATCGTAAGACGTGAATCGTGAGTAATGAGGCTTAAGACTTGAGTAGACGTTATTATACGCCGGGCAATAACGGACCCGGCGTTTTTTTGCTGATCGCTGTCTATATTTGACAAATGATTGACAAAACAGAAAAAGGTTTACGTATCGTATTTATGGGCACTCCTGAATTTGCAGTAGCCTCATTAGAGGCATTGGTAAAAGCAGGTTATACTATCGCAGGCGTTATTACAGCGCCCGATAAACCCGGTGGCCGTGGTTTGCAGTTGCAGCAGAGTGCCGTAAAAAAATACGCGGTAAACAATATGCTTACTGTACTACAGCCGGAGAAATTAAAGCATCCCGAATTCCTCGGGCAGCTGCGTAGCCTGCACGCCGACCTGCAAATTGTAGTAGCGTTCCGGATGTTACCTGAAGTAGTTTGGAATATGCCGCCAATGGGATCAGTGAATTTACACGGCAGTTTATTGCCGCAATACCGCGGGGCAGCACCCATCAACTGGGCGGTGATCAATGGTGAAAAAGAAACCGGTGTCACCACATTTAAACTGCAACATGAAATTGATACTGGCAATATTCTATTACAGGAAAGTTTCGCCATTGGCGAAAACGATACGGCCGGTGAGGTACATGATACGATGAAAGCTATCGGTGCTCAAGTACTGGTTAAAACGGTGCGTGGATTGGAAGATGGCACATTGCAGGAACGACCGCAGCACACAGACCACAAACTACAAACCCCGGTCAGTAGTCCGTCGTCGCTTCGTCATGCTCCCAAAATATTCACAGAAACCTGTAAAATTGATTTTTCCAAAACAACAGCGGAGGTACACAATTTAATTCGTGGGCTCTCTCCTTTTCCCGGCGCTTTCACTATGCTTGATGGCAAAACGCTAAAGATATTTAAAAGTGAAAAACAAATGGCGGTTGCAAAAACAACAGCTGGTAATTATGAAACCGATGGCAAAACATTTTTAAAATTTACCTGCGCTGATAGTTATGTGCTGGTAAAAGAATTACAACTGGAAGGAAAGAAAAAAATGAACGTGGAAGATTTTTTAAGGGGGTACAAGTTTTTATAGGCGTCAAGACGGTTCCAAACCGTCTTGACGCCTATAAAGATTTATTTAATTTTCAACTTCTCCAGCAAAGATTTACTCAAGGCAGCTTTTGGGATGATCAAACTTATTGTATTGATTGCAAAATACGCTTCCGATACATTGATATAACCATGGTTGGGTCCCGTGTCTCCCCATGAATTTTTTACCAGGAAAAAAGGATTGCCGCTTTTAGATTTTTCCAATCCTATGATATGCATCAAATGATCATCCTGTGTAGTAAGGTTTTCAAATAATGCCTGGCGTTTTTCGGCAGTAGGTTTTTCTTCTTTCACTTCGCCGTTGATCAGGTCCATTTTACTTTTTAAACCACCCGGTATACTCTCCAGGTTTACAGCAGAACCAAATCTTTGCTGGAAGCCATCATTACTCACATCCGCATCCCATAACACAGAATAACCTTTGTTCACCGCGTCTTTGGTTAACTGGATCATTTCATTTAATGGGATGTTATAGTAAGCGCCATTACTAAAATTATCAGGCACTTCAAGGATGAAGGGCTGGTAGAAGTCATGATGCGTGAAGGAAGTAATGTTTACGTAATCGTTGGCATTAAAATGCAATACCTCATCTGCAAATGTTGCCGGGGTGTACGACTTACCGTTATAAGAAAAATTCTGCGGGGGAATACCAATAGCACTATCCAATATATTTTTATACCCAGCCACCCAATTTGCAGGTACCGGTTTTAAATTCAGCATACTATCCAGGTATTTTTTCAGGTCAGCTGACAACTTCACATGGTTGTGCTGGTGCTGACCGGGCTTTAAGCCGCTGTACACAGTTTCGGGCATCGCACCATAAGTAGCTATGGCCCTTATAAGATCGTGTCCCAGTCCGCCCTCGCCAAACTGCGCGTGGCCCTGGCGTAAAATATAATTCCTTGCTTTTTCTATATAGATATTTCTTACCGTGAACATTTCACTGAGATCCAGTTCGCCTAAATTATTTTTTAAACACTGGCTTTCTATTAAAGAGGTACTTGAAAAACACCAGCAGGTACCCGTCATCGCCTGGTCCTTTACGCTGGTAGCAGCAACAGCTTTATCAATAGTGAAATAATTGGCACTGATTTTTTTTGCATCATCAGCACCAGCTTTATTGGTCGCATCTTTGGGTTTTACCGATTGTGGAAGATCCCCTTTTCCATCGATCTGTGCCACGCCAGCACTAAAAATTGCAACGCCTGCTGCTAACAAAAAAAGTTTCTTCATAAATTTTATTTTGAATAATTGATTGTACAATCCAGTTTATTATCTGCAACGCCCAATGCGTCGGCAGCAGCATTGCTTAAACGAACAATCAGCCCGTTGTTCTGCCTGATATCGGTGATAAGGTCCAGCACTTTTGCATAAACAGTTTTGCCCGTAGTGTTATTGGTAATTTTCAATATAGTGCCCGCTGCAGCTGTATTATGTAGGCAATAGTATTTTCCATCTTCCCAGCCACTGGTACTTTTAAATATGCCACCGGTACCGTTCTCTGATATTAAAGAATGGCCCCTTGCCTGTTCCTCGTATAAACTTTTAAAAATGCCGCCCTTAAAATCTGTCGCCCGTGAGTTGCTATTCCCTGCTACTACAGTTTCTGTTTTACCGGTTACTTTTGGCAGATCATTTTTTCCTGTTGGGTTTTCAGCTACTTCTTTTCCCTTAACCGGTTTACTGTTTACTACATTATCTTTTTCGGCAGGCTTTTTTGTTACAGCAGGTTCTTTAACCACCGCGGCTTTTACTTCTTTATCTTCTTCAGTTGTAGCTTTTGTTTTTGAATAACCAACGATGAGCTTTGTGCCTTCGCTCAACGCATCACCGGTAAGATTATTCCATTTTTTGATATCAGCAATGGGCACTTTATTATACAGTGTGCTGATATGATAAAGCGTTTCCTTTTTAGCTACCGTATGATAAATGGGTGCTCCTTTAATATTTGCCGGCGTTACCGTACGTGCCGCCGGGGCTTCTTTTACTGCCTTTTCTTTTACGGGCGGTGGAGCAATTTCTTTTACTGCCCGCGTGTTAGTAACAGCGTCAGCGGCTTTTGCGGGGATCTTTAATATTTGGCCTACAGACAACCCTTTATTATAGTCGATCTTATTGTAATCCGCAAGCTCTCTGCCATTGATATTATATAACCGGCCAATACTGCTCAGGCTTTCTTTTGGGCCTACTTTATGCGTAACAACTTTTTGTGCTACGGCAAAAAACGGTACTAAAAACAGCAGGCAAAATAATTTCTTCATCATATAAAACATTGTGTTTGCAAATATGCAAAAATTAGTTGGTTTACGGGGCTATTAAGTTGTTAAGAATCGTCTTACTTATTAAGAATGCGCCATTCTTTAGGATAATAATTATTCACCCGGTTGGATAATATTTTTACCCAGCCCAGCGGCAGTTGCCTGTATTTTATTAATGCCCAGCCTTTTACCTCCCCATCAATTTTTATATCCTGTTTGCGCAGGTATTGCAGGGCATCTTCCAGGTCAACTTCACAGAAGGGAACCGTTGCATTGATCACGGCACTCATGGCCAGCTCATGATGAGGGATTAATTCATTGCGGATCACCGCGCCAATTCTTACCCCTGCTTTTTTTATGTACAGCGACGACTGTATCAATGCCAGGTCATTTTCCAAATGCAGTGGCATTGCAATGAGTTCCTCATTTTGTTTGATAAAAAAATGATCACCTGCATTTGTAAGCCAGGGTTGTATAATATCAATTTCGTTTTTAGCTATTTTTCCAAAAAGGTTTTTTTCTTTCCTTTCCTGCTTTTTAAAAGCTGCAGCTCCGTATTTTTTAAATGCCGCAATAAAAAAACCTTCCCCTTTTAGTTTATCAGGATAAAAACGATAGCCCCTTGCCTTAAATTTTTCGCTTTCGGTTTCAACAATACCCCAGGCTTTATCAAGCGTAAACTGTAAACTGGAAACAGTAAACTGTTCCATTATCCAGTCGCAAACAGCTTCGTCTTCTTCCTGTGAATAAGAACAGGTAGAATAGATCAGTATGCCCTCTTCTTTTAATGAAGAAAAAACATCGGCCACGATCCTTTGCTGGCGCAGGCTGCAGCCTTCAACATTTTTTATACTCCACTCCTCTATTGCTGCAGGATCCTTACGAAATAAACCACTCCCGCTACAGGGCGCGTCTATTACGATGGCATCAAAATAATTTTCCAGCCTTTCAAAATCACGGGGGTCGTTGTTGGTAACGATAACATTCGCTGCACCCCACTTTGTAATATTTTCACTTAAGATATTCACTCTTGTCTTTATCACTTCATTACTCACCAGTAAACTTTCTTTTGAGATCAATGACTGGATCAGTGTAGATTTTCCCCCGGGTGCAGCGCATAGGTCTAATATTTTTAAAGGTTGCCCCAGGTCAATAGTTTGTTGCAGTGCCTGCTCTAAAAACATACTGCTGGCTTCCTGCACGTAATAAGCGCCGGCATGAAACGCTGGGTCGAGCGTAAACGATGGCCGCTCCCGCAGGTAATACCCGTTCAAATTCCAGGGTACTTTTTCTACTGCCATATTGAAAATTGGCAACGCAGGATCAACTAATTTATGCGGGTTCCTTCTTACGGAAGCTACCTGTTGCCCTGAGCGGTGCACTGCTTTAAAAGCAGCCTCATCAAAACCTTTTACATGCTGCAGTGACAGTAGGAGTGTTTCAGGCAAATTCAATGGAAAGATTTTATGCAGGTATATCCGGCTGTTATATTAAAAGAAGTTTAGTTCTTTACAGGTCAATGGAATCATATACCACTACCTTCTCCCACAAATGCGCACATTCTTTTACAAAGTTGAGGTGGATGGGATCTGCCTGGTAACTATCCTGGCCGGCTGCAGTTTCAAAACTAATGAGCCAGGAAATGGAATAACTGGTATCGATGACCGCCCTGCCGGTAGCTGCCGGTTGGCCAATATGAAAAGAACGGATCGTTTTTACCTCGGACAGTTTTTGCAATCCTTCCACGAGGTGCTTTTTGCTTAACCCGTTGCCTGGTTCTTTCAACCAGAAAAAAACATGGTGAATAAAAATATTTTGCATTGTGCTGGGCATTTAGATGAAGAGGCAAAGTTAGTCCTTGTGCTTAACATTTATTTTTTATGCGGCAATTTCCTTGCATTGCTGGGATATAAATTATATTTTACAGTGCATTTACTCCTGATCAGATCATTAACCCGTACTCCACTAAGATTTTTATTCTTAATTTTTAAAATATAAACAACGATGAAGCAATTCAAATCTTTGGCAGCCCTCCTGTTACTGGGGGCACTGTTCTTTATCTCATGTAATAACGGCGCAGATGAAAAGAAAACTGAGTCCACTACTACCGGTGATACTACCGCGGTAAAAACTCCTGAACCCCCTGCATCTATCAAACCCTGGAATTCACTGGTGATAATGCACAAAGTAGCCAGTTACAGCAAATGGTTACCAGCCTACGAATCTGATGATTCAGCACGTATGGCAAATGGTTTGAGTAATTTTGTAATAGCAAGAGGCTTAGGCAGCGATTCCAATACAGTAATGGTAGCGCTTAAAATGGCTGATGTGAGCAAGGCGAAAGCAATGGCTTCTTCTCCCAACCTCAAGGAAAAAATGAAGATGGGCGGTGTAATGGGAATGCCCACGATGTTTTATGAAGAAAACGTAGAAACGGATACGCCTTCCATTGCTTCAACTACGCGTGTAATGATCACCCACAAAGTAAAAGACTGGGATGCCTGGAAGAAAGAATTTGATAGCCACAAGCAAATGAGGATGGATGCGGGCCTTGTAGACAGGGTTATAGGGCACGATGTGGATGACAGCCATCTGGTAAGAATAGTTTTTGCCGTTACTGATATGGTAAAAGCAAAAGCATTTATGGATTCAAAAGAACTGAAAGAAAAAATGACTGCTGCTGGCGTAGTAAGTCCGCCAACATATTTTTATTATACTATCGCGAAAAAATATTAAAACCTCCCTATTCATTGTTAAAAAGGATGACAGCAAATGCTGTCATCCTTTTTAATTATATAAGAGATAGGTTTGCAGGATGCTTATCTGGCACTTATAAATTTTGTATTCATTGTTTCATTATTCATCTTTACCTGAAGCGTATACATGCCTTTCCCCAGGCCGAGCAATTGGGCTGCGGTTATTGCTATAAAATTATCTCCTTTTACTACCCTGCCGTTTTGGCTAAAGATCAACTGCCCCAGGTCATTAATTACTTTCAGTTGTATATTGGTTGCTGCGTCTGAATTGATCCGCACATTGAGTTTATCCTCAACGGGGGTAGATAGAATGGTTACCGAACTTTTTAATTTATTTCCCATCTTTATTGATACCAGGGCACTGTATTTAAAATTACCGTTATTACTCACTTCCTTAAGGCGGTAATAATTTACCCTGGTAGCGAAAGGGATATTATCATCATAACTGTAATGGGTAAGCTGCGCCGTTATACCACTGCCTGCTACCTTACCAATTGACTGGAAAGTATTGCCATTGTTACTTCTTTCTATTTCAAAATTCATATCAGCGCTACCTGATATTGCCCACCAATTCAATTGTATGGCATTGTTTTTTTTGGAGGCAGTAAAATTGCTGAGTTCAATAGCCAATACAGCTCCACCCAATCCCGTAGAGCCGCAAAAATCGTAAGTGCCGGTGCCGGTTTTATTCGAAACGTCATTGGAAGATCCAAATATCCTGAAATAATACATTTGATTCACCGTAAGATCGATAAGTTTTACTGTTTCACTTGCACCAACACCCCCGGCATCCGAACAGCCAATATCGGTAAGGCCCGGGCAGGCAGTTCCTGAAAATGCCTGGAGTCCAATATTAAAAGAAGCAGCCGGATTGATTACGATCTTAGCAGCGGGTGACTGCGAAAAAAGCTAAACCACACATCTGCTATCGCCGTTCCGTTAACACATGCCGGAGCTGGTGCGCAGGAGTCAATGGCAGTTGAAGGTTCAAGTGCCGGATCGTTGGAGAAAGAAGTTCCTCCACCGGGGCAAGCGGGTAGCCATGACAGTTGAATAGTGTTGCGTTTGAAAAACCGGTTCCGCCGCCTTAGACCTGGGCATTTGTTAATGTTGTAACGCTGAGCAGTGTACTTACCGCAAAGGTTTTTATTAACATTGGTATTAGAATTTTCCGACCGCGAAGTAAATTCCTTTTCGGTATCCGATGGTAGCTGATTGCGTATACTGGTGTAGCCCCCATGCTACAAAGCACTTTTGAACTGCTGGTATAAAAATATTAAAACGTTGGATTGGTTTAGTAACGTTATTCGGAAGGATTTATTTTATTATTTACCAGCAATTGCCTGATCGCAGCCAGGTGCGAAAGTAAAACCAGGGGTACCACTATTGCAGGCAACAGGTTAAAAGGGAAATAGAGGATCGCAATATTGGGCTGATCAAATGCAAACTGTTGAAATGCAGTGGGTGCCGACAACACCGCATTGATAACGATGTTCAATAAAAGCGCAAGGCAGATAAAATTCCACGCCAGCAACACTTTTTTACTGAACCTATTTTTAATAAAAACAAGGTAATAGATCAAAGGTGAGGTAATACCTGCCGCAATATCAAAGTTCCTTCCTTCAAAGGTCATTAACTGCGGTACTACTTTATTAATACTGAGCCATAATAAAACAATTTCAACCGGGATTCTTATTGTGTGAAGGAGGGTTAAAATTTTAATATCGAGCTGGTCCAAAAAACGTTTACCCCTTATAGTTAAAAAAAGGCAGGCAATAATCAGCAACGGAGGTAACCCCAACAAAATAATTCTTGGCGGAATGGTGTCGACAATAACATAAAATAATTTAAGGCCTAATAGGGTTTGTATGATCAGCCATGCCAATACTGCTATTAAAAAATTGCGGGAATGATTTGCGGCTTTATAAAACAATGCAACCGAAAGAATAGTGGTTAATGCAAAGACGATGCTGATATATACGGGGAGATCGTTCATAACCTTTAGTTGACGATATAAAAATAGTCTTAAAAAATAACCGGCGCAAGCACGTGTTAAAATAATATCAAGTCAACTGGCTTCACCTCGTTTTCAGGCCATCACAGCTACCATTTGTAAAGCGACTCTTCCAAGATCTTCATCACCCCTGATAGTTATTTCATCCAATGCTTCACCAGGTGAAATACCCTTTGAAAAAAGTTTCCAGGCAATTCCAGGCGTAAAAGTTACGGAAGCGGATGGCATTAACCTGCCTTCATGAACAGCTTTCCACCCTGCTGAAGTTTTTTCAATATTCCACTCGCCACCAATTTCCGTAAGTACTTTAACCTGCACAATGGTACCTGTTGGCGCAACCGTATTCCTATAAGTATGCGGTAATGCATACATGAACGTTTCAATAAAAGGATAAAATAATAGTTTGGTAAGAATGCCTTGTTTATTTACTGCCTCTCTTATCTGCTGTTGGTGAATAAATTTTTCCGTGTACTCCCTCGCGATGTGAAACCAGTTGGCAGATCTTTCTTCTCCTGCCCATGCTACCGAAAAAATGGCCTTATCAAATGGATTTAATTTTTGTAGCGCTTCAATATATTGCTTACCTGTTGTTGCTAACAGTTCGATCAATAACTGCGGGCTTAAATTTTTGGTAGCATTCGTCCACAGCATGTTTCGTTCATTAAGGTAATTCACCAGGTCGGGGTAGGAGCTATTATTACCTGCAGTAACAACATAATTGTCCCTATAGCAGGAGATCGTTCTCAAATTCCCATCCAGCAAATGCGATGCAAGATCTTTTACTGTCCATAACCGTGCAATGGTGGGTAACTGCCATTCATCAGCAGTTAAAGTACCAAGCAGTTTGATCAGTTCCCTGTCCAACGAAGCGAAAAGATGCAAGGTTGGAACAGGTATTTTATTTGTATAGGTGCTCATGGCTTCAATATACAAAAATAGTAGCAGGGGTTTTATTAATTGCCTTGGGAAAACGGTTGTCAATTTATTTGATCAATATCATATTTTTATAAAGGAATTCAATTCTATTTAAATCACCGGGGTTAGTGCAATCAGCTAACCGGGGCATCAACTATAAAAATAGGATGAAAAATATATTTTTACACATAGCGGTCAGCATAAGTTTTGCATTTGCCTTTAGCTGCAATAATAGTAAAAAAATTGCTGCCGATGCTTCAGTGGTTGCAGGCAGCGGCAGTGAAATGCTGTACCGCTATCAATGGGATTTAATGGAGCTGGGAAGTGCTGTGGTGCCATCAATAACAAAAGCCCACCTATTATTTACCGGGGGCCAGCCTAAAAAAGTAAGCGGCAATACGGGTTGCAATTTATTGAATGGCAGTTTTGAATTGAACGGCAGCGATGGGATAAAATTTTCCGCATTTGCTACTACCAGAAGAGCTTGTATTGATAATCCTTCCACTGATGTAGAAACTAAATTTTTGAAGGTACTGGGCCAAACCGCCAAGTGGAGCATTAGAGACAGCGTATTAATATTGAGTAACGGCAATACGGTGCTGGCAAAATTAAAAGCTGTAAATCCTTCAGCAGAAAATTAAATGAATACACTTACAGCCACTTCCCATTCTTCCTATCCCAGGTAGTAACTCCTATTTTAAACTGTAGCGGGTTACGGAACTGGTTAGCCGCAGAACCTGAGATATATACCCCGAGTTTAAATTTGCCTAATTGGTCGAATGGATATTTGAATACTCTTTCAATGCCGGTAAATACCTCTACATAATGCAGGTTATTTCTTTCGGGTGCAAATAAAAATCCCGTACCCGCAATTTCCCTCAGCCCTAATTTTTTAAGCAAAGGAATTTTATTAAGCAATGCGCCGTTGAATTCATGAACATAATGGCCTTCATAAAAACGTTTGAACACGGGGAAGCTCGAATCCAGCAATTGAAAAGCTTCATTGGGATTGGAAAAGAAAAGCGGGTCACCACGGCGCTCTCTTTTATAATCCACATACTCGAGGTGTTTGGTATTAAGGAAAGAACCTGTTTTTAAAGTGTACGAAGATATACCCAGCAGCCCCACTTTAATGGATTGCCGCATGCCCATTTCCCAATAATCAAAATCGATCTTACTGTTCAATAAACCAGGGATGCCTTTTTTCCAGCTGGTATAAAAAGTTGGCCATGATGAACCCAGTATTATTTTTTCTTTCGGCTCACGAATATAACGCTGCCCTGGCGTGTATTCAAGCCGGAGTGTTCCGTAAAAAGCATCATAAGGCTCGAAAAAAACCGCCTGGTTATTTTGCACCGAGTTGCCGATCTGTATGGTATCAAACCTGTTATTGGTTTTATACCCGGCAAGGGAACGACGGAATGCCATATCAATATCGCTGTAAAAAAACAGGCCGTTGGCTATTTCAAGGCCATGGCCTACACCGAATCCTTTATTAAGGTATAAATTGCTGCGGCTGATCATATTTATCCAGGCATCACCACTAAAAATAAAATCAAAACTCTTTTGCAATCGAATAGAATAGAATCCCCTGTTGAAAGGATTATACATCCGGTTCAGCCTGATACTGCCATTAACATCTTTGTTGCGCAACCCATAACTTGTTTCTGTGAAGATGCTTAGGTTTTTCCTGGATGCATAAGTTTTAAAATAAAAAAAGGAAGGTTGTATACGTGTTCCCCCAAACTGTAAAGGCCGGTACAAATTGGGTAGTGGTGGTATGTACCAGTTCCTTCTTTTTTTATGGTCATTAAAATTCTGTCCCTTAAATAAAACATTTGGCCAGGTAATGGTATTGATTTTCTTATCCATCGAATCAAGATAGGCTTCAGTATGCGTGGCAATATAAATGCTGTCTTTATAATGAATGAAACGAACTTCTTTTTCCGTCAATGGTTCGGTACGGTTGCTGAGCCAGAAAACACTGTCACGCTTATACGCTTCTATTGCCGCGGAACTTACTTCAGTACCGAAATATTTTTTCGCAAACTGTTTGTTCAGTTCAAAATTTGTGTAAGTGGCTATCGTGGTTCCTGATGATTTCTTTTTACCTGAAGCAGCCGTATAAGTGAACTGTTGCCGGTTGATCATCCATGCTGTATCATTGATCAATGCATATTGTTGTTCCACTTCAAAAAAATCGTATGCTGCCAAATGGTATTTAGGCAATCGCAATTTTGTATGTAATACTACCCAAATGCTGTCGGCAATGCTGATCTCCCCTTCTACCGTTGCATTGCTCAATTGCCTCGGCTTAATGCTGATGGTGAATATTCTTTTTCCTTTAACGGTCTCCGTCTTGATTATTTTATAACGGTATGCCAGCAAACCGCTATAACTTAAAGGTGATAAGAAGGGAGTTTGAGCAACAGAGGGCACATTAATAATATTATCATAAAAATTAAAATCGCCTTCTGTAGTAGACAAAAAGAACAGGCTTTGCGTATTGCCCCTCTTCTTTACCCCGGTTCTCTCTTCCTTACTGTTTTTCCCGGCACCTCGGTCAAGCTGCAAAACAATTTCTGCCATTGCCATACGGTTGAGTTCCGCATTGGCCTGCTGTATCTTTAAGAGTGAATCACTGATGGGTTTTTTATTTTTTTTTGCCGCCATTGAATCCACCTCCAATGCCTTGATATACACCTTGCAGGAATAATTACCTGCTGCGTTCTCAATAGCATCTTTATTGCGTATCACGTTACGGATATATTCTTCAGCCCTGTCGCGGTTCTTTCCTTTTACGATCACTTCGGAAAGCGATGATTCCGCAGCTTCCATAATGATATTCTTTTGCAGGTTGGCTTTGCGGATAATAACGGTAACTACCTGTGGCTTGTACCCGATTAAAGTGATTACCAGGTCGTATTTACCTTCTTCCAGTTCCAGTACATACGAACCGTCTTCTTTAGTAACCGTACCGGATTTAATTTCTTTTACCTGTACACTCGCAAAGGCAAGTGGGTCTTTTTTGGCATTGGTGACTATCCCGGATAATTTATAATACTGGCTGAAAGCAGTGGAGTAAAAAATAAATGAAATGGCTAATAAAATTAATCGCATAGTGCAGTTGGCCAGGTTATAGTTTATAAAAATGCAATAAAACTTTGAGAGCAGTGATAAAGAATTTATTTATTAGAGATTAATTAACATACAACAGCCGGTTAACTCAACTCCATCTCAAGTATCCTGGAGATCTCTGCTGCCCTTGTCGCAATCATAAAATGGCCGCCGTTGCTAATCAAATGATGAGGCTTAAAATTCAGGATCGGTAACACTTTGTCTTTATTGCCGTGAATACGGATGATATTGGCCGGTGCAACTTTTCTTTTCCAGTTTACAATTTCATTGATCGCCCATTTAGAAAAAACGGGATCTGATGCCGCAAGGATCTCCTGTACCAGGTTTTTATCCTTAACAGAAGAAACACCCATGAGCCAGTTGATGAGTGTATTTCCTTTTTTTATAGCGGCCGCCGGAAATAATTTATTGATGCGAAGCGCTCCTGCCAATTTGTAATGCACAGGCAATTCCTGCCGCCTTGCCGCGCTGGAAATCAAAATTGTTTTTTGCGGATTTACAAATTCGATCACTTCTGTTGCCAGCATACCACCAAAAGATAAGCCAACGAGTATGAAAGGTTTGGCTCCATCAATTTTTTCCGCAATTCTTTTTGCATAATCCCGTAGGGTTTCCTTCTTTCCCGGTATTAACCAATCTATGAAAACGGTTTGCACACCCGCCGGAAAAGACAGGTATTGAAATGCACTGTAGTTGGCGCCAAGGCCGCTGAGGAAATAGATGGTCACAATGTAAATTAGGATATAAAATCGGCACGCGGAGCTGCAGAGTGCGTTGAGGAATAAATTAATTTCACTCAATGAAAATTGGCACACAGCGGCGCAGCGGGCGTCGAAAAAAAAACAGTAAACTGAAAACCCTAAACTGTTTTATTGTATCACATTAACATAAGTGATCACGATCTCTACCCTCCTGTTTTTTTGCCTGCCTGCAGCACTTGTATTTTCTGCTATCGGAAAATTTTGTCCTTTGCCGGTTGCGGTGATCTTTTCTGCATTCGCAGGCATAACATTCACGAGATAGGCTTTAATTGCCGATGCCCTTGCTTCTGACAAAGCTTCGTTACTTTTTTGATTACCTGTATTATCTGTATGGCCATTGATGGCGATAGTTAGAAATTTTTTAGTGCTCAATTGTGTAACAAAACTATCCAGTATATTTTTAACGGCAGGCTTAAGGTCATATTTGCCTAAATCAAACAACAGGTCCGTAATAATTATAGTGTCACTGCTGAATTTTACAACGGGTTTTTGCAGGACCGAATCTTTAAATACGGGCAGGTTATTCGTATGCCGGTAATTATAACCGAACAATGTAGTTATGGCATCTTCGTAGGTTGGGCACACCGGCACAACGCCCTTTGGCTTCAACAATACCTCATCAATAAAATACAATACATCGCCACTTTTATTCATGGCAGCATCCATTTCATATTTTACTGTGTCGAGACCTAAAGTAGTAATGGTACAAAAATTTTCATTGCCTTTTGCAAGGAATTCGCATCGTACATGCTTCCAGTTTTGTTTGTAGTCTGCGTCAAAATTTTCTTTAGTGATCACCAACGGCGGCGTTGAAAAAAGATGATTCACAGTCGACAATTGCGGTTCTTTTTCTGTAAAATAAAAAGCGAGTTGCCGGAAATCAATATCAACAGTATTAATATAAAAAGAAAGCACATATTTTTCGCCTGCAACTAACGGGCAACATAAACCTGTATATACAAATCTTGGTTTATTAAAATTAGACAGAACGCTGCCAACAGGAACGATCAATACCATATTCCCGGTTACAGGGCGTGGTGCTTTGCTTCCGTTAACTAAAAAATTACCTGCCGGTATATTGAACCATGCTTCGGGGGCACAGTCAGCTTTAAACTCTACACAATTATTGATGGCTTCAAAACCGGGGTTGGCAAAAAGGTTTTGTGACCCTGCAATAATAGCATATAACAAAAACAAAAGCAGGAAACCGGAATGTTTGATATATTTTGTCGGAGACAATTTGTGAGTCTATTTTAAAAGAAATGTTCAATACTGGTATGCAGTACAAGAGTGCGGCGCCTATGAAGTCAAATAGAAATACTGAAGCTCGTAATCGTAAACAGTAAACCTCAAACCCTAAACCGCTTTTATCTCCGCACAAAGATCCTGCAACACTTTTTTTGCATCGCCAAACAGCATACTTGTCTTAGGCTGAAAGAAGAGGTCATTCTCGATACCTGCATAACCGGGTTTCATGCTGCGCTTATTTACGATCACTGTTTTAGCCTGTTCCACTTCCAGGATTGGCATACCATATATCGGGGAGTCAGGGTCATTTTTTGCAGCAGGGTTCACCACATCATTGGCGCCGAGTATCAATACTACATCACTGGTCTTAAATTCATCATTGGCCTGTTCCATTTCCAGTAATTTATCATAGCTCACATCAGCTTCTGCCAGCAATACATTCATATGGCCCGGCATACGGCCTGCTACAGGGTGAATAGCATAAAAAACATCCACGCCTTTTTCATTTAATATCTTTTCCAGCTCATGGCAGTTATGTTGTGCTTGTGCTACCGCCAACCCATACCCGGGAACGATCATTACTTTATTGGCATAGCCCATTACCATTGCTGCATCGGCTAAACTGATTTCTTTGTAATGGCCTTGCGGGCCTGTTCCTCCTGTTGTAACAGCGGCCTTATTACCGCCACCGAATGAACCGATCAATACATTAGTTAAAGAACGGTTCATGGCTTTACACATCAGTATGGTGAGTAAAGTTCCCGCAGCGCCTACCAGTATACCACCAGTGAGCATCGCTTTATTATCATATAAAAAACCACCGCATGCAGCTGCAACACCTGTAAAAGAATTCAGCAACGAAATTACAACCGGCATGTCTGCGCCCCCGATAGGCAACACAAATAAAATCCCATAGATGAATGCAAAAAAACCGATCAGCAGGAAAGGGATGTATATATTACTGATCGTTGACCGGTAAGCCCAAACAGATGAAGCGATCACCAATGCCAGCACGATCATATTTACAATGTGTTGTCCTTTAAAAGAAAAATCTTTTACTCTGCCGTTCAATTTACCCCATGCGATGATACTGCCGGTGTAAGAGATGGTACCAATGATGGCGCCTGCCACGATGGTGATATAATGCCCTACAGTGGCCAGTTCGGCAAATGCTGTTTCCGGGGAAACTTGGTGTGCTTTATAAATATGATAGAACTCAGCAGCAGAGATCAATGCGGCACAGGCGCCACCCATCCCGTTGAAAAGGCTTACCATTTCCGGCATCGCCGTCATCTTTACTTTTTTTGCAGAGAGCGTGCCTGCAATTGTCCCGATCAATAGGCCGGCGAATATCCAAATATAATTATGCAGTTTCTCTCCCTCGTCTTCATATAAAAAGATAGTAGCAAAAATAGCCACGGTCATACCAAAAGCTGCTACTAAATTTCCTTTACGTGCACTGGCCGGACTGGCTAACATTTTCAACCCAAGTATAAATGTAACGGAAGCTACAAGGTAACAGAGCGTAAGTAAGTTTAGTTCCATAATATTTGCAAGCAGCGGCGCAGAGGCCGCTGAGATTTTTAATTCGCGTAATCAGTTATAATTCGTGTAATCACTTTTTTTTCTTGAACATCTCCAGCATTCTATCCGTAACTACAAAACCACCGACCACATTCAGCGTACCCAATATCACGGCTACAAAACCTAATACCAGGGCTAAATAATTATTGGTTTCGGCTTTGCCCATTACAATGATGGCGCCGATGATCACCACACCATGTATGGCATTGGCGCCACTCATCAACGGCGTATGCAATACACTCGGTACACGGCCGATCACTTCTATACCAACAAAGATCATCAGGATCACGATGTAAATGGTTTGCTGGTTTCCGGAGATCCATTGTAAAATATCTTCCATTTTGATTATTTAATTGTTTTATTAGTTAATTGGGGTGTTGTGTCTGTTCGTTATACAACTACCGATTATTAATTAAAGCATTTACTCTGTCATTAGTAACAGCACCTCCATGTATTACACAGGTCCCTTTCACCAGGTCATCTTCAAAATTTAAATTAATATTTCCTTCTTTATTAATGATCAGCTGCAAAAAGTTCAAAATATTTTTACCGTATAATTTACTCGCATCACTGGGCATGGTACCCGATAAATAAGAATTGCCGACTATACTTACGCCATTATGAATAATAGTGCTGTCATTACTGGTTAATTCAGTATTACCCCCTGTTGCAGCTGCAATATCAATGATCACCGAACCATTTTTCATGGCTTCCATCATTGCTGTGGTGATCAATACCGGCGCTTTTTTACCTGGTATTTGTGCCGTGGTAATTATAATATCTGCCTTGGCAACACTTTCAGCGATCTTCGCTTTTTGCCTTTGCAAAAATTCTTCCGACTGCTCTACCGCATAACCACCGGCGCTGCTGGCATCAGCGGCGCCTTCTACTTCAACAAATTTTGCTCCTAAACTTTGAACTTCTTCTTTAACCGCGGGGCGTGTATCAAAAACTTCTACCACTGCACCCAGTCTTTTTGCAGTGGCAATAGCCTGCAATCCCGCAACACCTGCACCGAGTATCAGCAACTTTGCCGGAGGCACACTGCCCGCAGCGGTCATGAACATGGGAAAATATTTCGGGTATAAATTAGCGGCCTGTAATACGGCCTTATAGCCAGCGATATTGGCCTGGCTGCTGAGTATATCCATACTTTGTGCCCTTGTGGTACGGGGCAGCATATCCATGCTAAAGACAGTGATATTTTTTACTGACCAGTCCTTCATCAGGGTAGCGTTGAATAAAGGCTGGTAAACACCTAAGACGATTTTAGATTGCAGGTTGTCGATTTCAGCTTTTTCGGGCGTGTTAATCGAAAGGACAATATCACTGTTTTGTAATACCTCTGCTCTTGATTTTATCAGGGCGCCTGCTTCTGTATATTTATCATCATTGGCAAACGCATTTATTCCTGCGCCGGTTTCAACGCAAACCTGCACATTCAATTTTTTAAGGATGGCCAAGTGTTCTGGAAGTAAGGAGACTCTGGTTTCGGGAGATGGTTCTTTTAAAACGCCTATTGTCATATTTAAAATAATTGCCGCAAAGGTACAAAAATTGCCTCCATACACAGGGGAAGAATTGCAGTTTTTTTAATTTTTACTGTTGTTTAAGGCGCCCATCATTAAAAGCGGATAGTAAAATGTTGCTTTACTTTAATATCTGTATTTAAGCAAACAATCCCGATAAAAAAAAGATCAATGGTGAGTGTGACGGAAGGATGGCGCTGTATTTCGGACCAGGCGTCTTCCATCTCTTCACTCCAGTGTATATCATCGAATATTAATATTGTGTATAGTGTTGAGCAATTTAGGAGTTCAGTAAAATATTCCAGTGTTGGTACTTTACGGTGATTGCCATCTATGAAGGCAAGATCGATATTTTTCATTTTAGACAAAAGCGCCGGCAGGGTAACAGAAAAATCTCCTCCGGACAAAACAATATTTTTAAGTGCTGCATTCCTGAAAGTTTGTTGTGCAATGGCTGCAATATTCTTAGCGCCTTCGCAGGTATATATCGTTGCATCAACATTACCTGCAGCAAGATAGGCAGCAGTAATACCCAATGAAGTACCCAGTTCAATAATTGTTTTAGGTTGATAATACTGTACCATTCGAAATAATAACTGAGAAAATTTTTTCGGCTTAAGGGATGAGCGGGCAATATCTTTTATAGCTCTCCTGTTTGTTTTTATGGTTGAAGAGCCTGCGCCAAAATCTTCAACCTCAATGATCGAATTATCAGCCAATAATTTTTTTCTTTGCTGTTCGATCTCTTCATAGCATGCATATTCCTTTTTATCGTTCTTTACATTTTTAATAAAGTCAAATACAAAGGGAGAATGAATACCATGGCCTTTACCATTGGAAGCGGTAATATAATAGTGTAAATATTTTTTTGCTAATTGAAAACGGGTAAACAATTATGAATTATAAATTATGAATTAGAAATTATTGCTTCTCCCAAATTTGAAACGAATAAGCATAAGCATGCCTGGCATCAACATTAAAATCTTCATTGGATTTTAATGCCCATTTATTTTCGTCGATTGCTGGAAAGAAAGCATCAGCATCGCTGAATGAATGATGCACCCTGGTAAGGTAGATCCTGTCGGTTATATCCATACTTTGTTTGTAGATCTCCCCGCCACCGATGATGCATATTTCTTTGCAATTGGTGGTAGCGGCTTTTTGTAAAGCATCGTGGATATCCGCGGCAATCATAGTGCCATCCGGCTTCCAGTCGTTTTGCCGGGTGACCACAATATTTATCCTTCCGGGTAATGGCTTACCTAAACTCTCAAAAGTTTTACGGCCCATGATGACGGGTAAGCCCCAGGTGGTGTTTTTAAAGAACTTCATGTCGTTGGGTAAGGTCCACAATAATTCCCCGTCCCTGCCAATGGCATTATTTTCTGAAGCCGCTACAACTATCGAGATCATAGCGCAAAAATAGTTTTTTGCATGCTATCACCGTAATGTTTTTTTGCAAACGATTGCACAGAATATTCCCGCAGATAACCGCAGAAAAGCGCAGAAGGCAGACAACAGACGGCAACCAGTAAACGCTCGTGGTCAGTGGTTTGTTTTCCGTTGTCAATTCTAATTCTTCAAAATCTTGAACTCTACGCGGCGGTTGAGCTGGCGGCCATCGTCGGTATCGTTGGTAGCAACAGGTTTGGTTTCTCCATAACCCTGTGAAATAATTCTTGATGCAGCAATGCCTTTGGATAAAATATATTCCCGTACAGACTTAGCCCTGTTATCACTCAACGTAAAATTATATTGATCCGATCCGCGGCTATCGGTATGGGCACTCATCTCAATTTCTATGTTGGGGTAATCGTTCAGGAATTTCACTACACGGTCTAATTCGATATAGGACTCCGGCCTTAAATTATATTTATCAAAATCAAAGAACACATTGTTCAAACGGAATACCTGTCCTATTTCTATTGGTGCCAGGTAAAGGTCTTTATGAATTTCTTTATACCCCATTTTTACTAAAGAATCCAGGTTTAAATTTTCGGAGATGGCAAAGAATTTATCAGCAGAAGCCTGTATGCTGTAGTTCTTATCGTAAGGCAATACCATCTTAAAAGAACCATCCACCGGGCTGCTTACACCAGTACCCACTTCAGTCCCATCAGGCAATGTTTGGTAAATCAATGAGGCAGTAAGTGGTTTTTTTGTTTTTGCATTATATACGTTGCCGCTTACCAATACAACCGGGTTGGGTTTTTCTTTTTCCAATAGTTTTACCCGTACAATATCACTGGCGCCAAAAGCCCCATCGCTGGAAGTTAGATAAGCAAATTCGCCACCTGCATCCAAAGTAAAAAACGCTTCGGAACCAGCGGTATTTATCGGTGCCCCCAGATTCACCGGGTCGCTCCACTTAGTCCAGCTGTCATCCAAACGTTTGGTCATCCAGATATCATTTTCGCCTAAGCCGCCCGGCCTGTCGCTGCTGAAATATAAGGTAACCCCATCGGCTGCAATGAAAGGACTCATCTCATTGTAATCGGGGAGATTAATTTTTTTTCCTAAACTTTTTGGTGCGGTCCAGATATCATTGCCTTCTAAAAAAGATACATAGAGATCATTATCAAAACTTCCTTTTTTATCGGTCATGTAAAATAATAATGTCTTCCCGTCGTGGCCCATAGAAGCACCGATCTGCGGCGTGAGTGCAAATTTTCCAAAATTGCGGATCTTCAGCATTTCCGCATTCGTCCAGCTGTTATCCGGTCTTTTATGGATCATACTAACGCCCATGCCTAAATACTGGCCGTCAATAAAAGCACCTTTCAATAATATCGTATTCAGATCAGGCGATATCCAGTACACCGCATTGTATTGTGAAGCATTTACTTTAGCGCTTAAATGTTTTGCCCTGCTCCATTTGCCCGAACTGTCTCTTGTAGAATACCAGATATCCTGTGAATTGGGCACGGTTTGGTATTGAATATTGGCTGGATCATTCTGGCGGATAAAAAATAACAGGTTACCATCGGCAGAGATCGTGGGCCGCATTTCAGGATTTTCTGTATTGATAACTTCGCCCAGGTTCTCTACTTTAATGATGGTCGTTTCTTTAATGATATTTTCCTTCTGTTCTTTTAAAGTAGTATCAATTGCAGGCTGCGCTGCGGCGGTTAAAAAACTGGAAATAAGTATAAAAAAAGTAATAATTCTTCTCATAAGATGGATTTTGCCTCATCCTACAACGAAAAATCGGGAGAAATAATATGTGGGATAAAACTAAATATCCCACAAAGTTGCAAAAGGCATAAAGATAATTTTATGATACCGTAATAACTCTTGCTCCAAAGACTGGCTTAGTGGATTTATGGGAGAAAAAATTTATTACTGATCAAACTGCTACAGAAGCTTTTATTGCAGGATGGCTTAAATAATTCAGCAATTCAAAATCTTCAAATTGAAAACTGAAGATATCTTTTACGCCAGGATTTATTTTCATCGTTGGCAACGCAAATGGTGTACGGTTCAATTGCAGTTCGGCCTGTTCAAAATGATTTTTATAGAGGTGCACATCACCAAAACTGTGGACAAATTCGCCGGGCTCCAAACCGCAAACCTGTGCGATCATCATCGTTAGTAATGCATACGATGCAATATTGAAAGGCACGCCTAAAAATACATCTGCGCTGCGTTGGTATAATTGGCAACTTAATTTTCCATTTGCAACATAAAATTGGAACAAACAATGGCAGGGCATTAATTTCATCTTCGGCAGATCAGCCACATTCCATGCACTGATGATCATGCGCCTGCTGTCGGGATTATTTTTTATTTGATGGATAAGGTCTTTTACCTGGTCTACTTCTACTCCATCAGCACCTGACCAACTGCGCCATTGCTTGCCGTATACGGGACCAAGATCACCGTTTTCATCAGCCCACTCGTCCCATATTTTTACATTATGTTCTTTTAAATAGCCAATATTGGTGTTGCCCTGTAAGAACCACAGCAACTCGTAAATGATGCTTTTTAAATGCACTTTTTTGGTGGTAACCAATGGAAAACCTTTGCTGAGGTCGAACCGCATCTGGTAACCAAAAACGCTTCTTGTTCCGGTGCCCGTACGGTCACTTTTATCGGTACCTTTTTCGATAATATGTTTAACCAGGTCGAGGTATTGCTGCATGGCTGCAAAATAAGTTAAAAGTTGAAAGTTAAAAGTTGAAAGTTATTAAGATTGTTATAGTATTCTACGGATTTTGGAATATCAAGACCCTAAACCGTATGAAAGTATTATTCCTTTTGACGGCATCAATATTTTTTGGGTACTTTTCTTTTTCTCAGCAGGTAAAAGACAGCCAATGCACTTGTATCAAAGCAGTAAATATTAATTTTCCTGATCTGCCGGATGATGACAGCACCCAGGGAACAGTGATTGTGGTATATGAAATTGATTCTGTTTGTTTTGCCGGTAAGCCCAGAATCATACAAAGCCTTGCCCTGCGTTTGATAAGGAAGTTTTAAGAGTTGCCAATCTGACCGTTACTGCATTTAATAGCTGTAGTCATCGATGTAAGTTTTCTTTTTGCGAAAAAAGGCGGGTCAAAATGCCCTTTACTTTCACAAGGCCGGATTAAACCAAAATACTCCCCAAATCGAAAACCTTACCGTCGTCCGTCGTCCTTTGTCAGTCGTCCATGCCTTATCTTTGCAGCGGAGAAATTATCATGAGTAAAAAAGGAAAAGTTTTGATGGCAATGAGCGGCGGTATCGACAGTACCGTAGCTGCATTAATGCTTCATAAAGAAGGCTATGAAGTGGTGGGCATTACCATGAAGACATGGGATTATGCCAGTAGTGGTGGTGGTACGTCGGGTAAAAAAGAGACGGGCTGTTGCAACCTGGATAGTTTTAATGATGCCCGGCAGGCAGCAGTACAACATGGTTTCCCGCATTTTATTTTAGATATACGCGACGAGTTCGGCGACTTTGTGATCGAGAATTTTGTGGATGAATATATTGCCGGCCGCACTCCCAATCCCTGCGTGATGTGCAATACGCATATCAAATGGCGGGCACTGATGAAAAGGGCCGATGCGTTGGGTTGTGATTTTATTTCTACCGGCCATTATGCACAGGTACACCAGCATGATAACGGCCGGTATTTTATCCGTAAGGGCATTGATGATACCAAGGATCAAAGCTATGCCCTGTGGGGATTACAGCAGGACCTGCTCAGCCGTACGATCCTGCCTTTGGGCACTTACCATAAAACAGCAATCCGCCAGATGGCACATGATTTTGGCTATCCCGAACTGGCTAAAAAAAGTGAGAGCTACGAGATCTGCTTTGTGCCCGATAATGATTACCGCGGGTTTTTAAAACGTAAGGTAGCAGGCCTGGAAGAAAGAGTGGATGGTGGTTCTTTCGTGGATAAAACAGGCAAGATCTTAGGCAAACATAAAGGCTATCCATTTTATACCATCGGGCAGCGCAAAGGACTTGAAATTGCGTTAGGGAGGCCCGCATTTGTTACGGAGATCATACCTGAAACCAATACGGTTGTACTGGGAGAAGAAGATGACCTTAACCGCAATGAAATGAAGGTGACCAAACTGAACTGGATGAAGTATGAAGGCATCACCGAAGGCATGGAAGCGGTAACCAAGATCCGTTATAAAGATAAAGGTGCTGTTTCTAACCTGTGCACATACGAAAATGGTATCAATGTGCGTTTTTATCACGATGTAAAAGGGATTGCCCCCGGGCAGAGTGCTGTGTTTTATGAAGGGGATGATGTGATCGGGGGTGGAGTGATACAACGCGGTGAGCAGCTTTTTGCACTTTAATCGCATCTGTAAAGAATAACTATGAGCAAATTATTTTCTTTTACTGTGTTGGCTTCGCTGATCATTTTTGTCGCCTGTAAAAAAAGCGTCGAAGAATATCCCGCCCCGCCGTTGAGCGATTATTATCCGTTGACAGTGGGTAAATATATCAGCTATAGCCTTGACTCTACCGTGTACTATGGAAATTTTGGTACTTCCGCTTCAGTAAAAAGTTACCAGGTAAAACTGGTGGTCGACGCACAAATAACCGATAACCTGGGGAGGCCTGCTTACAGGATCATTAGATATATCCGCCCTGCACCAACAGCTGCATGGGCACCTGATAATACTTTTATGGCGGTGAACACGGGCACGAGTATCGAGTTTATCGAAAACAATCTCCGTTTTTTGAAATTGAAAGCACCCATACAACAGGACTATACCTGGAAAGGCAATTCTTTTATCAATACCAATTCACAGACACCGTACCTGAAATTCTATGATGACTGGGATTACTCTTACGACAGTTTATACATGCCTGTAAAATTGGGTGCAATAACTGTTGACAGTACCATTAAAGTGGCAGAGATCGATGACCAAACCGCGATTGACCGCACTTTCAGCGAAGCAAAATATGCAAAAGGCATTGGCCTGGTATACCGCAATTTTTTATACTGGAACAGGGGCAATGCGAACGGTACTTACTCTGATGCATCCTATGGCGTTACTATGAAGATGATCGATCACAATTAACTTTTACCGTAGCTGTTGATAGTTCAAAGCTCATAGTTGATTGAATTAGGTTTTCTACCTTTAGCAATTTCCCATGAACCATGAACTATGAACCTTATTTTTTTAACCTGGAGAAAGTAGAGAAATCCGTGGAAGGTATTTTTTCTGTTTCGCCTAGCTGCCTTAATAAAGTTACCAGTTGCCCCCGGTGAAAAGTTGCATGATTGAATAAGTGCAGCAACATATCATTTACTTTCATTTTAAATTGTTCTTTATTGCGGATAAAAGCAAATACATGGGCTATTTGATTTTCCGTAGCGCTATCCACCCATGCGGCCCATTGCTGGCTTTGCTTTGCCAACGCCGTGATAGCTTCATTGAAATCACCGGTAAAGCTTTCACTTAAATAAACCGGATTCTCTACCAGTTTAAGCCGCTGCCACCAAACATCTTCTGCCTGCCACATATGCACTACCGTTTTATATACCGAAGAAAAACTACTGGCAATTTCCCGGTGTACCTGTTCTTCATTTAACTTACTGGCTCTTTCAAATAAAATTTTATTGGCCCAGATATTATAGGTGGCATATTGCTGCAATAATTCCTTCATCGTTACGTACTTTTGGTTTTTATTAAAATTATCAATTATCCACAATACAATTAACAATTCATAGCAAATGTCTTCCACCAATTTCCCACTTAGCGGTTTTAGTTCAATGGCAGTTCATGCAGGGCATACCGATGACCCCAACTATGCACACCTAACGCCCATTTATGCCAGCAGCACTTATGTATTTGATGAAGCTGAGCAGGGCATGCGCCGGTTCAGCGGTGAAGAAAAAGGATTTATTTACAGCCGTTGGGGCAATCCCACCATTGCCGAAGCTGAAGAAAAAATTGCGGCACTCGAAAGTTTTGGCGTTACAGATGCCGCAGGAAACCCCTTGCAATTAAAAGCTATTTTACATTCCAGCGGGATGGCAGCATTAAGTACTTTACTCATCAGCAATTTAAAAAGCGGTGATAAGATACTCACGCATTTTTCTTTGTACGGCGGCACACAGGAACTGGTAGAAAAAGTTTTGCCGGCTTTAGGTATTGAAGCGATCATTGCAGACTTGAGAGACCTGGATAAAGCAGCAGCATTGATGAAAGCTGACCGGTCAATAAAAATGATGCACCTCGAAACACCTGCAAACCCTACGATTCAATGCGTGGATATTGAAGCGCTAACCCAACTTGCCAAACAATACCAATTGATCGTTACCTGCGACAATACTTTTGCAACGCCATTTCTGCAACAGCCTTTTAAATATGGGGTTGATTTTGTTTTTCACAGCACCACAAAATTTTTAAACGGGCATGGTACCGCGATCGGTGGTGTGTTGATTGGAAGGGACATTGAAAAGATGAACGGCCCTGTTACAAAAGTACATCGCTTACTGGGCGGCAACAGCAATCCCTTCGATGCTTTTTTATTAACAGTAGGAATGAAAACTTTGGAAGTTCGCATGGAAAGGCATTGTCATAACGCCATGGAAGTGGCTAATTTTTTAGCACAGCATCCTGCCATTAGTAAAGTAAATTATTTAGGGCTTTCCTCGCACCCTGATTTTAATACCGGGGCAAAACAAATGCGGCACCCGGGTGCCATGTTAAGTTTTGAAATGAAGGGCGGGCTGGAAGCCGCAAAAAAGTGTATCGATCAGTTACAGATGTGCATTCGTGCAGTGTCGCTGGGTACCTGCGATACTTTACTTTGCCATCCTGCAAGCATGACGCATTTCAGTGTGCCTAAAGAAAAAAGGGAATTGTACGGTATAACAGACGGGTTGATACGCATGAGTGTGGGCATTGAGAATGTTCCCGATATTTTAATGGACCTGCAACAGGCTTTACAATAATATGAACGACCCGAAAAAGATCTCCCGCGCCATTATCTATTTTATTTTGTCTACTGCCATCACCTGGTGGTTCGTGGATGTGTGCCCGCTGTATGAGAGCCTGCAGCAAAAATTATTATCTACCGGTATCGCAGGGGCGAAATGGAGTTTGCAAATTGCAGCGGCCTGGTTTTTCCTTGCCGGTAAAAGATGCGAATTCATAAAAAACATCGGGTTTACCTGCTTCATCGGTTCGCTGATCTTATTGCCTTACGCAATACTTGCTTCCTTTGCTGGTTTTAATTCAGCCACTTTTTTTGTAAGTTCCCTGCTCACCGCGGTATTGCTGATGATCGGTTTATACTACTGGGCAGTTAGAAGATCAGGCTTAGCCTACAAATGGTTTTGGGGCTGGATAATTTGTCTCTGTATAGCGATAACATTACAATTAACGGTTGTATTTTCGGTAATAAAATTTTAATGATGGCAGTAATAATAAGAAGAACGGTAAAAGAAGATTGTGCAAGGATGATGGAATTGATACAGGAATTGGCCGTTTATGAAAAAGCACCCGATGAAGTAACGGTAAATTTTGATCATTTTCTGCAGAGCGGCTTTGGAGAAAATCCGGTTTGGTGGGCCTTTGTGGCTGAAGAAGATGGCATAGTGCAAGGTTTTGCCTTGTGGTATATCCGTTACAGTACCTGGAAAGGACAGCGCTTGTATTTAGAGGATCTTTTAGTTACCGAAAAAATGAGAGGTAAAGGAATTGGTAAATTGCTGTTTGATAAATTGCTGGAAGAATGTAAAGAAAAAAAATACAGTGGTATGATGTGGCAGGTGCTCGACTGGAATGAACCCGCAATAAATTTTTATAAGAAATACCCCAACGTTAAGTTTGATGGGGAATGGCTGAACTGTAGTATTAATTTTTAACTCAGGGCATTATTGTAAATTTGTAACTTCAAAAAAGTTCAATAAAAAAATATTGTTGAAGAGTGTCCGTCCGAAAGGGCCTTGGCCGGGCGGGTGACGCCAATGCAGTACATCAGAATTACATCAGCCCGGCTCCAAAAAAATAATATATGGCAGAAAAAATTACAATGGGCAGCAACGGGAAATTAAATGTTCCCGATCAACCAACGATCCCCTTCATCGAAGGTGATGGCATCGGCCCTGAAATATGGAAAGTAGCAGAAGAAGTTTTTAATACAGCAGTGGAAAGAGCTTACAACGGCAGCCGTAAAATAAGCTGGAAAGAAATGCTGGCCGGCGAAAAAGCATTTAAACAAACGGGTGAATGGCTGCCTGCCGAAACACTGCAAACAGCAAAAGATTATATCGTATCTATCAAGGGACCATTGACCACACCGATCGGTGGTGGTATCCGTTCATTGAATGTGGCGATGCGGCAGGACCTTGATCTGTATGCCTGCGTGCGGCCGGTGAAATGGTTCAAAGGTGTGCCTTCCCCCGTGGTGCATCCAAAGGATGTTGACATGATCATTTTCAGGGAAAACACCGAAGACATTTATGCAGGCATTGAATGGAAAGCAGGCAGTACTGAAGCAAAAAAGTTTGAACATTTTTTGATTGAAGAAATGGGCGTGAAGAATATCCGCTTTCCCGGCGACTCCGCTTATGGTGTAAAACCAGTTTCATCAGAAGGCAGCAAAAGATTGGTGAGGGCAGCTATTGAACATGCATTGGAACACCATCTCCCATCGGTAAGCCTGGTACATAAAGGTAATATCATGAAATTTACTGAAGGCGGTTTTAAAACATGGGGCTATGAAGTAGCGAGACAAGAATTTGGCGATAAAACTTTTACCTGGGATGAATGGGATGAATTAAAAAAAGACAAGGGTGAAGCACATGCCAATGAAGTGCAGCGCAAAGCACTGAGCGAAGGTAAATTACTGATAAAAGATATTATCGCGGATAACTTTTTACAACAGATACTGATTGCACCAAAAGATTTTTCGGTAGTGGCTACACTAAATTTAAATGGCGATTACATTTCTGATGCCCTCGCTGCAGAAGTAGGTGGTATCGGTATTGCCCCCGGCGCCAATATCAATTACAAAACCGGTTATGCCGTATTTGAAGCTACTCATGGTACGGCGCCAAAATTTGCAGGCACCAATAGTATGAACCCATCGTCAGTAATATTAAGCGGCTGTATGCTGTTGGAATATATTGGCTGGAAGGAAGCCGCTGACCTTATCACTGATGCACTGCAGGCTGCCATCATGCGTAAGCGGGTTACCATTGATTTTTACAATTTAATGAGTGGTGCCACTTTATTAAAGACTGATGAATTTGGAAGAGAGATCATCGCTAATATGGGCACAGTAACGGGTGAAGCACAGTTGAAAAAAAGCAGCAGCTTATAGAAAACATTACCTATTAAAATGTCGAAGCTAATGTTTTTAGGGCAGAGAAAATGAGATATGGAGATTTCGCAGAGAACGCTCCGTTTAACCCTGCTTTTCCTTTTCTCTGCGGTAAAAGAGTATGACAACGTTTCCGTAAATCATGTTAATAAAGTATAGCGAATAGTTTACATTTGCATCCATTAAAAAAATCGAACAATGGCAAAAATAAAAGTAGCAAATCCAGTAGTAGAACTGGATGGCGATGAGATGACAAGGATCATCTGGAAATTTATCAAAGACAAATTAATACTCCCGTATTTAGAGGTGCCCATACAGTATTATGATTTGGGCATGGAATACCGTGACGAGACCAATGACCAGGTAACCATTGATGCGGCCAATGCTATAAAAGCCTGCGGTGTGGGTATCAAATGTGCTACCATTACACCTGATGAAGCAAGGGTAAAAGAATTCAACCTCAAACAAATGTGGAAGAGCCCCAACGGCACCATTAGAAATATTTTGGACGGTACAGTTTTCCGTGAGCCGATCGTAATGCAAAATGTACCGCGTTTGGTTACTAACTGGACTGCACCGATCATTGTTGGCCGCCATGCTTTTGGCGATCAATACCGTGCTACCGATACCGTTATTAAAGGCAAAGGAAAATTAACCATGACTTTTACACCCGAAGGCGGTGGCGATGCACAGGTATTTGAAGTATACCATTACAAAGGCGATGGCGTAGCGATGTGCATGTACAATACCGATGAAAGTATCTATGGATTTGCAAGGAGCTGTTTTAATATGGCTTTAAGTAAAAAATGGCCTTTATATTTTTCTACAAAAAATACCATCCTTAAAAAATATGATGGCCGCTTTAAAGATATTTTTGAAGAAGTATACCAGGCTGAATTTAAAACTGCTTACACTGCGGCAGGCATAACTTACGAACATCGTTTGATCGATGACATGGTGGCCAGCGCATTAAAATGGAATGGCAATTTTGTGTGGGCCTGTAAAAATTACGATGGTGATGTACAAAGTGATACCATAGCGCAGGGCTTTGGTTCTTTAGGATTAATGACCTCTGTGCTGGTTACTCCCGACGGAACCACTATGGAAGCAGAAGCTGCACACGGTACCGTTACCCGCCACTACCGCGATCACCAGGCGGGCAAACCAACATCAACGAATCCTATCGCTTCTATTTTTGCATGGACAAGAGGCCTGGCCTTTCGTGGCAAATTGGATAACAATCAGCCATTGATCGATTTTTGTAATGCACTCGAAGCAGTTTGCATTGCAACAGTTGAAAGTGGTAAGATGACCAAGGACCTTGCCGTTTGTATCCATGGCAATAAAGTGGAACATGGTACACATTATTTGTACACCGAAGAATTTTTAGATGCGATTGATGCGAATTTAAAAGCAAAGATGGGATTGTAAATACTCAGCTCATACTATTCATAAAATGCCCTTGTACCACAGGGCATTTTCTTTTTAATTTAAAATTTGATGACAGCATGGATAACAATAAAAACAATGACCCGTTACATGGTATCACTTTAAAAAGTATGCTCGAATATTTAGTAAACAAATATGGCTGGGAGGAATTAGGAGATTTGATCCGGATCAATTGCTTTATCGATAACCCCAGCATTAATTCTTCTTTAAAATTTTTACGTAAAACAGATTGGGCAAGAAAAAAAGTGGAAGAGTTGTATATTAATGCTCAGCATGAAAACGATCGGTGACCATAATCAAAATGCCCCGGAATAAACCGGGGCATTTTTTTACCCAAAGCCCTGTATGTAGAAGAAATTAAAAAATTTACTGTTATTACCTTAATACAAGTATGAGTATTAAAATAATGATGATGATAGCACCCACTGACAAATAAACGCCTTTGCTTAAGCCATCCGCCTGTTTCTTCATCCCCATTAATTCTTTACGCAATGCTTTTTTTTCAGAAGCATTTAAATTACTCCTATCCATATTCTGGATCTCTGTTACTCTCCTTGTAATATCTTCAAGAAGTTTTGCATCTTTTGCAGGATCACCTACTACTGTAACAGGTACCGCCGCCGCCTGGGTAGAAACAGGTACTGCTATTGCGATGCAGGTAGACAAAATAATGAGGGTTAAAAAATTTTTGATTTTCATAAACTAGTTTTTTAAAAGTTATCTAAATGGTTAATGTGTTATAAAGGTAAGTTAAAACCATTACTTTTTATGACAATTGAAATCTCACTGGCAGGGTCAAACGTGTTTTCACATTTTTTCCTTTAACTTTTCCGGGTGTCCAGGAGGGCATTTTATTAACTACTCTTAAAGCTTCCTCTTCCAGCCCGTCACCTACTCTTTTACCCATGATCTTTGACGAAGATATTTTACCATTCTCGTCCACCACGAAACTTACATTGATCACGCCTTCTGTATTGTTATCCGCAGCCTTTTGGGGGTATTCCACATTGTGATCAAAAAAGTTTTCCAGTGCTTTTTGGCCACCGGGATAAGCAGGGGTAACTTCAACATTGGAATAGTTGCCTTCATTATCCATATCCATTTTGCCGCCACTTTCAAATTTTGGGAACACCACTACGATCCTGGTTGTCTTACCATTTTTTGCTTTAACGATTTTCAGTGGCATAGTATCCTTGCTGCCTGCTGTCATCATCATTGAATCTGTTTTCATCGGCATTGTTGTATCCATCACCGCATTCGAGGTATTATCCTTCATTGCCATGCTTGTATCAGAAGCAACAGTGGTGCTGCTGTCGGTTGACCCGGAATTACAGCTGAGTGCAAAAACCGTTAATGATAATAGGGAAAAATATTTAATAAGCTGTTTCATGATTGTTAGTGGCATTGTTATGTTATACAAAGTTTTAATTTTCAAATACAGTGCCGCGTAATTTCATATATAATCTTGTTGAATTTTGTTGTCATGAGGAATATTTTTTCACACAATGAGGAATATTGTCAACAAAGGTGATAAGATTTATATAACAAAGTTTGTTTCATTTGGAGCAAACAGATAACTTAACCAATCAAACGGGAACAAATTGACCACTCAAAAAAAATCCGCAACCAGGGTTTATTCCGCCCCCTGCGCTGTTATGGCATGGTTTGCCCTGCTGCTGCAACTCTACCTGATAATAGTAAATCGTGTAACAACTGTACCCGAAACCGTTATTAGTTATTTTAGTTTTTTTACTGTACTTACCAATATTATTGTAGCGGTTAGTTTTACGGCGGTATATTTTAAAGGCATCGGTGAAGAAGGCAGTTTTTTTTCGAGACCCAAAACCCTGACTGCGACAGCAGTGGATATCACGATTGTTGGTTTGATCTATAATACCGTCCTCCGTTTTTTATGGTCGCCCGAAGGGCTTGATAAAGTGGCTGACGAATTATTACACACGGTTATCCCCCCTGGTTTTATTGTATTCTGGATAAAATTTGTTCCCAGGCAAAGTATAGCGTGGAAGCATACCCTTCCCTGGTTGATCTATCCCCTGCTCTACCTGGCTTATACGCTGCTGCGTGGCCCATCGGCTCAATGGTATCCTTACCCTTTTATTAATGTGATCAGCCTTGGCTATAATAAAGTTCTTTTTAACAGCGCAATAGTTTGTGCTGCCTTTATATTTTTTGCGCTCCTCTTTGTAGCCGTCGCAAAAATGATGAGTAAACGTTCCGTTAAATGAAGTAAATTGTAATCAATTAAAAACATGGACACACAAAGAGATATACGCCTTGCAGTTTTGATCGATGCAGACAATGTGCCTTACTCCAATGTAAAAGGCGTAATGGAAGAAATTGCTAAATATGGTACACCCACTTTTAAAAGGATCTATGGCGATTGGACAAAGCCCACCGTTAGCGGCTGGAAGAATGTGTTGTTGGAAAATGCCATCACTCCAATCCAGCAATACAGCTATACCAGTGGAAAAAATTCCAGCGACAGTGCTTTGATCATTGATGCGATGGATATTTTATATTCCGGTAAAGTCGATGGCTTTTGTATCGTGAGCAGCGATAGTGATTTTACAAGGCTGGCAACCAGGCTTAGAGAAGCGGGCATGAAAGTTTTTGGTATCGGGCAAAAGAAAACGCCTAATCCATTTATCGTGGCCTGCGATAAATTCATTTACATGGAAATTATTCCTTTGTTTGAAGCAGAAGCAGAAGAAGCTGCTACCGTTAAAACAAAAACCCCTCATCCTAAACCAAAAGCATTGGTGGATAAACTCAATAAAGAAACATTGAAATTAATTGCCTCCACCATCAATGACCTTGGCGACGAAAATGGCTGGGCTTTCTTAGGTGATGTGGGTAACCTTGTTTTAAAAAAACAACCCAATTTCGATCCGAGAAATTATGGCTTTCAAAAATTAACGCCGCTGGTAAAATCGCTGCCCCAATTTGAAATAGATAAAAGAGAAACAGATAAAGCAGGGATAAAATTAGTTTATATCAGGAATAAGGAATCGTGAGACGTGAGTGGGGGCCAGCAAATGATCGTTATTTTCATTGATCGAAATCGCTTCAATTTTCAACGGACAACAGACAATAACAAACAAGGAACAAGGAATCATGAACAAGGAACTGTAAACCGTAAACTATAAACCCTTCACCTCCCTGCTCCCATCATACAATTCATATTCCAGCAAACGACAATCAATTTTACTCGTATAAAACTCTATTCTCCTTTTCGGTTTAAGGCCGATCTTTTTTGCCAGTTCAAGATTACCCGTAAAAATATATCCTGTATAGCCTTTGCATTTCTTTTTTAAAAAATCACCGATGCGTTTATAAGTTAGTTCCAGTTCTGCTTCTACGCCTAACCTGTCGCCATATTCAGGATTGAAGTATACAACACCCGCTTCGTGCTCAATTAATTTCGTTTCTTCAAAATCACCAACCCCAAATTCGATCAGCTCTTCTACTCCAGCGATGCCTGCATTTACTTTTGAAATGTTTACCGCATCTTCACTGATATCTGTTGCAATAATTTTCAAACCGGGCACTTCAATAACCTGCTGTTCCAATTTTTGAAATTCATCAAGATAAACCTGTTCAGCATAATTCACTAAATGCATAAAGGCATAATTATGCCGTAATAAACCAGGTTTTCTTTTTGTAGCCAGCAATGCCGCTTCAATGGCAACGGTACCCGATCCACACATAGGATTGATAAAGGCAGCATGCCTGTCCCAGCGGCCGGCCAATAATGTTGCAGCCGCAAGGCTTTCGAGCATTGGCGCTTTACCGGGAATCTTTCTATAGCCGTGTTTGGATAATGTTTCGCCTGAAGTATCAATAAATAATTCCGCAATGGCTTCTTTCCAGTATAAATGAATGACGGTTTGATTTAATTCAGGGCCACTATTGGGGCGCTCGCCTGTTTTATTCCTGAACCTGTCTACGATAGCATCTTTAACTTTTACATTGGCAAATAAATTATTGGTGATGGTTTCATTATCTACATTACTCGTAATCGAAAAATAACCCTGGGCAGGAATAATATCTTCCCATTCAAAATCCAATAGTGTTTTATATAAGGCATCCGCATTTGCCGCGTTAAATTCTTTTACGGAAAATAATACCTGGCTGGCACAGCGCAAATTCAAATTCAGTTTGATGCAATCAGAAAGTTTTCCCTGCAGCTCCACCCCGGTCTTAAAAACACGCACAGGTTTAAACCCAAGTTCAAGAACTTCTTTTTCTAAATAAGGGGAAAGACGGTTGCTGCAGGTAACGATGATGCGGCTGCTGGTTTCAAAAATTTGCATGGCGCAAAGGTACGAAGCACAGGGTTCATAGTTGATGGTTCATAGTTAAACCCGCACATTATGAACCATCAACCATGAACCATGAACTATCAACTATCCGTATCTTTGCGCCATGCTAACAATCAGTAACCGTGGCTTGCAAATGCCTGCTTCTCCCATTCGTAAACTGGTACCTTATGCCGAAGCGGCAAAAAAGAAAGGGACCAAAGTGTACCATTTAAATATTGGGCAACCCGATATTGAAACACCTATACAATGCCTGGATGCCGTGCGACATGCCGATTTTAAAGTGCTGGAGTACAGCCATAGTGCAGGTAATGAAAGCTACCGTAAAAAATTAGTGCAATATTATAAAAAGGTAGGCATAAATGTAACCCCCGAACAAATCATTGTTACCACAGGGGGAAGCGAAGCGATCATATTTGGTTTTATGGCCTGCATGGACCCGGGCGACGAAGTGATCATTCCTGAACCCTTTTATGCCAACTATAATGGCTTTGCAGTAGAGGCTGGTGTAATTGTAAAGCCCATCACTTCAGCAATTGAAAATGGTTTTGCATTACCGCCCATTGAAGATTTTGAAAAAGCGATCACGGCAAAAACAAAAGCGATCGTAATCTGCAATCCCAACAACCCAACGGGTTATTTATACAGCGCCGCGGAAATGGAAACATTGAAGCAGATCATCCTCAAACATAATTTATATCTATTTGCGGATGAGGCTTACCGTGAGTTTTGTTATGAAGGCACTCATACCAGTGCCATGCATTTAATTGGTGTAGACGATAATGTGGTGTTGATGGATACGATCAGCAAACGTTACAGTGCCTGTGGTGGCCGCATTGGTGCATTCATTACAAAGAACACTTCATTACTAGGGGCTGCTATGAAACTGGCACAGGCAAGATTAAGCCCGCCCTCTTTTGCACAGATCTTAGGCGAAGCGGCAGTTGATCTGCCTGATGATTATTTCGATACTACTAAAGCAGAATATAAATTACGCCGCGATACTATTGTAAAAAGACTGAACAATATCCCCGGCGTATTTTGTCCTAACCCCGGCGGCGCATTTTATGCAATGGCAAAATTACCGATCGATGACAGCGATACATTCTGTCAATGGTTGCTGGAATCATTTTCTTACAACAACCAAACGGTAATGCTTGCACCGGCAACAGGATTTTACGGAACACCCGGGCTGGGAAAACAGGAAGTACGCCTGGCTTATGTACTGAATACTACTGCCATTAATGCGGCGATGGATTGTTTGGAGAAAGCGCTGGAGGAGTATCCCGGGTGCGTGTAAAAGTTGAAAAGGCAGGTGAAGTAAATAAAGTAGGCAAAGTAGTTAAACCGGCTGAATACATTATTTACCTGATATACTTTATTTACCTATATCCTTATTTACTCACTTCCACCGTCCATTCACTACCGCTATAAATTTTATGCACAGCAGAAAAATTATCCATGTTCAATGCAAAGGATACCTGCATTAAACTATTAAGGTATAACAATGGCTTTCCTTTTGCAACAGCCCCAAAGGTTTCGGCATAAGGCATATTGCCTTCGTATTTTTTTTCCCGATGGTTATCGGGATTATTTTTATAAATAACAACATGCAGGTTATCGCCCACCTTTGCATTGAGTTGTTTAAAAATATCGGCAGAAATATTTGTCCAGATATTACCGTACTGTATATCCAAAATCGCAATAGTACCCTTTATCTTTTTATTTTCTAACAATGCTTTTTGATAGGGCATGTTCACTACTTGATTGGGTAATAGTTTCCCTACCTGCTCAAAACTGATTGTACCGGATGCTAATCTAGCAGCCGTGTAGGCATACACATCGCGCCCATGAAAAGTATAAGACTTTTCAGAACCTTTTCTCCTGTTCACGGCTTCATCAATTTCTCTTATCGATTCAATGCCTTCGGATGCAGCAATAAGTGTTAATGTTCCGTTATCAGGGGTTACAATAAAATGCCCGGCTTTTGTTTGCAGTACTACCGATTTTCTATTGGTGCCAACACCGGGATCAACAACAGAAACAAATACCGTACCTGCAGGCCAGTAAGAAACCGTCTGTTCCAAACGATAAGCCGCTTCCCAAATATTGTACGCCGGGATCTCGTGGGTGAGATCAAATAATTTAAGGCTGCTGTCTACACCAATTGCCACGCCTTTCATTGCTGATACAGCGCCATCCTTCAATCCAAAATCTGATTGAAACACCACGATCTTATTTTGAGCAGCTGAAACTACTGTAATGAATGCTGTAACAACAAGTGAAAGTGAATACCTGAGATATTTTTTCATAATCCTGTATAAATAAATAGGGTTGACAACCTTCGAAAGCTTGTCAACCCTATAATAAACAAATTAAAAATTAAAAGCGAGCTTGGTGAATATCCTTCTTCCATTTACTCCCATCTGCACGGATTCCCATGGACCGCCGGTTTCATTATCAAAGGCCTCGTATCGGGCATTGGCTACGGCCGCAAAGTTGGGATGCACGTTAAACACATTATCTGCCCCTGCAAACAAAGTGAAGCTTTTACAGAATTTATAAGATACAAACAGGTCGGTGGTGAACTTAGCTTTGTAATTGAATATTTCTTTTGCTACGTGCACACCGTCACTGTAACCATCAATATCAACATAAGGATCTATCCCTGTAAAGCTTCCTGATATTGCAGGGTCACCGGGACCGTCAGTACCTGCTGCACTGGCAAGGCCTGTCCAGCCAAAGCCCAATGTTTTCATGTTACCATAATAAGTGATATTGGTGCCGAAGCTTAATTTATTACAGCCATATTCGAGGCTTAAATTAAATTTCGCTTTTGGCGCAGAGGCTAATAAGAAAGCTTCTTCCCTATCGCTGAAAAATGTTTTGCGGTGGCGGTAACTATCATCTAACACAGCGGGGATATTTACTTTATCCACGGTCATGTGTTGGAAATTTCCTGCGAGTAATCCCTTGAAGTGGTGGGTGCCCCATTTCTTCGTATAATCCAGCACCACATCAACACCATAGTTGGTAGTGTTTACCGAATTAGCAAAGAACTGCGCGGTTTGTACACCAAGGCTTGATAACTGTGATGTGAATGCCGGTGGCAGTGTCGCATCATCTTTATCGAATAAACCGGATAACACAATACGATCTTTTACTTTCACCATATACCCGTCAAGTGTAACCGTAAATCCTGTTACGGGTTTCCATGCAAAACCAAGGCTCGAGTTTAAGGAAGTCTCCTCTTTAAGATCAGGAATGCCTGCAGCTTTGGTAACTGCATCCCCATTGCGTGCAATACGGGACTGTACCAATTGCCCGCCACTGAAAGAAGTTAAGGTATTGCTGAAATTAATTTGTTGCAATGATGGTGCCCTGAATCCTGTACTTACAGATCCTCTTAAATTAAAATTGTCTGCTGCTTTTAAACGGGTGGCTAATTTAAACGTGGCTACAGCGCCAAAATCAGAATAGCTTTCCAAACGAACTGCACCATCTACCAGCCAGCTTTGTGTTACATTTAATTCGGCATCGCCATAAGCACTGAAGCTATAGCGTGTAGCCTTGATCGTATCAGACGGACTGAATCCGGGAAAACCCTGTGAGCCCGGTGCTTGTCCAAATTGGGTATCATAAGATGCATAGGAAGCTTCTTCACCGGCATTAATGCTGTATTTTTCACTGCGGAATTCGCCGCCATAACCGATGTTCAACCCGCTGGCCACGGTTTTAAATGCTTTACTCATGTCAACATTTACAGTAGCCTGCCGGAACCGGAATCCACCATCAACAAAATACGTCCTGGTAGTATTACCGATCAATGAGGCATTAAAAGTTTTGTCGCCGAAATATTGAAAATCATTTTTACCATTGGTAAGACTTACATCCCAGTTCCAGTTCCTGGCACTGATCCCTTTTAAACCTAAAGCCACGGAAGCGTCGTTGATATTCGCTAAAATGTGTGGGTTATAATACACTTCGCCATCAATTGCAGTACGCATGATCTCGGGTACAATTATCGGCGTTCCTCCTGCACTCACAGGAAAACGATCCGGTCTCGCACTTAAATTTCTAGTGTAGGCGAAAGCGTCTGATGCCTTGCTGTTAAATGAAGCGAAGGAATAAAAAGTTGTTTTCTTTGCATCAATCGGCAATTCCATATTGAATAAGGCGCCATAGGTTTTTACTGAACCATCTCCAAAAGCCCTGCGGCTGCTGTTGAGTGGTAATGCTTTTGAATTGCCGGCGGAAATATTGGTATCCGCTACCTGGCGGTAAGTTTTTGCAGCTCTTAAATAATCAAACGAAAAATTAATAAAGCCGCCTTGCTTACCCAGGGTAAAACCGTTATTGGCAGAGAAGGTAAATGTACCGCCGTCTATTGGCTTACCATAATAATACTGGTTGGAAGCGCGGGTTTTATAAGCATTATATTTGGAATCATTATACCCGGCCCAACCCGTGTTGATAGTCCAGTGATTGACATCTTTCCTTAAAATAATATTCATTACCCCTGCCATCGCATCACTGCCGTATTGTGCAGAGGCACCATCTCTTAATATTTCAATCCTGTCAACAGCACTTTGTGGAAAAGCATTCAGGTCTGCACCGGAATTACCTCTACCCCTTGAACCAAACAAGCCTACAAATGCCGTTTGATGGCGGCGTTTGCCATTGATCAACACCAATGTCTGGTCGGGGCCAAGGCCCCTCAATGTTCCTAAATCAATATGATCAGCGCCGTCTGCACCGCTTTGCTTATTATAGTTAAAAGATGGGGCTGCCATATTTAATATGGAAGTTAAATCCATTCTTGCAGTGGGTAAACCTACCTGGTTTATCTTAATAACGTCGATGGGTACCGCAGTTTCGGTTTTTGCCCTTGCTGCACCACGTGTACCAATAATTACTATATCCCCAAGATCAACTGATGTTGTTTCTAATAATACGGTAACCGTTGAGGCACCTGTTAACTTCAATAACTGTGGTTTGTATCCAACACAGGAAATTTCAAGTACATCATTTGCTTTTGCCTGGATGGTAAACACGCCATCGTTATTAGTGGAGGCGCCTTTATTACTTGATTTGATAACAACCGAAGCGCTGGTTACAGGGTCACCGGTTTTAGCATCTTTTACTTTGACTGTAACAGTTTGTTGTGCAAAAAGAAGATAGCCGGTGAAAATTAACGTGAGGGATAATAATAGTCTTCTCATACAATTGTTTTGTTTGGGTTAATAAAAAATGGAGAAAGCCAAGCAGATTGTAAAATTAATAAATTTAATTGAAGAATTATATAAGGTAATTATTGCAGCGCTATTGTTATTTATTAGCAGTTCAATTTACTGCAAATAAAAAAGCCGTCAGGCCTGAGGCTTGACGGCATGAAATTTTACATTAATGCTTACGCTTCCCTACCATGGCAATTCTTATATTTCTTCCCGCTGCCGCAAGGGCATTGGTCGTTACGGCCCGGCATCTTTTCCACTTTTACAGGCGCCTGCTTTATACCTTCAGAAGGATCGAAATAATCTTTTTCATTAGCTGCATAATCTTCTCCTGCAGCTTCTACCTGTGCTTTATTGGCACGCATCTTACTGAGATCGGTTTTCTTTTCGCGGCCTTCTCTTAAATTACCCGGTTGCTGTTGTTCCATCGGTATACCGCAATGGCAAAGGAAACTAACAATATTCTTATTCACTTCATCATCCATTTGTTTGAAAGCCCCAAATGCCTCGATCTTATAAATTACCAACGGATCTTTTTGTTCGTAGCCTGCAGTCTGTACACTATGGCGAAGGTCGTCCATTGCACGTAAATGTTCTTTCCATGCATCATCAATCAATGCTAAAGTAATGCTGCGTTCCAACGCATCATTTAACTCCCTTCCTCCAGAAGCCAAATATTTATCAAGATTGGCCAAAGCCTGGATACCTTTTTTACCATCAGTAAAAGGCACGGCAACATTTTCAATATGGCTGCCTTGTTCTTTACGGATATTTTTTATGATCGGCAGTGTTTGCTGAATCATCGCGTCTGTCTTGCGGCGATATTGTGTTATAGCTTCAGTATACAAACGCTCGGCTACAGTATTGGCTTCCATCTTATCCAATTCCTCTGCCGTAATTTCTGTATCAATACCAAAATTTACGATCGCTGCCAATTTAAATCCATCGTGGTCATTACCCTCTTTAAATGAATTGATCAATCCATCAGCAACAGAGTAAAATGCATTGTCAAGATCCAACGCCAAACGTTCTCCAAACAACGCATGGTTACGTTTACCGTACACCACGTTACGCTGCTTGTTCATTACGTCATCATATTCAAGCAAACGCTTCCTTATACCGAAGTTATTTTCCTCTACTTTCTTTTGTGCCCTTTCGATCGACTTGGAGATCATGCTGTGTTGGATCACTTCACCTTCTTTATAACCCATCCTGTCCATTAATCCCGCGATCCTTTCGCTGCCGAACATACGCATCAGGTCATCTTCCAGGCTCACAAAAAACTGGCTGCTGCCCGGATCACCCTGGCGGCCCGCACGACCACGCAACTGCCTGTCTACACGGCGGCTTTCATGGCGCTCTGTACCTAATATTGCCAAACCACCGGCATCTTTAACACCGGGGCCCAATTTAATATCCGTACCACGGCCAGCCATGTTGGTAGCAATAGTAACGGCACCTGCAAAACCTGCTTCCGCAACCACCTGTGCTTCTTTAGCGTGTTGTTTTGCATTCAATACGTTATGCGGGATATTTTTTTGCTTCAGCATCCTTGCCAGCAATTCACTTACTTCAACAGACGTAGTACCCACCAGGCAAGGCCTTCCTTCGGTGCGTAATTTTTCAATAGCATCAATTACGGCTTTATATTTTTCACGCTTGGTTTTATACACCAGGTCCTGTTCATCTTTTCGTATAGCCTTTACATTGGTAGGGATGGTTACCACATCGAGTTTATAGATGCTCCATAACTCTGCTGCTTCAGTTTCGGCTGTACCCGTCATACCGCAAAGCTTGTGGTACATACGGAAATAATTCTGCAGTGTAACTGTTGCATAGGTCTGTGTACTCGCTTCGATCTTCACGTTTTCTTTTGCTTCCAGTGCCTGGTGTAAACCGTCAGAATAACGGCGGCCTTCCATGATACGGCCCGTTTGTTCATCTACAATTTTCACCGCATCTTCAATAATCACGTACTCCACATCTTTATCAAATAAGGTATAAGCTTTTAATAACTGCTGAACAGTATGTATCCTGTCTACTTTTAAAGAGTAATCATTCAATATCTCTTCTTTAGCATGCAATTTTTCTTCGATAGTTAAACTGCTTTTTTCAACATCGGCAAGTTTAGTAGAAATATCGGGAACGATAAAGAAATTAGGGTCTTCTCCGGCTCTCGTGATCAGCTGAATACCTTTATCAGTAAGGTCAACCTGGTTATTTTTTTCATCGATATTAAAAAATAATTCCGCATCTACTTTAGGCATTTCTTTTTGCTGATCGGCGAGATAATAATTTTCGCTTTTCTGCAATTTCACCCGGATACCCGGCTCACTTAAAAATTTTATCAATGCCCCATTCTTCGGTAAACCACGGTGTGCCCTCATTAATGCAAGACCCCCATCTTTGGGATCATCATTGCCTTCCGCAATTTTTTTCTTCGCCTCAATTAAATATTGGTTAACTGCTTTACGTTGTGCATCCAGTATTTTTTCGATACGTGGTTTAAGATCGAAGAATTGTTGAGTGTTATCGCTGTGTCCAACCGGGCCACTAATGATCAGCGGTGTACGGGCATCATCGATCAATACACTATCCACTTCATCTACCATGGCGAAATGGGGTTTACGTTGTACCATTTCGTCAGGGGTATGCACCATGTTATCCCTCAGGTAATCAAAACCAAATTCGTTATTGGTACCATAAGTAATATCGGCATTATAAGCATTACGGCGGGCATCGGTATTGGGCTCGTGCTTGTCGATACAATCCACTTTTAATCCCAGCCATTCAAATATCGGCCCGTTCCATTCACTATCCCTTCTGGCCAGGTAATCATTCACGGTTACGATATGAACCCCTTCACCTGCAAGTGCATTCAGGTACGCAGGCAAAGTACTCACTAATGTTTTACCCTCACCCGTTGCCATTTCAGCGATCTTGCCGGAATGTAAAACCGTACCACCGATCAGCTGCACATCATAATGCACCATATTCCAGGTTACGGCTCCGCCCCCGGCGGTCCAGGTATTTTTATAAACAGACTGATCGCCTTCAATGCTGATATGATCTTTTTTTACTGCCAATTCCCTGTCAAGGTCGTTAGCTGTACTGATCAACGCTGCATTTTCTTTAAAACGGCTGCTGGTTTCTTTTACTACCGCAAAAGCTTCGGGCAACAATTCTTCCAGTATTTCTTCTATCTGCTTGTCCCTTGTTTTTTTAAGTTCGTCTATTTCTTTGTAGATAATATCCCGGTTGGTAATTTCCGCAACAGGCAATTCTTCCGCAGCCTGCTTTTTTTCAGCAATATCTTTATCGATCACGGTAAGATGTGCGGCAATGCGTTGTTTGAATTCATTGGTTTTATTGCGCAGCGCATCGTTACTTAAAGACTGGTATTGTGTAAAAAAACCGTTGATCTTTTCTACCTGTGGCGAGATCTTTTTTACATCCTTCTCACTCTTATTGCCGCCAAATAATTTTGAAATAATGCCTAACATAAAATTCAGTGTTGTTGGGTATTCTATAAATAATTAATTATTAAGATCATTGTATTGTCAAAAAGGGTGCTTAAAAAGATTTATAGCCAAATTGACAGGGCAGCAAAGGTAACAAATTGTTTGGGTTTGGGATGGAGAGATTAGGGTTTAGGGTTTAGGGTTTTGTTAACTAACATTTTTATAGAAAGCGTATCAAGATAAAACCAATTGTATGTTGTACCGTAAAATATATTCCATTTTAATGATGCCGCTTGTTGTAATGGCGGGCTGTTCGAGCAACGAGATCGGCGATAGCAAAGACGTAGCGCAGGATAAGATCTACCAAAGTTATGCTATCATTTATGCCGAAGGAAACAGTAATGCCGAAATATATTGCCAGTTCCGTTTTGCCGGAAAGAATGGCACTACATTGGTTTTAAATGATCCAGGCCAGGTACAATTTGACGGAAAAAAAATAAAAGTGGACAGCAGCGCCGGCAGGGGTGCTTTTTACCAGCTGTATCAACCCTCAAATGACCTGTTTGGTAAGCACTCTATAACCTTCACTACTACTGGTAATAAAAATTTAGTAAATAATTTTTCATTCGGTCATTTCAAACTGGCAAATCTACCAGGAGGCATTTCAAAAAAACAGGATCTTCATTTAAATTTTGAAACAGGTGTTTTAGAAGGGGATGATTATATTGAAGTAAATTCAGTGAATACCGACAGCAGTTTTAGCATTACCCATAGTACCGCGGACAAAGGAAATTTTATTGTTATCCCGTCGAAAGAATTAAAACGGCAAAAAAATAAAGAGATCAGCGTGGAAGCCATATTGCATAAGACCATTGCATTACAACAAGCCACTACTGAAGGCGGCCGGCTGAGTATCACTTATACATTAACACCTGTAAAGCTCAAACTATTGGAATAACCTTCTTTCTAAATAAAAAATGATCGGCCAGCAGCCAGCAGGTAAAGAGCGATATGAATACAATGGCGGTAATCCACCCATTATTAAAACCATTGAGTATAGTCTTTCTTTCGCCGATCAAATAAAGAGGCAACCCTGCCAGCGCTATCGAAGTGCCCAGGCTTAAAGCCGTTGCTGTTGCAGGATAAAGCGGTAAACTCCTGCTCATCAACAATAACGTAATCGGCACACTGCTTTGCAAGCACGCGATACCAAACGCGAGTGCATAAATATTTTCTTTACCAAATTGAAAAAGCAATAAGGCAATGGGCAGGCTGATATAAATAAATCTTTTCCAGCCGATCTTATCGGCAACAAAGCCACCGATGATCTTGCCCGCAAAAGCGCTGATACCGATGATCAATATGCCGTTCTCATAATCACGTGCAACATGATTAATGATATCAAAAATAAAAGAGCGGAAACACATGATGAGTAAAATACCCAGCATGATAAAGTCGTGGGCATCGAGTTCGCTTTGTTTTTTTTCAGCAGACTCGTAGCTGGGTAATTTGCTTTTCCAGATCATCCAGCCAACTATTAAAACTGCCGCAACCGCAAACCAACCAAAGGGACCTGAGGACAAACCGAATATCGAAAATTTTCCCAACAACCCGCCAATAGTTAAACCTAGTACACCCGGTGCGGTAAATAATGCCAGTGGCCCGGCTTTATTTTCACTTTCACCGTTCGGTATTTGAGTGAGCAAACAAACTGCGCCGCCTGTTACATGTACAAAAGCTGAAGCGATACCTGAAAAAATAATAGCAATCTCAGCATTAATAAAAAACAACAGTAGGGAAGCAGGTAATAAAATAAGCGAAGCGGCCACAAATGGTTTCAATTGTTTTTTATGATCTACCCAAAAACCAACAGGCAATTGCCCTCCAAAGCCAATGATGGAATAAATGACAATGAAGAGAAAACTTTTGTCAGCCCCATGGGTATACGTGTAATTCGATAACATACAGCCGGCAACAAAATCGTTTAGGCCGTGGAGCAGACCCCATAAGAGCGGTTGAAGGTTGAAGCCCGCCCGGATCAACACCCGTTCGGGCGGGGTTAAAGGTTGAAGGTTATTACGCACTTTTATATACAGTTATTTAAAATTACCCCGATGCCATAGCTGGTGGCATTTGCAATGAAACCTAACGCCAGCGCTTTCTTCCAGCTGCACTGCATTAAAAAATAAAAGCCGATGCTTTCTGTTATCGCAACGCCCAATTCTAAAATATTTATATTTATGCCGGTATAAAAAAGTAAGATATGCAATACCGGCCAGGTAAAGAGATTCAATAAAAAACCGATCAGCAATGCAAATTTCCATTCCTTTTTAAAAAACAACAGCACGATGGGCAGTTCGATCAATAGTGTTATCAAAAAGTAGAACCACGCCCCCATTATTGTTTTTTATTTTTCCGCCTTCGCTTTATAAAAAAATAGATCAGCAATATTAATGCTGCCAATGGTAAGACAATAAACACAACTGACAATGCAGCTAACGCCCCCAGGTTGGGCCCATCCAGTAAAACAAGGATTGTTGTCATTCGGCTTTTTTTCTTTTTTTGATCCAGATAAAAATGACGGCAATAGCCCCCAGTGCTACTAAAGCCATGATGGATAAAATAATGGCATCCCTGCCGTGATCTACTATCCAGGGTTCGTTCACCACATCCAGTACAAATGATCCCATCGCTGATAATTTTAGTGAAAATAGTTTTATTACTTTAAAAAATACATACCCATTGTTAGGTATATTTAGAAAGGTCTTTTGTTAGTCATTCTCTAAACTATCTACCACTCGTAAAAAAAATCGTCAAAATAGAGGTGGGGATATTACTTTTACACGAAATTTTTCGTAATACCATAACTTCTTTATGAGAAAACTTGTACTAATTCTAGGCCTGGTTATAAGTGTTTTTGCTTCAAAAGCACAGGTAAAAGGAACCGTAGTGGACTCTGCTTCCAAAAAGCCTATTGATAAAGCTGTTGTTGGCCTGGTGATCAAAACCAATCCTACCGACACCAGTTATACATTAACGAACGAAAAAGGTGAGTTTAGTTTTGACGCAGTTCCTGCAAGTAATTTCTCAGTAATTATTTCCAATAGCGGCTTTGGTACTGTTGCCAAATTTGTGCCGGTAAAACAAGCTGAAAAAACCATCAGCATTGGTACGGTTATTTTAGCCAGCCGTGCAAAATTATTAGATGAAGTGGTGGTGGAATCTGCCCCCATCATTGTAAAGGAAGATACTGTTGAATACCGTGCAGACGCCTTTAAAACAAAGGAAGGCGCAGTAGTGGAAGACCTCTTAAAAAAATTACCGGGTATTGACGTGGATAAAGATGGTAATATAAAAGCGCAGGGTAAAAGCGTAACACGTGTTAAAGTGAATGGTAAAGATTTTTTTGGCGGCGATCTTAAAACGGCGACCAAAGAATTACCTGCCAACATTGTAGATAAGATACAAGTAATTGATGATTATGGCGACCAGGCGACAGTAAGCGGTATCAAAGATGGCGACCCGGATAAGATCATCAACATTCAATTGAAAAAAGATAAGAATAAAGGTTTCTTTGGCAGGGCAACAGTTGGTGCAGGCACGGAAGACCGTTACCTTGGTTCCTTTAATGGTAATTACTTTAATAACGACAAACAGCTCTCTCTTGTTGGCAATAGCAATAATACCAATGCCTCGCTTTTTGATTTCAGCGGCGGTGGCAATCGGGGTATGAGCAGTATGAGGATGATGGGTGATGGCGGTGGCCAATTCGGCGGAGGCGGCAATTCTTCCGGCATCACTGCTAACAATTCTGTTGGTGTAAATTTCAGGGATCAATGGGGTAAGAAAGTAAGTGTGTACGGAAGTTACAGTTATAGCCATAGAAATACCAGTCAGCTACAAAATACCTCAGCTCAAAACAATTCTCCTATCGGTACTTTCATCAATAACCAGGACCTGAATTCGCTAAGCATTGGTGCCAGCCATCGGGCTACTTTTAACCTGGAATACCAGTTAGATTCTTTCAATTATTTAAAAGTAACACCCAATATCAGTTATAGTGCTAACGACGGTAACAGCTATACGGTTTTCGATAACTCCAAAATGGGTACAGGCAAAACCAATGACGGAAGCAATCGGAATATTTCCGATTCAAAATCGCCCAACTATAGTATCAATGCATTATTTAATCACCGCTTTCATAAGCGTGGCCGCAATTTATCAGCGAGCGTAAACCTTGGCACTTCCAACAATAATTCCAACCAGGATGCTACCAACCTGAATTATTATTATTTGCCGCCCTTTATAGGTGCTAATAATAAATTTCAATTCATCGACCAGGAAAATACCAATCATAATTACGGCGTTCGCTTCACCTATTCGGAGCCAATTAATAAATACCGCAGTTTGGATTTTTCTTATTCCCATAACCTGAACTATGTGCGCAATGATAAAAAAACTTACAATGTAGATTCGCTCACCAAGCTGCGCACCATGAACAACATTTTAAGCAACGATTACGAAAATGATTTTTACAATAACCGCATGGGGCTGTCTTTGCGCACCACGATGAAAAAATACAATTACACTTTAGGCATTAGTGTGCAGCCGGTTAACCTGCAGGGCAAATCAATTACTAAAGACAGTAATTATAAAACCATAACAAGAGTAAATATTTTCCCCATCGCCAGGATGACCTATAATTTCAGCCGGACAAAAGCGCTTAATTTTAGTTATAGCGGTAATGCATCGCAACCAACATTTACACAGTTGCAACCCGTTGCGGATTCCAGTAACAACCAGAATATTATTTATGGTAATCCCGACCTAAAACCTTCTATTACGCAAAATATAAACCTGTCGTACAACAGTTTTAATTTGATCACCGGTAAGGTTTTATTTACCAATTTTAATTTTAGTACGATCAAGAATCAAATCATTACCAATAGCACTTTATATCCAACAGGTAACAGGGAGAGCAGGCCTGAAAATGTAAACGGCTATTACAATATGATGGGCTTTTACACTTTCAGTAAACCCTTTAAGAACCGCAAATATGTTTTCTCTCTTAATGGTTCGGCCAACTTTAATCACAATATAAACCTCACCAATAGTATCAAGACCATTGGTCAAAACTGGGTACTCAGCCAGGGTTTTAATTTTGAATATAACCTGAAAGAATGGTTGCAGCTGGGCAGCGGGGTTAATTATAGTATGAACGATGTAAAATATAAGAGCACATCGGACAAACCTACTTCCTTCATCAATTCGAGCAGCAATGCGTGGACATTGATTAACAACATAAATGTTAATGTAACCAAGCGCCTGATCGTAAAATATGACATTGATTACATCATTAACCAAGGCCTTGCCAATAATGTAAGCCAGAACCCGGTTTTAATGAATGGTTCTCTGGAGCAACAATTATTTAAGAAGAAGAATGGTATCATAAAATTTGCTGCTTACGACCTGTTTAAGCAAAACACTAATATCAGCCGAAGTATTAATGGTACTTCTATTGTTGATACCCGCAGCAATAAACTGACCCGTTATTTCTTACTAAGTTTTACCTACCGGATTCAAAAATTCGTTGGCCAGGCAGCCCAGGGCGGCAACATGCAGATGGGCAGCGGTAACCGGCAGATAAGAATGTTCTAAGATTCGGATGCCACGAATTACACTAATTACAGTATTTTATTCATGTAAATTCGTTTAATTCGTGGCTAACTCCCTGTTTTCTGCATTTGTATTTGAAAAAATAATCCGTGTAAATCTCTGTAATCCGTGGCTGACTTCTTTTTTCCCCACTATTTTATTGGGCTTGAATTTTAAACGCTTTTGCCCTACCTTTGCCACCCTAAAACAAGCGTTAATTTCCTAATTATTTCAATATGTCAGGTGCATTAAAAGAGGTACGTAACAGAATTAAAAGTGTGCAAAGCACGCAGCAGATCACCAAGGCCATGAAAATGGTAAGTGCTGCTAAACTCCGCAGGGCGCAGGATGCCATTACACAAATGCGCCCTTATGCACATAAATTACAGGAAATGCTCAGCAATATCGTGAGCAACAGCGATGGTGATGTAAAAGTGGCTTTAGCCGCTGAAAGAACAATTGAAAAAGTACTGATCATCGTAGTTACCAGCGACCGGGGTTTGTGCGGCGGTTACAACAGTAACCTCATCAAATTAGCCAAGCAGGTCATTAAAGATAAATATCCACAACAACAGGCTAAAGGCAATGTACAAATATTGCCCATAGGTAAAAAAGGTTTTGAGCATTTCAACAAAGGGGGTTTTAAAGTAGTAGATCAATACTGGAATATCTTTACCGGTTTAAGTTTCGACAAAGTACAGGCTGCAGCAAAATATGCTATGGACGCTTTTGCCAATAAAGAAGTGGATGCCGTAGAGTTGATCTTCAGCGAATTTAAAAATGCAGCCACACAGCGTTTTATCGCGGAACAATTTTTACCCGTGATAAAAACACAAAAAGCTACTGGCCAAAAGAATGCTGATTTCATTTTTGAGCCAGGCAAAGAAGTATTGATCACAGAGCTGATGCCTAAAATTTTAAATACCCAATTATATAAAGCCGTACTCGATGCCAACGCCAGTGAGCATGGTGCAAGGATGACCGCGATGGATAAAGCCAGCGATAATGCGAATGAATTATTAAAAGCATTAAAGATCAGCTACAACAGGGCAAGACAGGCGGCTATTACAACAGAGCTTACAGAAATTGTAAGTGGTGCCGCAGCATTGAACGGATAAAAAAACGTTGCCCGTTGATGGTTGACCGTTTTACGAACAACTAACAACGAACAACGAACAACTAAAAAACATGGAACTTTCCCAGATCATACCTCATATCGAAGCATTGGTGTTTGCCAGTGATAAACCGCTCACCAGGATAGAACTGGTGGAGCTGTTGAATAATGCTTTGGGCTTCATAGAAGACAGGGCAACTGCCGAACAGATAGAAGCGGCCATTGATGGTATCCGTGAAAAATACAGCGCCGAATTTTATGCATTTGAATTAAGAGAGATCGGTGGAGGATTACAATTTTTGACCAAGAAAGAATATTATAAAACAGTAGCCTTGCTCAATGGCGATAAATTCTTAAAGCGCCTTTCTACCGCTGCATTGGAAACACTCGCCATCATTGCCTATAAGCAACCCATCACCAAAAGTGAAATGGAAGCCATCCGTGGGGTGAACTGCGATTACGCGGTACAGAAATTACTGGAAAAAGATTTAGTCGTTATATCCGGAAGAAAAGAAGATGCCGTTGGTCAGCCCCTGATCTATTCCACTTCAAAATCTTTTATGGATTATTTTGGCATCAACAGTGCCGATGACCTGCCGAAGATCAGTGAAGTGATGATGGAAGAACTGGTAAATGCCACCAACGTTATAGAAGCACAGGCTGAACGTTTAGAATATGAATCCGATGTTGCACATGGCACACCGATGGATAAAGAAGAAGCCCCCGAAGAAGAAATTGTTGTTACAGCAACAGAAGAGCAAGTGGTTTTAGCGGTAACTGTAGATGGAGAGATCATTGAGGGGACAACTGATGGTGAAGACAAAGATACAGAAGCATAAAATATTTTAAATAAGTTTTAAAAGGCATGAAATTATTCATGCCTTTTTTATTATCTGTATTAATCCATTCAAACCTTGTTATCCGTGTACTATTCCTTTGTATTTTCGCAATATGCCGCAATTAAACAATGAACAATTAATTTCCATCGCCAAAGAATTTGGAACACCCCTGTATGTTTATAACGCCGATACCATTACTGCACAATACCAAAAGCTTACTACGGCCTTTGCACAAACTGATACCAAATTCTTTTATGCCTGCAAGGCATTGACCAATATTAATATCTTAAAACATATCAAAAGCATTGGCTGCAATGTAGATTGCAGTTCTGTGAACGAAGTGAAACTTGCCTTACTCGCCGGGTTTGAACCAAAAAATATTTTATACACTTCCAATGGCATTCATTTCAGCGAGATTGAAGAAGCACAAAGCCTCGGCGTACATATCAATATTGACAGCCTGAGTAATTTAGAAAAGTTTGGGCAGCAATTCGGGCACAGCTACCCGGTAGGTATTCGCCTGAGGCCGAATATTATGGCGGGAGGCAATATCAAAATCTCCACAGGGCATGATAAAAGCAAGTTTGGTATTCCTATTGACCAGCTGGATAAGATCATTGCTTTGGTTGATCAATACAATTTATTCATACAGAATTTACATATCCATACCGGCAGCGATATCAAAGACGTGGCCATTTTTGTAAAAGGCATTGAAGTATTATTTGATATCATCCCGCATTTTAAAGAATTGTCTTCCATCGACCTGGGCGGTGGTTTTAAAGTACCCTATAAAAAAGGCGATGCGGAAACCGATATTCCTTTATTAGCAAAGAAGGTGAATGAAGCATTTGCCAATCACCCTAATCCCAACGGCAAACATTTACAGGTATGGTTTGAGCCGGGTAAATTTTTAGTAAGTGCCGCAGGCTACCTTATTGCCGAAGTAAATGTGCTAAAGGAAAATGCGAACACAACATTCGCCGGCTTGAACACCGGCTTCAATCATTTGATACGCCCGATGTTTTACGATGCGTATCACCAGATACAGAATATCAGCAACCCTGAAGGAAAAGAAAAACAGTACAGCGTGGTGGGCAATATCTGCGAAACCGATACTTTTGCTTGGGACCGCAATATCCCTGCAATAAGCGAAGGCGATCTGTTAGTTTTTAAAAATGCCGGTGCGTATGGGTTTGAAATGTCTTCCAACTTCAACAGCCGTTATAAACCTGCAGAAGTAATGGTAAAAGATGGCAAAGCAACACTGATAAGAAAGAGAGATGATTTTGAAGATATACTCAGGAACCAGGTTATTTAATTATGTTGAAAAGGATTCTTCTACTCACTTTAGTTACGCTAATGGTAACCGCGGCAATAAGCCAGCCGTTGGATTGTTTTAAATTTAAAGAAGGCAAATTCAGGATCGCCGACACCAGGGCTGGCGTGGTAACCATTGCAGAAAGAAAAGGCGGGTTTCAAACAGAATCCAGCGAAATTTTAAAAGCTATAGTTCGTTTTAAAATTACCTGGCAGGATAACTGTTCTTACATATTACAACTGGACAAGGTGATCCGCAACGAAAACAAAATTTACTTCCCCTCAAATATGGAAATTCATGTAAAGATCATTGCCATATCTGGCAAATCCTATACTCAGGAAACTTCCTCTTCCCTAACTAATGGCGTTTACAATGTTGAAGTGGTGAAACTGGATTGACCATATTACCGTTTTGCTCTTTTATATAACCTTTAACTAAAAATAGTTATCCACCCTGTTGCAGAATCCAAAATTTCTTCCAACATTTACGTATCAAAACAAAAACAGTAAAACCGTCCTGGTTTTGCTGAACAAAAAAATTACAACTTTAAATTTATGGATCACGACCGTGTTCCCCATCCTGAAAAGTTCAGTGCAACTTTTAGGGCAATGCTGTGCTTAACAGCAATCCTGTCTTTATTTTCGTCCTGTAACAAAAAAGAAAAATGGATTGATGTAGATCCCGCATTCAGTAAGTACATTGACGCCTACACTACGGGCATCATTTCCAAAACAACTACAGTACGTATTCAACTCGCTACGGATGCCAACACCACGCATGCCCTGGGAGAAGTGGTAAAAGACGATCTCTTTGACTTTTCTCCTTCGGTAAAAGGAAAAGCCTTTTGGCTGGATGCCAGGACCGTGGAATTTAAACCTGAAAGCTGGCTACAGCCCAACCAGCTCTATACCGTAAAATTTAAACTGGGTAAAATAACCAGGGTACCTGAAAAGTTTGCCGATTTTAAATTCAGCATGCAAACAGTGAAACCTTCATTTAAAGTGAGTGACGATGGCCTTCGAAGCGCTGGCGTAAAAAACAAAATGAACCTTAGTGGTGAACTGGAAACTGCGGATGTTGAAAAAGGTGCTGACATTGAAAAAATATTATCGGCTACCCAAAACAGCCCGCAGGGTGCTGTGCAGAAAGCGCTAAAAATAAACTGGCAACATAACGATGCCACCAAAACGCACGGCTTTACTATTGACAATATCGACAGGGACGGCAGTGTAAGCAATGTAGTATTAAAATGGGATGGCAACCCTATGCATATGGAAGTTAAGGGAGAGAATGCAGTGGCCGTACCATCAGTTGGGGATTTTAAAGTACTAAATGTTGCTGCCATCAATGATGCGCAGCAATATGCGTCGGTGCAATTCAGCGACCCGATCGCGGTGGGGCAGGAATTGACCGGCCTCATCAGCATCAGCGGGCAGTCGGATATTTCCTATACCATCAATGGCAGTGAAGTAAAAGTTTTTGGTAATGGTAAACTCGATGGCAACTATACCGTAAACGTCAACTCCGGTATAAAAAATACCTGGGGCAATGTACTCGATAAAGGCTTTACCGCGAATATCAATTTTCAAAACAGGATGCCTTCGGTAAAGATCCATGGTAAAGGAAATATCTTACCTAATAGCGGAAGGCTGGTATTGCCTTTCGAAACCATCAACTTAAATGCAGTTGATATCAGTATCATTAAAATTTTTGAAAATAATGTTCCGCAATTTTTACAGGAGAATGACCTGGGTGGAAATACCGAATTAAGAAGGGTGGCAAAACCTATCGTTCAAAAAACATTGAGGCTTGATGATGATAAAACATTGGACCTCCACAAAAAACAACATTTCTCTTTAGACATTGACAAATTTTTAAAGACAGAACAGGGCGCTATCTATCGTGTAACCATTGGATTTAGGCCCGACTATTCTTTGTACCAGTCTGCAGATACTTCAAAAATAAAAAGCGGGCCGGGTGATGAGGAGGAAGGTTATGATGAAGGTTATAACGAATACAGCAGGAACGGTGTGGATGATGACGATGAGTTCTGGAACAGGTATGATGAATACTATCCTTACGGCTACAAATGGGAAAAAAGAGATGACCCCAATAGCAAGTCGTATTACAACAAAGACCGATGGGCAACCAGGAATATATTGGCCAGTAACATCGGGCTCACCGCAAAACGTGGTAATGATAACAGTATAAAAATTGCTGTCACCAATATCCTTACCACCGAACCCATGAAAGACGTGGAATTGGAAATCATGGATTACCAGCAGACCATTATCGGCACTACCAAAAGCGGCAGTGATGGCTTTGCCGATATCAGCCTGAAAAGAAAACCCTATTTACTGATCGCGAAAAAAGGAACTGAAAGAGGTTATTTGAAATTGGAAGATGGCAGTTCACTGGCGCTGAGCCGTTTTGATGTAAGCGGTGAAGAAGTAAAGGATGGTATCAAAGGTTTCATCTTTGGCGAACGTGGTGTATGGCGGCCGGGTGATACCCTGTACATTAATTTTATTGTGGAAGACAAAGAACAAAAACTACCCAAAGACCACCCGGTTGAATTCAGCCTGTACACACCCAGTGGCCAGTTGTATAAACACGTGGTGCAAAGTAATGCCGAAGATGGATTTTATCTTTTTAAAACCAATACCGATGCTGCTTCACCAACGGGTAACTGGTTAGCAAAAGTAAAAGTAGGCGGTGCAACTTTTGAAAAAAGGATCAAGATCGAGACGGTGATGCCTAACCGCCTTAAAATAAATGTTGATTTTGGAAAAGACGCGGTGCTGGGTGAAGGTAATACCGGTGCAGGAACCATTAATGCCAAATGGTTGTTTGGTGCAGTAGGTAAGCATTTAAAAGCAAAGATCGATGCCTCGTTGTATGCCAAAACAACTTCCTTTCCAAAATTCTCCGGGTTTGAATTTGATAACCCCACTGCAAAATATGCTACACAACAAAAAACAATATATGAAGGCACTTTAGATGCGGAAGGCAATGCCAGCCTGAAACCGGATTTCCAGGTTGATGAAACTGCACCGGGCATGCTTACTGCAAACCTGGTGATAAAAGTTTTTGAACCGGGTGGCTCATTCAGTATTGATAACATGAGCATTCCTTACAGCCCTTATAAAAGCTATGTGGGTTTAAAATTACCGGACGGTGAAAAGCCATTTGATTATTTATTGGCAGGAAAAAATCATACCACGCAAATTGTGAATGTAGACAGTAAGGGAAATTTAATTGCGGGCAGCAATGACGTGGAAGTAGAATTCTACCGCATTCAATGGCGTTGGTGGTGGGACAATAACGGCGATAACCTCAGCAACTTTACGCAAAACGAATACAATAAATTACTGAAAAAAGAAACGGTTCACCTTACTAACGGCCGCGGGCAGTGGACATTCGGTACTTCCTCAAATGAATGGGGACGCTATTTGATCCTCGTAAAAGATCTTAAGAGTGGCCACACCAGTGGTTCTACTTTGTACATTGATGAACCGGGCTGGCAAAGCCGGGAAGGCAACGACGACCAGACTGCCGCCTCCATGTTATCTTTTGTTGCCAATAAAGAAAAATACAATGCAGGTGATGAAATTTCATTGACCATACCCAGCAGTAAAGGCGGAAGAGTATTGGTGAGCATTGAGAATGGCAGCAAGGTCTTAAAGTCTTTTTGGCAGGAAACGGCGCAGGGACAAACCGTTGTCAAATTTAAAGCTGATGCTTCTATGTCGCCGAATGTATATGCAACGGTAAGTTTATTGCAACCGCATTCGCAAATCACCAATGATCTGCCTATAAGAATGTATGGTTCGATCCCCATTTTTGTAGAAGATAAGAACACCATTCTAAAACCTATACTCAATATTGCCGCCAGCATTCGCCCCGAACAGAATGTTTCCTTTACCGTAAACGAACAAAACGGGAAAGAAATGACCTATTGCGTTGCGATCGTTGACGAAGGTTTATTAGACCTTACAAGATTTAAAACGCCTGATCCGCATGAAGCCTTTTATGCAAGAGAAGCTTTGGGCGTAAAAAGTTTTGACATGTTTGATTATGTTATTGGTGCCTGGGGTGGCGACCTCGAAAGAATACTCACCATCGGTGGTGATGCAGACGCCAAGGGCGGTAAACAAAAAACGGCCAACCGCTTTAAGCCCGTGGTGAAATATATTGGGCCATTTCATTTAAGTAAAGGTCAAACACAAAAACAATCCTTCACTTTACCTTCCTATATCGGTTCTGTAAGAGCGATGGTAGTGGCTGCACATGAAGGCAGTTACGGTTTCGCTGAAAAAACTATTGCCGTAAAAAAACCTTTGATGATCCTCGCCACAATGCCCAGGGTATTGGGCCCTGGTGAATCGATCAAGCTGCCGGTTACGGTTTTTGCAATGGAGAATAATATTAAAAATGTAAATATCTCTTTGCAGTCAAACCCATTTTTAGAAGTGGTGGGCAGCAGTACACAAACTATAAACTTTACCCAAACCGGGGAACAGATGGCTTACTTTGATGTAAGGGTAAAACCAACTATTGGTATTGGCAAAGTAAAATTGCTGGCATCTTCCGGTGGAGAAAAAGCAGATTATGAAGTGGAACTGGATATAAGGAATCCTAATCCCCCGGTAACCAGTATCAGTGAAATCACATTGGCACCCGGACAGCAATGGAAAACAACTGCATCACCGATAGGTGTAGCCGCAACAAGCACGGCAACTATCGAGATCTCCAGTATACCTTCCTTGAATTTACAGAAGCGTTTGGATTATTTGATCGAATACCCGCATGGTTGTATCGAACAAACCACGTCAGCAGTTTTTCCTCAACTTGTTTTGAACCAATTGACCGACCTGGATGATTATAAAAAAGCACAGGTAGATAAAAATGTAAAAGCCGGTATCGGGAAGTTGCAAAATTTCCAGCGGCCTGATGGTGGATTTAGTTATTGGCCCGGCGGCAACGAAAGCGATGAATGGGGAAGTAATTATGCCGGGCACTTTTTAGTAGAAGCGCAGGCCAATGGCTATTTAGTTAGCGATTATATGTTGCAGCAATGGAAAAATTTCCAGCGTGGCAAAGCCAATAGCTGGGTAGCAAGCACTACCAATTTTTATGGCGGTGATCTTACACAATCCTATCGCCTGTATACACTCGCATTGGCAAAAGCGCCGGAACTCGGTGCCATGAACCGTTTAAAAGAATTTAAATATTTATCTCCCGAAGCAAAATGGCGCCTCGCAGCCGCCTACCAATTGGCCGGGCAAACTAATACCGCTTTGGATTTAATAAGCGGGTTACCCACAACGTTTGAAGTGAGAACAAATCCGGGTTATACTTATGGTTCCAATACGAGGGACGAAGCAATGGTATTGGAAACTCTAACGTTAATGGGCAGGAAAGCGAAAGCAGAAGAACTGGTTCGTTCCATTGCTGCAAAATTGTCACAGGATTATTGGTACAGCACGCAAACTACTGCCTATAGTTTACTGGCTATTGCAAAATTTTGTGGTAAAAATCCGAGTGGTGCTAAAATTATTTCTTCCGCTATTATCGACGGTAAACAAACTGATATCAATGCGGCTACTTATCTCCGCCAGTTACCGATCGTGTTCAAAGATCAAAATACCAGCAACGTGGTCATCAGTAACAAGGGCAATAATACATTGTATGTTCGTTTAATAACCAGGGGCCAGCCTTTGGCTGGCGACAGTTTAAAAGTAAACAACAACCCGGCAGTATTAGCGATGAGTGTAACCTATGTTTCGCAGGATGGAAAACCGATCGACATCAACAGGCTTACACAAGGCACCGATTTTGTAGCGAAGGTAGTATTGAAGAATCCCGGTGGACGTGGCTATTATTCGCAAATGGCCTTATCACAAATTTTCCCCAGTGGCTGGGAAATTTTAAATGCAAGAATGCTGGGGGGTGAAGGAGCTTTTAAATCTTCTTATTCCACTTACCAGGACATTCGGGATGACAGGCTGTATACTTATTTCAACATCAACCCTGGTGAAACACTGACCTATTATGTACAGTTGAATGCTTCCTATTTAGGAAGGTATTTTCTTCCCGGTACATTCGCCGAAGCGATGTATGACAATACCATTTCTGCAGGCGTAAATGGCAAATGGGTGGAAGTGGTAACTCAATAATTGTTTACACAACCCTGTCGGCGGTTGCAAAACCCCGGCAGGGTTGTGTATTTTTTTTTGACAATCTGCGGTAATGTCCCCAACATCGTTGTGTCACTCCCTTGTACAGCATACCTTTATTGAACTTTTAATTATGTTCTGCTAAATCATCCGCGCAAAAAAATTGAAAAATATTTTTTATAAAATAAGGTCACTCCGGCTAATCACTAAATTAAAATTATTGGCTGCTGCCGGTCTAATAATTTGGTTCTGGCTCTCTCTTCCCAAAAAATTATTCAATGCTCCTACCAGCTACGTGATAGAAGACAAAGAAGGGAATTTGTTAAACGCTACCATTGCAGCTGATGGTCAATGGCGTTTTCCTTACAATAAAAACATACCGCAGAAATTTATTGACTGTATCACTACGTTCGAGGATAAACGCTTTTTTAAACACCCCGGCGTTGACCCTGTTTCAATTGGCCGGGCCATCGTAAAAAATATAAAGAACAAAGGCGTAGTGCAGGGCGGGAGTACATTAACCATGCAGGTGATCAGGCTGTCTAAAAAAGATAATACCCGAAGCATCTGGAATAAATTAAAGGAAAGTATCCTTGCCTTGCGTTTAGAAATGTCGTATTCAAAAAAAGAAATATTGGCGTTATACGCCAGCAATGCGCCATTTGGCAGTAATGTAGTAGGTTTAGATGCGGCGGCTTGGCGTTACTATGGTAGAAGTGCCGACAAATTAAGCTGGGGCGAAATGGCCACTTTAGCGGTGTTGCCCAACGCACCTGCGCTGGTGCACCCGGGAAAAAACAGGGATATTTTATTAAAAAAAAGAAATGCATTACTGGATAAATTATCGGCGGCCGGTAAAATTGATCAAAGCAGTTGCGAACTGGCCAAGCTGGAATCTTTACCGGGTAATCCTTTGCCACTCCCGCAATATTCCCCACATCTCTTGCAAAGATTTATCAAAGACAATAAGAACTTAAAAAGCAGCACAAAAATAAAAACAACCTTAGATGGGGGATTGCAAAGAAATATTGCCGCCATTGTACAACAGCACCAGGCCGTTTTAAAAGGCAATGGTATCAACAATGCCTGCGCCCTGGTATTGGATGTAGAAACGGGTAATACATTAGCGTATATTGGTAATATTTATGCCCCGCTCAACAAAGAAATGGAAAGCGATGTGGATGTTATTGGCGCACCACGAAGCCCGGGCAGTGCATTAAAACCGGTATTATATGCGGCCATGCTGAGCGATGGCCTGATCTTACCCAATTCAATCATACCGGATATACCGACACAAATCGGGAGTTATGCACCCCAGAATTTTGACCTTAGTTATGATGGAGCCGTGCCCGCTAACAGGGCTTTGGCAAGAAGCTTAAATATCCCCGCAGTAAAACTATTACAGCAATATAAATACCAGCGCTTTTATGAAACCCTGCAACAGGTGGGCATTACCACGTTAACCCGCAATGCAGATACCTACGGATTAAGTTTGATCCTCGGTGGCTGCGAAGTAACTGCGTGGGATATCGCCGGCGTGTATGCGTCCATGGCACGTACACTCAATCACCAAACCAAAAATCATGGTATGCCAAATCCCAATGATTTTCATCCCCCTGATTATATTGCAAATCAAAATACATTCAACATTCAACATCCAACATCCAATATGCCCCTTGACGCCACCTCCATCTACTTTACTTTCCAGGCCATGCAGGAAGTAATGCGGCCGGGTGAAGAAGGCTTATGGCAGCAATTCAGTTCTTCACAAAAAATTGCCTGGAAAACCGGCACCAGCTTTGGCTTCCGTGACGGGTGGGCGATCGGTATCACGCCTAAGAATGTAGTAGCAGTTTGGGTGGGCAATACCGATGGTGAAGGAAGGCCGGGATTGATCGGTATACAAACCGCTGCTCCAATTCTCTTTGATATTTTTCGGCTATTGCCTGCGGTGAGTTGGTTTGAAAAACCAAAATATAATTATGCTTATGTACCGGTATGCAGGCAAAGCGGCTTCCGTGCTAATATTGATTGTCCTGATGTGGATACGTTGTTCATGCCGCCCAACGGCACAAAAGTGCCCTTATGCCCTTATCATAAGATCATTCATCTGGATGCTACGGGCAATTTCAGGGTGACAGAACAATGCGAAAGCCCTTCCGCCATGCAGCACAAAAGCTGGTTCATCCTCACCCCAGCTATGGAATATTATTACAAACAAAAAAATGCGGATTATAAAATATTACCAGCTTTTAAAACCGGTTGCGAATTTGCGGAAACAGGCAAAGTAATGGAGATCATCTACCCCCAACCCGATGCAAAAATTTATGTGCCACTGGAAGTAAGCGGGCAAAAAGGGAAAACTATTTTTACAGCAGCGCACCGAAGAAGCGGTGCAAAAATATTCTGGAGCCTCGACGATAATTTTGTTGGCACCACCCAAAATTTTCACCAGATGGCTTTAGACCCGGCGCCCGGTATACATATCATTACATTGGTGGATGAAAATGGAATAAGTGTTAGCAGGCAGTTTGAAATATTGGAAAAGGAACATCATTGATTGCATTTTACCTGCTAAAACACCACTTACTGTTTATAAAAATTCGCTTACTTTTAATAAAAATTTACAACTATGCCCATAAGGATGGTGGATGACACGGAAAACCAGGATGATTACAATGAACAGAATGATAATTCCGGTGGCGGCGGCCGCGGATCAAATCCAGGCGGTGGCGGTGGTGGTGGTCTGCTAAGTTTCTTACCCCTGATATTAGGTTTGTTCAGGGGCGGCGGCGGTGGAGGAAAAAAAATAATCTTCCTGTTAGTTATTGCTGCAGGTGCATTTTTTTTAATGCGTAATAATTCCTGTAGTGGTGGATTAAGCGGAATAAGTGATACGATTTCAAAATTTTCAACAGGTGGAAAATTAGATCCCGAAGAATTTAAAAAAGCCAGCGTATATGAAGGCTTAACGGATGACAACGGAAAAAATCCTTTGCCGGAAGCAGTTTCATTGGCACGCTTTGCGCCCAACCGTTTGAATCAGGGACACCAGGGCAGCTGTGTTGCGTGGAGCAGCGGTTACGCAGCCCGCACCATTTTGCAAAGTGTAAGCACACGGCAGGATCCCAACAGCATTGCCTACAGTCCTGCATTTTTATATAATAATATTGGACTCGACGGATGTGAGGGCGCTTATATTATTAAAGCAATGGAATTCATGCAGCAAAAAGGTGCATTACCATTGGCACAATTTCCTTACGACGACCAGGACTGCAGCAGGCAGGCCACCCCAGGTTTATTTAACAGCGCAACTAATAACAGGATCCATGGTTTTAACCGCCTCACCGATGATGATGGCGTAAGTGTTTTAAATTTCCGTGCTATTAAAGAACATTTGGCTAAGGATGCTCCGGTAGTGATCGGCATGATGGTGGGTGGAAGTTTTATGCAGGATATGATGGGACAAAAAGTATGGCACCCTACCTCTAATGATTACACGATGCAGGGATTTGGCGGCCACGCCATGTGTGTGATAGGGTATGATGACAGGATAGAAGGTGGGGCTTTTCAATTAATGAATAGCTGGGGGCCTGAATGGGGAGAGAACGGTATTGGCTATGTGCGCTATGGCGATTTCAGGAAATTTGTGCGGGAAGCATATGGTATTGATCCTTTACCAAAAACCGGCGCTGCATTGAATGTAGATTTTGAATGCAATATTGGTTTGGTGAATACTGCCACAAAAAAATACATTCCTTTATCAGCAGGTGCCGCAAATACTTTCACAACAAATACGCCTGTAATAAAAGGTACAAAATTCAAATTGGAAATTAAGAACGCCCTGGAATGTTATGCGTATATCTTCGGGCAGGAAACAGATAACAGCAGTTATGTTTTATTCCCTTACAAACCCATTCATTCTCCTTATTTCGGTATCACAGGTTATCGTTTGTTTCCACGCAAAGAATCTTTTATGGCAGACAGCATCGGCAATAGAGACCTGATGGCAATCGTGGTGAGCAAGAAACCTTTGGATTATGCTGCACTGAATGCAGCGATCAATAAAAGCAGCCAGGCTACTTATGCAGGTAAATTAAATGAAGCCATCAGCAGCATGGCGATCAGCAATGTAAAATTCAGCAATAGCAATACCGGTAGTATTTATTTTAAAGCCGATGCCTCGGAACAAAAGAATGTGGTGGGATGCGTGGTGGAAATTAATAAGCAGTAACTAAACTATTTAGAAAATAAAATAATAAATCAATAATGAAATTTAAAAAAATCTTTCCCCTGCTGCTGCTGATTTTTATAACGGCATCGCTCTTTGCCCAGGAAGCCAAACTATATAACCCTGCTGCTGATGCAGAAAAAGATATTGCTGCCGCAATAAAAAAAGCAAAGTCCGAAAATAAATATGTACTGCTGCAGGGTGGCGGCAACTGGTGCAGCTGGTGTATCGAATTTGCAAAATTTGCTAAAGCGGATCAAAAAATAGATTCTGTTATCAATGCATCTTTTGTGTGGTATCATTTAAACTGGAGCAAAGAAAATGAAAACAAAAAGATCTTTGCCAAATATGGATATGCCCAGCGTTTTGGCTTTCCTGTATTTATTATTTTAGACGGCAACGGCAACCGCATCCATACACAAAACAGTGAATACCTGGAAGACGGTAAAAAAAGTTATAATAAAAATAAAGTGCAGGCGTTTTTAGAAATGTGGAGCCCCTATGCGTTGAATCCAAAAATGTATGGCGAATAAACCATTGTAGATTTTAGCTGTGCGATTACAGAATCACAACGAGCCTGCGCATTTAAAAAAATCTAAAATCGGCAAACTAAAATCTACAAGTAAATGAGCAATTCATTTTTAAAGCTGGTCAATAATCATTTTAAATTTAACCTCTTTATATTTTCCAAACTACCGAGCGCTTTCTTTTGCGGTGTTCGTGTCCGGTTTGCCGATGAAGCCAAATGCATCGTAACGGTTCCTTACAAATGGCTGAGCCAAAATCCTTTTAAGAGTACCTATTTTGCCTGCCTGAGCATGGCTGCGGAAATGAGCACGGGAGTTTTAGGATTGGCACATACTCATAAAAGAACCCCTGCAGTAAGTATGCTGGTGATAAGCATCAGCGGTAATTTTATTAAAAAAGCTGTTGGCAGAACAACCTTTACCTGCGTTGACGGCCTGGTGATAAAACAAACCATTGAAGATGCGATTGCTGATGGGCAGGGCAAAATCGTGACCGCAAAAAGTACGGGGACCAATCCCGCGGGTGAAGTGGTAGCAGAATTTGCAATAACCTGGAGTTTTAAAGCCCGCAACTAATCACATAATATAAACTCTCCCTCCTCCTTTTTTCCTAAATTGCAGCTTAAAGTTCAATAGACTGAACGGTGCTGAAAGAAATACACTATTGGTTGATAAACATATTGAGGCAATTCAATAAAACGGCTTTATTATGAACCGTCAACTATGAACCCCGTCCGAACCGGCGTTTAGCCGGGAGGGCATTAACCAGCTTTTATGCAAAAAGAAGAACTACGCAAACAACAGGCTTTAGAATATCATTCCAAAGGCAGGCCTGGTAAAATTGAAGTGGTGCCTACCAAAGAAGCCAAAACCCAAAGAGACCTTTCCTTAGCTTATTCCCCCGGTGTTGCAGTGCCATGCCTGGAAATTGCTGCCAACCCGGAAGATGTTTATAAATACACCGCCAAAGGAAATTTAGTGGGCGTAATCAGTAATGGCACCGCGGTTTTAGGCCTCGGTAATATAGGCCCTGAAGCAGGTAAGCCGGTGATGGAAGGCAAGGGCGTATTGTTTAAAATATTTGCAGACATTGATGTTTTTGATATCGAAATCAATGAGACCGACCCTGAAAAATTTGTACAGATCGTGCAGGCACTGGAGCCCACATTTGGCGGCATCAATCTCGAAGATATCAAGGCGCCTGAATGTTTTTACATTGAGCAGGAATTAAAGAAACGCTGCAAGATCCCCGTCATGCATGATGACCAGCATGGCACTGCTATCATCAGCGCTGCTGCATTACTGAATGCACTGGAATTACAGAAAAAGAAAATAGACAAAGTTTATTTTGTAGTGAATGGTGCCGGTGCCGCGGCCATGGCCTGCATAAGATTATATGTATCGCTGGGTGCAAAGCCGGATAATTTTATGATGTTCGACCGTAAAGGCATCTTATACAAAGGAAGGCCTGATATTGAACAACAGAAGATCGATTTTTGTGTTGACGCCAAATACAAAGACTATGACCTTGCAAAGGCATTCAAAGATGCAGATGTATTTATCGGCTTAAGCGCAGGCAATACCGTAAGCCCCGAAATGGTGAAAAGCATGGCGAAGAACCCGATCGTTTTTGCGATGGCTAACCCGGATCCTGAAATCTCTTACGAAGCGGCTACTGCTACCCGTAAGGATCTGATCATGGCTACCGGCAGGAGTGATTACCCCAACCAGGTAAATAATGTATTGGGCTTCCCCTACATTTTCCGGGGTGCGCTGGATGTACGTGCCACCAGTATTAATGAAGCAATGAAACTGGCTGCGGTAAAGGCTTTGGCCAATCTTACCAAAACACCCGTACCGGATATTGTTAATTTGGCTTACAATGAAAAAACTATTTCATTCGGTCCCGATTATATAATTCCAAAGCCTGTTGATCCCAGGTTATTATCAACGGTTGCGCCAGCGGTTGCCCGTGCAGCCATGGAAAGTGGTGTGGCAAAATATCCTATTACCGACTGGGATGCTTATATCCTTGAGTTAAATAAAAGATTAGGATTGGATAACCAGTTGAGCCGTGTGATCAGTAATAAAGCGCGAAAACACCCGAAGCGGGTGGTATTTGCCGATGCGGAAAATTTAAAAGTTTTAAAAGTAGCCCAGCTGGTGCAGGAAGAAGGCGTAGCCTACCCTATTTTATTGGGTGATGAAACCAAAATATTAAAACTGGCGCTTGACAATGGAATCGACCTGGAAGGAACGCCCATCATCGATCCAAAAGGCGATAACCAGGACGAGCTGCGTAAGAAAATGGGTGACCTGTTTTTTGCAAAGCGCCAGCGCCGCGGTATGAATAAATACGAAGCCTACAAAGCCATGAAAGACCGTAATTATTTTGGTTGTATGCTGGTAGAAACCGGTGAAGCGGATTGTATGATCAGTGGGCTGAGCAGGAATTATCCTGATACCATCAAGCCGGCATTACAGGTGATCGGCACGGAAGATGGCGTTAAAAAAATTGCAGGCATGTACATCATGTTTACCAAACGCGGCCCTTTATTTTTAGCTGACACTACGATCAATTTCAATCCTACCGCCGAAGAACTGGCGGAGATTACTTTACTGGTGGCAAAAGAAGTGAGGCAATTCAATATCATTCCTCGCGTGGCCATGTTGTCTTATTCCAACTTTGGCAGCAGTGAAGGTGCAGAAGCAAAATTAGTAAGAGCCGCGAGGGTGATCGTGAAGGAAAAAGACCCAGGCTTAATTTGTGATGGTGAAGTGCAGGGGATATTGGCTTTTAATAAAGACATCCTGAAGGAGAATTATCCCTTCACGGAATTAATCAATGGTGAAACCAATACGTTAATTTTCCCTAATCTTGCTGCAGGCAATATTGCTTATAATTTATTGCAGGAAGTGGGGGGCGCAGATTCTATTGGCCCCATATTATTAGGGTTAAAAAAACCGGTGCATGTATTACAGTTAGGCAGCTCTATCCGTTCCATTTTCAACATGGTGTTGATCGCAGTGGTGGATGCACAACTGAAATGCAAGGTCAATACAGAAGAAGTAATTAAAAAAAGTAAATGGTGGAAAAGGTTTAAAAAGACCAGCCATGATATGTAAGGCCTGCAGTTTTCTGTTTAGCGTTTGCCGTTCTTTAAATTCGAAAGTTTGTTCTATGATCCTATCGAAATCAAATTTATCTTAGCTTTAAATAAATGAATGAGACAATAATCTAAAACTGTATCATCTCAACAGTAAACAATAAACAGTAAATTATACATGACGTTTTTCACCCATTTTGGCCGTTACCTTTTAATGCTGAAAGGGATGTTCAGCCGGCCCGAAAACATGAAGATGTACTGGAAGGAATTCATGCACCAGTGCGTGGAGATCGGTATTGGTGCCTTAGGTATCGTGGTGATCATTTCTGTTTTTATGGGTGCAGTAAGTGCGGTGCAAACCGCCTACCAGCTCGTAAGTCCCATCATTCCCAAATCAACTATTGCACAGATCGTGCGGGATACGGTTATATTAGAATTTGCGCCAACACTCGTATGTATCGTATTGGCTGGCGTTATCGGCAGTAAGATCGCGAGCGAACTGGGTAATATGCGGGTGAGTGAACAGATCGATGCATTGGAAATAATGGGTATTAACACCAGGGCCTACCTGATAATGCCCAAGGTAGTAGCAGCATTAATCACCATTCCCTTGCTGGTAATATTAGCCATGGCTTTGGGGATCTGGGGTGGAAGGTTAGCGGGTACAGCTTCCGGTATTTTATCCACTGATACCTACGATCGTGGATTGATAGAAAACTTTATGCCTTTTAATGTGAGGTTTGCGATGTATAAAGCGGTAACCTTTGCATTTATCATCAGCAGCATTCCCGCTTATTATGGTTATTATGTAAAAGGCGGCGCATTGGAAATCGGCAGGAGCAGTACAAAAAGTGTGGTGGTAAGTTGTATCATGATATTGTTTGCAGATTATTTATTGGCAGCATTGTTCCTGTAGGAAGCGGAAAGGGGAAGAGTTACAAGGGGAGCAGCTACAAGGGTGCAACCTTTTAGTGGATTTATCATTCTTGTTTTGAAATACCAGGAATGAAAGATTTTAAGCGGCTTATTGTTTGGCAAAAAAGTTTCCAACTCTTTATTGATTGTCATAAGCTTTGCAGAAAATTACCGGTAGAAGAAAAATATGAATTGGGTTCGCAAATAAGACGCGCCGCTTTTTCGATACCCGCAAATATTGCAGAAGGAAGTGCGAAGGCAACCAATTCACATAAGAAGGTGTATCTTCAGCATGCATTGGGAAGTGCTTATGAAATTGAGACAGGCTTGCTTGCAGTTATAGCACTATATCCTTCCTACAAATCTGCATGTTAATTTTATTTAGGTATATGTATGGAAATACAAAAAATGTTAAACGCGTTGATCAGTCAACTTTTATAAAATTGAATGACAAAAAATAAAGGAGTAACAAAAAGCCTGCTTCTCCCTTGAAGCTACTCCCCATGAATCTTATTATTACGTAACTTTAAAATAAATAGGGTAAAATAATCATGCTTCTCTCTTGAAGCTATTCCCCTTGAAGCTCTCTATGATCGAATTCAAAAACATAAAAAAATCCTTCGGCGATAAAGTGGTACTCAATGATGTGAGCCACGTGATGCAGACCGGCAAGTGCAACCTCATTATTGGTACCAGTGGTAGTGGTAAAACTGTTTTACAAAAATGTTTGGTGGGATTGTTTGAACCGGATGAAGGCGAGATCATCTATGATGGGGTAAGCTTTACGGACATGACAGAAGAGAACCGTAAGGAATTGCGTCAGCAGATCGGTATGTTATTCCAGGGCAGCGCGTTATTTGATAGTATGACAGTGGAAGAGAACGTGATGTTCCCGCTGAATATGTTCTCGAATTTGAATCAGCATCAAAAACACGAGCGTGTTAATGAAGTGTTGGCGAGAGTGAACCTGGTGGATGCCAACAAAAAATTTCCTGCAGAGATCAGTGGCGGTATGAAAAAACGCGTTGGCATTGCCCGTGCCATTGTATTGAATCCAAAATACTTGTTTTGTGATGAGCCCAACTCCGGCCTCGACCCGCAAACCAGTATGGTGATAGATAAACTGATTTACGAGATCACTAAGGAATTTAATATGACAACGGTGATCAATACCCACGATATGAACAGCGTGATGGAGATCGGCGAAAATATATTATACCTGTACCTGGGGCAAAAGGAATGGAACGGTAACAATAAAGAGATCATCTTCTCTAAAAGTGAACGCCTCAACGAATTCATCTTTGCATCAGAATTTTTACAGGATGCAAAGGATATGCGTATGCTGGAAGCAAAGGGAAAAATTGATAACGACAGGAATATGGATGAGATCATGAAGAATGATGATAAGATCTTGTAAAATGCTATTGGGGATTTGAATTCGTCATCAGGTCAATGACTTCTTTTTTACTCTTACCAGTCCAGAATGGTATATTCTTCTTTAACTCCCCTGCTTCTTTTGTATCTGGAAGCTTTTTTAATAGTTCCTCCAGTTTATCTTTTTTCTCAAGCATAATTAAATTAACAGCTTTATAACTAACAAGCAGCACATAATTTGTACTCGCAACTTTCAAAGTATCCAATACCGCATCACAAATTGCCAATGATCTCTGGAAACAATTTTTTGAGCTGATCGTGTCGCCGGTTTTTTAATAGCATATACCCTGTTTCAAATAAGCATCCTCAGCATTGGGGTTTAACCTGATAGAGTTATTAAGTGTCGCAATAGCTTTATCATATTGCTTCATTGCATTTAAAAACATTATTTTATTATCGTATCAGGTAAAACAATTGCTATCGATAGCTGTTGCACTATCCAAAAATGAAAGTGCTTTTAAACAACTAACGCGATTATCAAGAAAGCCAACATGAAGGATTATTTGTCTCGTTAGCCTGCCAGTCTCAGGATTCACTTTATGATTTGGGGTTTTTTGGCCACAGGAATAAAGTGCAAGAAATAATACAACATATATAAATCTTAAAGTCGTGATGACAAAATCGATAATTCTCAAATATGTGCAACTATCTTTCACAAAGCCATTGTCATTCGATCTTTTGTTGATAGTACCATAAATGCCTTTGGTTTAGATGCCCCATTATGGTTTAGTCTTCTTTCTTTTTTTTCTTGATAAAAAAAAGAAAAAAAATCGAGGCGGAAAACCCGCCCGAACGTACTGTTCAGTACGGGCGGGGATTACATCCCTTTTCTGCCAGGCAGCTTTAATGGGCTTCTGTACTCCTGCGACTTCAACATTAGTTCTCTACTCTTTAGTTCGTTGTAATTTTCTCTGTTATGATGCAGCCTTCTGGCTATTTCTTGAGTACTATTGGATATAGTGATCGCTATGCTGAACTATAAATGCAGAAGCCACAGTAGCACCAAAGCTAAATCACGGAACCCTCCGGTCCCGAATGCTTTCGGGAGGATGTAATCCTTTGCCGGGGTCCTTTTTTGCTTCTTTTTTGGACAAGCAAAAAAGAAGAGAGAAAACCATAATACCACATCAAAATCGAAAAAGTCACTTCATGCCAAATAGCCTATGAGGTTACATAATATTAGAATTATGGCTAAATGTCCTTCCCAAAATATCCCTTTCTATAATAATCCTTCTGCCCTATCTTTGCGCCAATCATTATCAATTATTTCATTATCAATTATTCATTATTCCATGTCAGTTCTTGTTAACAAAAGCTCCAAAATAATTGTACAGGGTTTTACCGGTACCGAAGGCACTTTTCATGCCACGCAGATGATCGAATACGGCACCGACCTTGTTGGTGGCGTTACACCTAACAAAGGCGGAACAACACATTTGGAAAAACCGGTATTCAATACAGTTGCAGATGCAGTTACGGCCACGGGCGCCAATGTGAGTATTATCTTTGTACCACCGGCTTTTGCTGCAGACGCAATCATGGAAGCTGCCGACGCAGGTATTGCACTGGTGGTATGTATCACAGAAGGAATACCCGTACAGGACATGGTAAGGGTAAAGAATTTTTTACAGGGAAAAAATACAAGATTGATCGGCCCCAACTGCCCGGGCGTGATCACTGCGGATGAATGTAAAGTGGGCATTATGCCCGGCTTTATCTTTAAAAAAGGAAGGGTGGGTATTGTTTCCAAATCCGGCACATTAACTTATGAAGCTGCTGACCAGGTGGCCAAAGCAGGATTGGGTATCTCTACAGCAATTGGTATTGGCGGCGACCCCATTATTGGCACCACTACCAAAGAAGCCGTGGAATTATTTATGAACGATCCCGAAACAGATGCCATTGTGATGATCGGCGAGATCGGTGGTGGCATGGAAGCCGAAGCGGCGCAATACATCAAAAGCACGGGCAATAAAAAACCAGTTGTTGGATTTATTGCCGGCCAGACAGCTCCTCCGGGCAGGCGTATGGGCCATGCCGGTGCTATCGTTGGTGGCGCTGATGATACCGCTGCTGCAAAGATGAAGATCATGGAAGAATGCGGTATTCATGTTGCTGCAAGTCCTGCTGATATTGGTAAGACCATGGCAGCTGCATTAAAAAAATAATTAAACAGGTTGTCCCTGCTCAACAGCGGATGTTAAAATCATAAAGCAAGAGCCCCCGTAAACGGAGGCTCTTTGTGTATAGAATCCAAAGGTATTTTAGTCATCATCACGTTCATCCCGGTTATTTTTGTTGCGCCCATTCCCTCTCCTGTCGTTGTTATTATTGTCATTATCATTATTGCATTGATTTCCTTTGTGCTTATTTTTCATCCTTCCATTACCATTGCCCCGGCCATTGCCATTATTACCATAATTGCGGTTATCATATCCACCATTATTACCATTACCATAACCTCCGTTACCATTTTGCGATAATTGTCTTTCTGTAATATTCACCTGGCCAAAACTATTCATGCTCAAAGTAGTCTCTACGTTAGGTTTAAAATACACGGCAGAATTATAAGCCAGTCTTTTTTTCTCTTTACCGAAAAAATTCCTCGACATTTCATAAACTGTTACAGTATGATTGCCTGCGCTTAAAGTATTCACCATTACAGGGTTGTTGGCATCACCCTGGTATTGATAATTATTATCAACTATTACGGTAAAATTATTTTTTGCAGCATTGGTTACCACCAGGGCACTGCTATTGTTATTACCATAACTATTATTACGGTTATCATACTTTGGCCCGCGATCACCACCGTTCTGCCATTGCGCAAAGCCGCAAGTGACGATACCCACCACCGCTAAAAATGTAAATATTTTTTTCATTGTAATAAATTTTAAAAGTGAAAAATAAAATCGCAGTTTTTATTTTCCTGCTTACCCTATATTATTCAAACGCTGTGCCGCATGACAAGCAAACACCTAATAAAAAGTTAAAGAAAAAAAGGCAGCAGGCTATTTATGAAAAACTGGCTTTGTTTACATCTATACTAAATGTTGTATACAATGTTAAATATCGAATATTATTATGCTGAACGCGGTTTTACGCTTAGAAGCAAAAACTATCCGATAGGTTACCTTCGATATTCGACATTACTTATAACAATTGTATCTTGTAATTAAAATAAATTCGTTATGTTCCTAAAGAAAATTTTATTGGTAGTTTTTTCAGCATTCGCATTCACCACTATGGCACAAACCAACAATGACTATATAAAGAACTGGAAAAAAGTAGAAGACCTTGAAAAGAAAGGACTTACTAAATCCGCATTGGCAGAAGTAGTCTCCATTTACAATCTTGCGGTAAAAGATAATAATGATGCACAACAGGTAAAAAGCAGCATGTACCAAATTAAATACCGCAACATGGTGGAGGAAGACAGCCGTGAGCATAATATTTTTTTCATTGATACTTTAATTGCTAAAGCAAAAGCGCCCGCGAAAAATATATTACAAAGCATGCAGGCAGAACTGTTCTGGCAATACCTGCAGAACAACCGCTGGAAATTTTATGACCGCACGAAATTAAAAGAAGAAAAAAGTACAGATATTACCACCTGGAGCATTGATAAGATACACAGCGTGATCTCGCAACTCTATAAGGCGTCTTTACAAAATGATAATCTTTTAAAAACAACCAGGCTGGATGCCTTTGCACCCATTATTATTAAAGGAGAAAATACGAGGCAGCTTCGGCCAACGCTCTATGATTTTTTAGCGCACCGTGCACTCGGCTATTTTATGACCGGTGAAAACCAGCTCACGAGGCCTGCTTACGAATATAAAATAAATGATTCAAAAGCATTTGCACCCGCCGCAACATTTTCCAGCACTGCATTTAAAACAAAAGATACCGCATCTCTGCAGCATAAAGCGATATTATTATTACAGGATATTCTAAAATTTCATTCTGCAGATGTGGCACCCGATGCATTGATTGATGCTGATCTTACCAGGTTAAATTTTGTGCAGCAATTTGCAACAATGGAAGGCAAAGAGGGATTGTACGAAGCCGCATTAAAAAATATAGAAGATAAATACCCAGGCAACCCTTCAACCGCACAGGCAGGTTACCTTCGGGCAAAAATTTATTATGATCGCGGGCAGCAGTTTATCGCCAATACCAAAACAGTCAACCAGTATGAAATAAAAAGAGCAAAGGAATTGTGTGAAGCAATTATAAATAAATACCCGAAAAGCGAAGGCGGTATCAATTGCCAGAACCTCGTCAGTACTATTATACAACCTTCACTTACACTGGAGACAGAAAAAGTCAATACGATCAATGAGCCATTCCGTACGCTGTTAAGTTATAAAAACGTACCTAAAATTTATTTACGCGTCATTAAAACATCAAGGGAAGAAATAAAAAAACTGGACAGGACGGATTATGATAAACTCTGGAAAAGTTATACTTCTTTGAAACCTATAAAAAACTGGGCCATCGCTTTGCCCGATCCGCAGGACTACCAGGAACACAGCACAGAAATAAAGATTGATGGCTTGGATAACGGGGTGTATTTTATTTTAGCCAGTATTGATGAAACATTTTCCCTGGCTAAAAATATCATTGCAAAGCAGGTGACTTATATAAGCAATATCAGTTACATCCATAATAACAGCAATGAATATTATGTATTGCACCGTGATAACGGACTGCCGCTCGCCAATGCACAGGTGCAGGTATGGGAAACAAAATATAATTACCAAAATAGCAGGGATGAAGAGATCAAAGCAGAAAAATATACTACTGATCAAAATGGTTCTTTTAAAATGAAGCAGAGTAAAGATTACCGGAATTTTTTACTGCAGTTAAAGAATAACAATGATGAACTGTTCATGAATGAGAACGAAGGATACAATACGTATAATGGTTATGAACCATCACCGGCGAAGCCGCAATCATTTTTATTTACCGACAGGAGTATCTATCGCCCCGGGCAAACCGTTTATTTCAAAGGCATCGTGGTAAAACCTGAAAAGGATGCAGGTAAAACTGCAGTAGTAACAGGATATAAAACAAAAATTATTTTACGCAATGCCAATGGCCAGAAAGCGGCTGAGTTATTTATGACCAGTAATGACTTTGGCAGTTTCAATGGTTCTTTCAAATTACCAGAAGGCATATTGAATGGGCAATTCAGCGTGTACGATAGTTTAGGGAATGGTGTGCAGCAGTTCAGCGTGGAAGAATACAAACGGCCAAAATTCTTTGTAACCGTAGAAAAACCAAAAGGAACTTACCGCTTAAATGACAGTATAAAAGTTACCGGTTCCGCGAAAGCTTATGCAGGTAATAATATTGATGGCGCAAAAATAAAATACCGCGTGGTGCGTAAAGTGCGTTATCCTATCTGGTGGGAATGGGGATATTATAGCCGTTCAAAAATTACACCCTATGGCAGGAATGAAGAAACAGAAATTACTAATGGCGAAGCGGTAACAGATACCAAAGGCGAATTCACCATAACTTTCAGGGCATTACCGGATGAAAGCGTTGATAAAAAAAGCCAGCCCACATTTTATTTTGAAGTAAGTACAGACATTACCGATATCAATGGTGAAACAAGAAGCGGCAATACATCAGTGGCTGTTGCTTACCAAATGCTGCAATTGAATATTGACATGCCGGATAAAATAAATGTGGACAGTCTGCAGCATTTAATGATCAGCAGCACCAACCTTAATGATATTTTTGAAAAGGCAAACGTAAATGTTACGATCACTAAATTACAATCGGCCGATAAAATTTACAGGGAGCGGTATTGGGATATGCCCGATCAATTTATAATGAGCAAAGCCGAATACAACAGTTATTTCCCTTACGACGTTTATAAAGATGAAGATCAAATGAGCAAATGGCCATTGGGGAATAAGCTTGTTGATGTGAATGATACAACAAGTGAAAATTCAAAATTTAAAATCAATAACCCAAAATTTGAAAGCGGCTGGTATAAAATTGTTGCAACAACAAAAGATAAGTATGGGGAGGAGGTAAAAGCAGAAAAGTTTATTGAGCTTACTGCAAACCATCAACCATCAACTATCAACTATGAACCCATAACAGTGGAAGTAAAAAAACAATCTTTTGAACCAGGAGAAAGGATCGAATATAATATCGCAACAGGCTTTGATAATATTTGGCTGATACATTCGGTATCTAAAATGGATAAAACGGTCAACACTACTTATCAAGCCATTACAAAAAACAAATCTGCGCAATTTGCAGAATCTGCGGGCGAACAGGATCGCGGCGGCATGGCCATGAGTTATGCATTTGTACAACACAACCGTATTTACAAGGGCGGCGAAAACTTTAACATTCCCTGGAGCAATAAAGAATTAAATATTACTTACTCTACGTTCCGCGATAAATTATTACCCGGTGCCAAGGAAAAATGGACCGTAAATATCACAGGCAATAAAGGAGAAAAAGTTGCAACCGAGATGGTGGCTGCAATGTATGATGCTTCGCTTGATCAGTTCAAACCGCATAGCTGGAACCGGCTGAATATCTGGCCCTCATTATACAATACTATAAACTGGGAGGAAAAAGGATTTGAAAAAGTGGAATCGGAAGAGTATAATAAAATGGAAGTTGTTTATATCAATACCTTGAATAAAACCTATGACAGGTTAGGCAGTTACAGAACAAATAAGGAAGCGGAAGTTTTTGAATGGTCTGCTGGATTTAATGGAGGTTCTTTTTATGATGGTTATAGCAACCAATATAAATTAGGAGCAAATTTGCAGGTACGCGGCAGCGCGAGTATGGCTGCGCCGTTAGCGGATTCAAACGGGATGCTGGCGGAAGCAGTTGTTACAAGCGAAAGTAAGAGAAAAGTATCTGGCAGGATCGTAGAAAAAAATAAAGAAGTGATCACTTCCGCGGTGCCATTTTTAAATACTGGAGAACAGGATAATCCGGTACAAATCCGCAAAAACTTTAATGAAACCGCTTTCTTTTTTCCTGAATTAAGAACAGATGCAGCCGGCAATATCAGTTTTGAATTTACTATTCCGGAAGCATTGACCACGTGGAAGCTGATGACACTGGCACATACAAAAGATCTCGCCAGTGGTTACTCAGAAAAAAATACCGTTACTCAAAAACCTTTGATGGTGCAACCCAATGCGCCCCGCTTTTTACGTGAAGGGGATAAAATGGAATTCAGTGCCAAGATCGTAAACCTGGGTGACAGTGAAGTTACCGGTACTGCACAATTGGAATTGTTAGACGCCGCAACCAACAAACCTGTCGATGGCTGGTTTAAAAATGTTTTTCCTACACAATATTTCACAGTCGCTGCAGGGCAAAGTTTCGCGGTAAAATTTCCAATGGAAGTGCCGTTCAATTTTAACAGCGCAATGACTTATCGCATCATTGCCAAAACAAGTGCCGCAAGTGATGGTGAAGAAATGGCATTACCTGTTTTAACCAACCGGACATTGGTTACAGAATCCATGCCCATCAATGTCCGCAACCAAACAAGCAAAACTTTTAAGTTTGATAAACTGTTGAACAGCGGAAGCAGCACTACGATTAGTAATCATGCATTGACTGTTGAATATACCAGCAACCCGGCCTGGTATGCAGTGCAGGCATTGCCTTATTTAATGGAATATCCTTACGAATGTGCGGAACAAACTTTCAACCGCTATTATGCGAATGCATTGGCAGCTTATGTGAGCAACAGCACACCGAAGATCAAAGCCGTTTTTGAAAAATGGAAAAACATTGATACTGCTGCTTTGCAAAGTAACCTGGAAAAGAACCCCGAATTAAAATCCGCTTTGCTGGAAGAAACCCCCTGGGTGATGGCTGCAGAAAATGAAAATCAGCAGAAGAAAAATATTGCGTTGCTATTTGATATGATTAAGATGAGCAATGAAATGGATAAGGCTTTTAATAAGCTTAAAGAAATGCAGCGCAGCAATGGTGGTTTTGTTTGGTTCAAAGCTGGGCCCGATGACCGATACATTACACAATATATCATTACGGGTATTGGACATTTAAGAAAACTGAACGCCCTGAATGCGGACAATTATCAAAAAATAAAAGCACTGGTTGACAAGGGTGTTGTTTACCTCGATAAAAAAATAAAAGAAGACTATGATAACCTGATCCGGCATAAAACCAAACTAACCGGTAACAACCTTGACGGGATGCAGGTTCAGTATTTATACATGCGTAGCTTTTTCCCGGAATATAAAATCGCAGATGCTTCGCAAACAGCGTACAACTATTACCGGGGGCAGGCTCAAAAGTTTTGGTTAAGCAACGGCAAATATATGCAGGCCATGATCGCATTGGCATTATATCGTACTAAAGATGGAAATACCCCGGCGGCGATCATCAAATCATTAAAAGAAAATGCTATCGTAAAAGAAGAAATGGGTATGTACTGGAAAGAATGGACCAGCGGCGGCTACTACTGGCAACAGGCACCTATAGAATCACAGGCGATGATGATAGAAGCATTCAGCGATATTGATAAAAATAATACTGTAGTTGATGATTTAAAAACATGGCTATTGAAACAAAAGCAAACACAGAACTGGAAGACCACTAAAGCAACAGCCGAAGCATGTTATGCTTTACTGCTCAATGGCAACAACTGGTTGAGTGAAGAAAAAGAAGTCGCCATTACCTTAGGCAACACTGTTATTAAAAGCAATGATAATGCCACTGAAGCAGGCACCGGTTATTTCAAAAGAAGAATTATGGGAGAAAAAATAAAACCGGAAATGGGCAACATTTCTGTAACCTTAAACCCCACAACTTCTAAACCTCTAAACACTTCCACTATGAGTTGGGGTTCAGTTTACTGGCAATACTTCGAAGACCTTGACAAGATCACCGCCGCTGCAACACCGTTGAAATTAAAAAAGCAATTATTTGTTGAAAGAAATTCCAACAAAGGCCCTGTACTTGAAGCACTGGCAGATGGCGCGGAATTAAAAGTGGGTGATAAAGTAAAAGTGCGTATCGAATTAAAAGTTGATCGAGATATGGAATACGTGCACATGAAAGATATGCGGGCTGCCTGTATGGAACCGGTGAATGTGATCAGCGAATATAAATACCTTGGAGGATTAGGTTACTATGAAAGTACCAAAGATGCCAGCACCAATTTCTTCTTCGGCTGGCTTAGCCGCGGCACTTATGTTTTTGAATATCCCCTATTCGTTACTCATACCGGTAATTTCAGCAATGGCATTACAACGATTCAATGCATGTATGCGCCGGAGTTTACTTCGCATAGTGAAGGCATACGTATAAATGTTGAATAATGAAAAAATATTGAAATGCTTAATTATAAAAGCTCATTTTAAAATCATAGCCCGGCCTCTCTCTGTTTTGGAGAGGGAACGAGGGTGAGGCCGTATGTATGCCCCGGAGTTTACAAGCCGTAGTAGAGGGATAAGGGTGAATGTAGAATAATTTTCTATTACAAAAATCAGAAGCACGAATTACACGAATTGGTTAAAACCGGTTCGTGTTTTTATTTACAGTAATTCGTGTAATTTGTGTAATTGGAAAAAATTCGTGCAATCAAAAAAATCGTGTTGTATGCCTAACGAACAAGCCTATTCCATTCCGCTGCGTTTTCGTAAAATGGAAAATCTGCACATTGTATTCTGGTTATTAAAAGATATCAGCTGGTGCATGGTATGGCGGCCATTGGGTATCGCCATGATATTTCCCACCCTCATCATTGCAATTGTTATTGCGTGGCGCAGCCGGCAATACATGAGCGAAGTGTGCCACAATGTAGCCATCGTTTTTTGGATCACCGCCAACGCTTACTGGATGATCAGCGAATTCCTGCATTTTGATACCTTCAGTCTTTTTGGAGACTATACTTTTAAGCATCTTGCCATTATCCCCTTTATGATCGGCATTATCATGCTGGCATATTATTATTTAATCTGGCGGCCACGGCATAAAAATGCAGCAGAGACGATGTGATCCGGCTAACCGGTTTTTGCCGAACACTTTGAAAATTCCTGCCATTTAACCCCGGCTTAATCAGTATCTTTGCCGCCAATTCTTAAAATTATAATTGCATTCGAAAATGTACAGAACTCACACCTGTGGCGAATTAAGGCTAACAAATGTAAACAAGAACGTAACCCTCGCCGGCTGGGTACAAACTGTAAGAAAATTTGGCAGCATCACTTTTGTTGACCTGAGAGACCGCTATGGTATCACGCAATTATTATTTTCAGAAACATTGAATGCTGAACTTGATGCTAACCCATTTGGGAGGGAGTTTGTGTTGCAGGTGAATGGCACCGTAAATGAGCGCAGCAGCAAAAATGCGAATATCCCCACCGGTGATATTGAGATCAATGTGGTGTCATTTAAAATTCTGAATAAGTCTGCCGTACCCCCATTTTCTATCCAGGACGATACAGATGGTGGTGACGAGTTGCGGATGAAATACCGTTACCTCGACCTGAGAAGAAATATAGTCAAGAAAAATTTAGAATTACGTTATGCCGTTGGCCGCAGTGCCAGGAATTATCTGCATGAAAATAATTTTCTTGATATTGAAACGCCTTTCTTAATTAAATCCACTCCTGAAGGTGCAAGGGATTTTGTGGTACCATCAAGAATGAATGGAGGCCAATTTTATGCCTTACCGCAAAGCCCGCAAACATTCAAACAATTATTAATGGTGAGTGGTTACGACCGTTACTACCAGATCGTAAAATGTTTTCGTGATGAAGACCTTCGTGCCGACAGGCAGCCGGAGTTTACACAGATCGATTGTGAAATGTGTTTTGTAGAACAGGAAGATATCCTGCAAACTTTTGAAGGCCTGGTAAAACGCATTTTTAAAGATGTAAAGAATATCGATTATACCGAAACATTGCAACGCATTACCTGGGAAGAAGCCATGTGGAATTATGGCAATGATAAACCGGATATCCGTTTTGATATTAAAATAGCGAACCTTAAATTCCCCTTACATACTTTTCCTGAAAAATCAGCCTATTTGAATAACTCCCCTTTAAGGGACGGGGGCTTTGCTGTTTTCAATGATGCAGAAACGGTTGTCGCGATTGCTGTTCCGGGCTGTAGCGAATACACCCGTAAACAAACTGATGAGCTAACGGAGTGGGTAAAGCGACCACAGATCGGCATGAAAGGTTTGGTATTCATTAAATGCAATGCCGACGGAACATTTAAAAGCAGCGTAGATAAATTTTACAATGAAGAAAAATTAAAAGCCATCGCAGCAGCAGCCAATGCAAAGCCCGGTGATTTAATTTTGATCCTGGCAGGTGCCGAAGAAAGAACAAGAAAAGCGATCAGTGATCTTCGTATGTACATGGCCGATAAGTTAGGTTTTAGAAACCCAACTGATTTTAAATTGTTGTGGGTATTGGATTTCCCGTTGTTTGAATATGATGAAGAAGGAAACCGCTGGGTTGCCCGTCACCATCCTTTCACCAGTCCCAAGCCATCACAGATCGCTGAAATGATCAACAATAATCCCGTTATTGAAAATGCCGCGGAATATTTAAAACATCCTTATGCCAATATCAAAGCCAATGCTTATGATATGGTATTGAATGGTAATGAAATTGGCGGAGGTTCGATCAGGATCTTCCAGAGAGAACTGCAGGAAAAAATGTTTGCTGCATTGGGAATGGATGCAGCAGAGCAGCAACATAAATTTGGTTTCCTACTCGGCGCTTTTGAATATGGCGCGCCACCTCATGGTGGTATTGCTTTTGGTTTCGACAGGCTGTGTTCTATTTTAGGCGGCAGTGAAAGTATCCGTGATTTTATCGCTTTCCCAAAAAATAACAGCGGAAGGGATGTGATGATCGATGCACCCGGTACTATTGATGCAAAGCAATTTGAAGAGCTGCAGATAAAGCTGGACCTGAAAGGAAAGAACGCTGATAATACAGATTAAAAAGATTAGCACAGGTTTTTTATTACTCAAGGGCAAGAATAAATTTTTTAATTATCGCTTCAGTAAAAGTTCAACAGCATTACTTATGTTGAACGGAGCGTCGCCAATGCAGCTGAACAGGGATTTTCAGCCCGCTATAAATTACAAAACAGCAACTTAAAATATAATTTCAATTCGCTTTAACACTAATTCTTCCTATCTTTTCGTTATTAAAAAAACGTTAACCATGAAATCGTTTAAATTAATACCTCTTGTTTTATTCATTTCATTTTTTTCATCCTGCAGCAAATCTGATAGCGGTAGTAGCAGCCCCACCAACCCCGTTACCGCACAAACACTTTTAAATGTAAGCTATGGAACGGATGCTGCGCAAAAGATGGATATCTATTTACCTGCAAACCGCACCACTGCGGCTACCAAAGTAATTGTATTGATACATGGGGGCGCATGGAGCAGTGGCGACAAGGCAGACCTGAGCACATTACAGGTGGGTATGATAATAACTGATACTTTAAAAACCCGTTTTCCGGGTTTCGCGATTTTCAATATCAATTATCGTTTATCAACCGGCACGGCTAATCTTTTTCCTACACAGGAAAATGACGTGAAAGCTGCGGTGCAATTTATTTTTGACCACTCTGCTGATTATGTCATCAGCGGTAAATATGTTTTCATCGGCGAAAGTGCCGGCGCACATTTAGGGATGCTGCAGGGATACAAATACAGTACACCTTTAAAACCTAAAGCCATTGTATCCTTATTTGGCCCAAGCGATCTTACTGATATGTATAATAACCCGGCCGGACCCAATCCTGCATTGGCACAGTTGGTATTGGCACAAACCATTGGTGCAACACCCGCAAGCAATGCTGCATTGTATACCAGTTCAAGCCCGGTAACTTTTATTACTGCAGGTTCACCGGCTACTATATTATTGCATGGCAGTAACGACCCCCTGGTAAAACCTTCACAATCTGTGGCGGTGCAAACCAAATTGACCACTGCAGGCGTTGCCAACCAATACGTTTTATACCCCGGCAAAGGCCATGGCGATGATTGGGGTGATGTGATTTATAAAGATGCTTTTGATAAAATACAGGCTTTTATAACCGCAAATGTGCAGTGACCTGCAATTTTTTTAGCCCGTAAGGCGTAAAGACTAAAAAAATAACTTTGTAAAATATACTGGCTTATCGTCTTCCCGTCAATTAGTATGGTTTATCTTTTAGTAAACGCCTAAAAGTATCCAACTGTTTTATGGTAAATTTGCACCATGAATCTTCCCCCTCTTGCCGAACGTTTACGCCCCGCTACATTAGATGAATTGGCCGGCCAGCAACAGCTTACCGGTAAAGGAAGTATTTTACGTAAAGCCATCGAACAGGGTAAAGTGCCCAGCATGATCTTGTGGGGGCCGCCGGGTGTGGGCAAAACCACCATTGCCAATATTATCGCCCATACATTGCAGGTGCCCTTCTATACTTTAAGCGCCATCAGCAGCGGCGTAAAAGAAGTACGTGAAGTGATCGACCTTGCAAAGAAGCAAAGCAACGTGATTTTATTTATTGATGAGATCCACCGTTTTAATAAAGGGCAGCAGGATGCTTTGCTCGGTGCTGTTGAAAAAGGTATCATCACTTTAATTGGCGCTACCACAGAGAATCCATCATTTGAAGTGAACAGTGCATTGTTGAGCAGGACGCAGGTATATATTTTAAAAGCGCTGCATGAAAAGGACCTTATCGCACTATTGCAGCATGCTATAAAAAAAGATGTGGTCTTAAAAACAAAAAAGATCGAGCTGAAAGAAACTGAAGCACTGATTAATATATCCGGTGGAGATGCAAGAAAATTATTGAACCTTTTGGAATTGGTATCAGTCTCCCCAAACACTTCCAAAGGCGGGGCTTCAGGCGCTGATGATTCAATAGTGATCACAGATGAGTTAGTGATGGCTGTTGCACAACAAAGGGTGGCGCTCTATGATAAAAAAGGTGAACAGCATTATGATATTATCTCCGCGTTTATAAAATCAATACGGGGCAGCGATCCTAATGCAGCAGTATATTATTTGGCAAGAATGATTGAAGGGGGTGAAGATGTAAAATTTATCGCCAGGAGAATGTTGATACTGGCCAGTGAAGATATTGGCAATGCAAATCCCAACGCGCTATTATTGGCTAATGCAACATTTGATGCGGTGACCAAAATTGGATATCCTGAATCGCAATTGATATTATCGCAGTGTGTGATCTATCTCGCATCAAGTGCAAAAAGTAATTCGGCTACTACTGCAATCGGCGCTGCCATGGCTGCAGTAAAACAGCACGGCGATCTCCCGGTTCCATTACATATCCGGAATGCGCCCACCCCACTCCTAAAAAAAGAAGGTTATGGCAAAGGATATGAATACTCCCATAATTACGATAATAATTTTTCGGCGCAGGAATATTTACCCGATGCAATAAAAGGTAGTACATTATACCAGCCAGGTACCAATGCCCGCGAAGAAGAACTGCGAAAGTTTTTAAAAAATTTATGGAAAAACAAATACGGGTATTAATAGCAAAGCACTTACTTTGTATCAATGAAATCATTTGCGTTTGGTTTAATTTGTATTCTACTATACATGAGTTTGCCTGCTGCAGCACAAACTGGTGCAGTTCCCCAATTCAAAGGCGCTGTTAAAGCCAACAGGGAAAAGACTTACAGCAATATTGTTAAGCACTCCATCATTAAAAATATATCACTCCAGTTAACAGATAGTACAGAAGAGTATTGGGAAGACGCTTTTTACGCAATGGAGTTAATTAATTACAAACAGCCCTGGATAAACCAAAAATTAAAAATTGCTTTTGATAATATTGATAAAAGAAGTACAGATTTTCAAAGGGCATTGCTTGAGTTGATGTATACCAATTATAGCAATGAATTCAAAGATAATATCAATCAATTATTTTTGGTTTCCCCTAATCCAAAAGTATTTGCCATGTGTGCCGAGTATTTATTAAGAGCAGATAGATCAGGAACTAATATTGATAAAATTGCAACTATAGTTTACAAAAGAAAAATAGAAACTTTCGACAACCGGGAAATGGCATCGTTAATTCAATATGAATTATTATGGCCAATTTTTCAGGTGGCTGAAAAAGAAAGTGCCAAGGCAACATTAAACCTGGGTGCATTACTGGATCAGAATTTTTTGAAAAAAAACGTGGTGGTGTACAGTTTTCAAAGAAAGAACAGGAATTTCCCCGGGTTAGTTATAGTAAAAGATACGAATGGCATTTTTATCAGTGATGATACAGGAGAAATTTTTGCTGTAACGCAATTAGCAAGAAGTATTACTAATCTCCCCAGCTACCTTACCAATGGCAATACACCTCAGGGCATTTTCAGGATGCTTGGCTTTGCTGTAAGTAAAAGCGCCGCTATTGGCCCAACGGAGAATATACAGCTTACGATGCCATTTGAAACTTCCATACAACATTTTTTAAAAGACAGCACTGTCATGGACACAGTATGGACACCAGGATTATACGAACGTTTATTACCCGGTTCTTTAAAAAAATACCACCCGTTATTTCAAAGTTATTATGCCAGTGCAATTGGTCGTACAGAAGTAATTGCACATGGCACAACGGTAGACCCTGCCTACTACAAAGGCCAAACCTATTATCCTTACACACCCACACAAGGTTGTTTATGTACCAAAGAAATATGGAGTGAAGCAGATGGTGAACGTTTGATAAGTGACCAGCAAAAATTAGTAGCTGCTATAAAAAAAGCAGGGGGCGCCGATGGTTATTTAATTGTAATTGAAATTGACGATCAGCAGAAAGCTGTTGACATCAAAGAAATTTTACACTACTTAAAAAATAAAAAATAAATGCGGGATATCAAAAGCAGGGCCGACATTGAACAATTTATTATTAGTTTTTACGAAAAGGTAAAGCTTGATCAAACAATTGGATTTATTTTTAATGATGTAGCAGCTATGGATTGGCCGCACCATATCCCGGTGATCGTTGATTTTTGGGAAACCATTTTACTGGATAATCCCATGTATAAAAAAAATGCCATGGAAGTACATTACGATCTCAATAAAAAAATACCATTGCAAAAAAAATATTTCGAAAGCTGGCTGCAGTTATTTAGTTCAACGGTTGATGAATTCTTTGAAGGGAAGATCGCGACACTTGCTAAAACGAGGGCCAAATCAATTGCAGATGTGATGCTGTTTAAGATGAGTAATTTAAATAACGGGCGCTCTATAATATGATGATAATGGTACGCCCGTGCGAACGCCAGCCCGGAAGATTCATTCTGGCGGGGATATTCATCCGGGCGGGCAGAGAAAGCAGAGGGGATACTTAAACAAATGAAGTAGTGAATTGAAGGGTTGAATAAAGAACAAAATGTACAAGAGTGCCCACTGGGCCGTACGGGCGACGCCAATGAAGTTGAGAGAAGAGAAAATGTTCGTCTCCAAAAAATAACAGTAAAGTAATTTATCAATGCAGCAGGGGCAATTATCTTGGACACTAAAAAAATTTGACGAACTCAGTACTGCTGAACTTTATGCCATTTTACAATTGCGCAACGAAGTTTTTGTAGTAGAGCAAAATTGCCCCTACCAGGACGCAGATAATAAAGATGAAAAAAGTCTGCATTTCATGGGATGGGACAGCAAAACGCTTGTTGCCTACACACGTATAATTCCGCAGGGAATTTCCTATACCGAAGCCAGCATCGGTCGTGTTGTTACGTCGCCAAAATACCGTGGTGCCGGAGTAGGGAAAGAATTGATGCAACGGAGCATTGAACATACTTATAATACATTTAACTGCACCCAAATAAAGATCGGCGCACAAGTATACTTAAAATTATTCTATGAAGGCTTGGGCTTCATTCAATGCAGCGAAGCATACCTGGAAGATAATATTCCACATATTGAAATGATCCTTTCAAAATAATTCCGAAAAAAAACAATATTTAACAAACCCTTCCGTTATTGTTGGGTAGTAGTATAAATTTTATTTGTGAATATAGTTTAGTACTGATCTATACACTACAATTGATCCAATACTGTTGAAAAAAATAAATCTGAATTCTGATGAAACCAAGTTTACCCAAATTTGCCTGTAAGGCTGCACTGCTTATAATGGTTTGCTTTTCGCTACTCAGCAGATCCAGTGCGCAGGCTTTTATTTTCGGTAACGAAAAAATAAAATGGGAAGCAGGCGTAAATTTTGGCCCTAGTTTTTTCCTTGGAGACCTGGGTGGCAACGCCGGTAAGGGTACCAATAACTTAAAAGACCTTAACCTCGAATTCACTAAATTAATGAAGGGTGCTTATATCACGATGTATCCCAATAACTGGATTGGTCTTCGTGTAGCCGCAACACTTACTCATCTTGAAGGCGATGATGCTACCATCAATACCACGGGTATCAATGAACTATGGCGCAAGCAGCGTAACCTCGATTTCAGAACCAATGTATGGGAAGTGAATGGCAGCGTGGAAGTATTTCCAACAATGATTTTTAACAGCAACCCCGAGAATGAACCAAGGTTAAGGCCTTATGGTTTGCTGGGCGCAGGCATATATCATTTTAATCCGCAAGGTTCGCTTACTGCGGCCAATGGTACAAAAACCTGGTACTACCTGCAACCTTTACGTACAGAAGGTGAAGGCATGGCTGAATATCCAAAAAGCCAACCTTATAAATTAACTAAATTGAATGTAATTTATGGTGGTGGTTTAAAATACTTTTTATCCGACAGGGTAAATATCGGTATGGAATTACTGTACCGTAAAACTTTCTCTGACTATATCGATGATGTAAGCCAAACTTATATTGACCCGAAGAATTTTGCTAAATATTTACCGGCACAAGCTGCTTCAATTGCAGCTAAATTATACGACAAAACAATCGGTATCATTTATCCCGGTATGACAAGATTTCCTGAGGGAACGCAACGCGGTGATAACAAAAATGCGGATACTTATTTTTCTGTAGTGGCAAAGGTTGGATTCAGGCTGGGACCTATCTATGAAAGTTCTTTTGCAAGAAGAGCGGCAAGACAAACCAGGTGCCCATCGGTGTATTAAAATTTGTAAAAACCAATACTATGAATAATAATCTACACATCAACCCGGCGACATTAAAAGCAGCTTTTGTTTTAGCAACCTGTATGTTTTTAATATTGCACTATGTAAAATTATAAAATAACTTAAAGAGTATGTAGTACAAAGAGATACAACAGAAGTCAGCCCCCAAGGATACCAGGGAATATTTTTATGTTCTTTGCTACCCCTGAAACCACACTCTTAAGATTTCGTTACTATCCTTTGAACTAATTTTCTGTGCTTAGTTTTATTTCTCGTAAAAAAATCATCCCCAACTGGCGGATGATTTTTTTTTACTTTAATTCAGCTGCTAAAAATTTACCCGTAAAACTTTCCTTTACTTTTACCAATCCCTCCGGAACACCTTCATATAAAACCTTGCCTCCCCCGTCACCACCTTCGGGGCCAATATCAATGATATGATCCGCAATTTTTATAACATCCATATTGTGTTCTATCACTAAAACTGTATTGCCCCGGTCGGCTAATTTATACAATACCATCAGCAAATGCTGTATATCCTGGAAATGCAAACCCGTAGTGGGCTCATCTAAAATATAAAAGGTTTTACCGGTATCTTTTTTTCCTAATTCAGTAGACAACTTTACCCTTTGCGCTTCACCACCGCTAAGGGTAACCGCACTTTGCCCGAGCGTGATATAACCGAGGCCCACCTCCTGCAATACTTTTATTTTACGGTAGATATAAGGCACTGCCTGGAAAAACTCCACTGCTTCATCCACGGTCATGTCCAGCACATCGCTGATACTTTTTCCTTTGTAACGGATCTCCAATGTTTCCCTGTTGTATCTTCTGCCATTGCATTTTTCGCAATGCACATAAACATCTGGTAAAAAATTCATTTCGATCACCCGCATGCCCCCGCCTTCACAAACATCACACCTTCCGGTTTTTACATTGAAAGAAAAGCGGCCTGCATTATAGCCACGTATCTTGGCTTCCGGCACTGCAGCAAATAATGTGCGGATATCAGTAAAGAAACCGCAGTAGGTGGCTGGGTTACTTCTTGGTGTACGGCCAATGGGCGACTGGTCGATTTCAATTACCTTATCGATCTGCTCTATACCTTTAATCGTTTTATAGGGTAAAGGATTGGCTTTGGAGTTGTAACAGAATTTATTCAGCAGCGGGTATAATGTTTCATTGACCAATGTAGATTTACCGCTGCCGCTTACGCCGGTTACCAAAATTAATTTACCCAATGGAAATTTTACTGATACATTCCTCAGGTTATTACCAGTTACTCCCGTTAACTCAATAAATTTTCCATTGCCCTGCCTTCTTTCTTTTGGGATTGCAATACTTTTTTTACCATTTAAATATTGAGCCGTTTCTGAGTTGGATTGCAATACAAAGGATGGTGTTCCTTCAGTTACGATCTCTCCCCCATGTTTACCGGCCCTGGGGCCAATATCAACGAGGTAATCCGCAGCAAGCATAATATCTTTATCATGCTCTACCACCAGCACGCTGTTACCAATATCACGTAAATTTTGCAATGCAGCTATCAAACGCTGGTTGTCCCGCTGGTGTAATCCAATGCTGGGTTCATCAAGGATATAAGTAATACCCTGTAATTGCGAACCGATCTGTGTGGCTAACCTGATACGCTGGCTTTCGCCACCACTAAGGGTTCGGGAAGGGCGGCCCAAACTGAGATAAGTTAATCCAACATCCAGTAAGAATTGCAACCGCTCCCGTATTTCTTTCAGCACATCTTTTGCGATAGCATTCTGTTTATTATTCAGCCTTAATTCAATACCATCAAACCAGGCGGCGAGGTTATCAAGGTTCATAGCACTGAGCCCGGCAATATTCCTGTTATCTACTTTAAACCAAAGGCTTTCTTTTTTTAAACGGCTACCATTACACGTAGTACAATCCGACAATTGCATATATTTTTCTACCCATGTCCTCAATGATTCATTGCTGTTGGGTGAAGAGAACCATCGCTTCAACATGGGAATGATCCCTTCGTAACTCCCGGTGTATTCCACCGGCACGGTGTCATCACTCAGGTCCAGGCTAAGGTCCGGGTTGATATCCTGGTCGCCATACAACAATAAATCAAGCTGCGACTGCGGAAGATCTTTTACAGGCTTGTCTAAATTAATTTTATGATTTTTAGCAAAGGCTACCACCTGCTGAAAAACGCTTGCTTCTCTTTCTTCACCCAACGGAACAATAGCGCCGTCTTTTACAGTTTTGGTTTTATCAGGCAGCACTTCATCCATGTCGATGGTGTATACATTACCCAATCCTTTACAGGTGGGGCATGCGCCATAAGGACTGTTGAATGAAAAAGCATTCGGGGAAGGTTCTTCATAACTGATACCAGTATCGATACACATCAACTGTTTACTGAACTGCACGATCTTTTCATTGCCTTCTACCAATAAAAAAAGCAGGTCCTTTCCTAACTGTAAAGTTTTTTGTACACTTTGGCTCAACCGAAATCTCATTTCATCGTTTACGGGTAAACGATCTACTACCAGTTCTATATCATGGATCTTATAACGGTCCACCTGCATCTTGGCTACCAGGTCTTTTATTTCACCATCTACCCGCACTTTTAAAAATCCTTTTTTTCTTACTTCTTCAAAGAGTTCGCGGTAATGTCCTTTTCTTCCACGAATCAATGGCGCGAGTAAACTTATTTTTTTGCTTTCATACTTATCAAAGATGGTATTTACGATTTCTTCTTCGCTGAACTTTACCATTTTTTTACCCGTGTTGTAGCTGTAGGCCTCGCCCACCCTTGCATATAGCAGGCGGAGGAAATCATAGATCTCCGTTACGGTACCCACCGTGCTGCGTGGATTTTTATTGGTGGTTTTTTGTTCAATGGAAATCACGGGAGAAAGCCCGGTGATCTTATCTACATCGGGCCGTTCCATATCGCCAACAAACTGGCGGGCATAGGCGCCAAAACTTTCCATGTAGCGGCGCTGGCCTTCGTTATAGATCGTATCAAATGCCAATGATGATTTCCCGCTGCCACTAAGGCCGGTAAAAACCACCAATTGATTTTTGGGGATCTTAATATCAATGTTTTTGAGATTGTGTTCCCTTGCACCAAATACTTCTATAAAATCATTGTTGCTAACTTCCGGAACAGAAGTTCTTTTTTCTTTCGCCATTTGTACTTACTTATTGTAAAGGTAAACAAAAACTAAACTATTTAGTTGAGTACTGGTTTGTTTTATTAATTTGCAACTTTAATAGAACCAACAATGCTGTTTAATTTATTTGGTAAGAAAGAAGACGCCCATACCGAAAGTATCTTTAGCGACAAGACCTTTATGACCACCGCGGCAAAGATCAATGCCTGTATTGTGCTTGCTAAGGAACAACCCGCAACCATTTTTATCTGCTGGTTCAATGCAACGCTTAAAAAATTCAGGGCCGCGTTCCTGCAACAGGGGATAGATGAACTGAAAATAATTGACGCTAAACAGGTACACAGTGCTATGCTGAAAGATAAAACGCCTGTTTTTACAGAACACTACCCTTTACATGCTAAAGAAATGGCATTGGTACAACACTGGCCTTCAGAAAAAATTGTGGTATACAGTGCAATGGATGAGCCTTTGTTTAAACAGCTCGGCAGCGAAAAAATGATTCCATTGATGAAGTTGCTGGGCATGAAGGAGGACGAAGTGATTGAGCATTCGCTGGTTACAAAATCCATCATCAAGGGCCAGGCAAAAATAGCCCTTGCGGTTACACTGGAGCAACCGGCCAATTCGCAGGAAGAATGGCTGGAACGCAATTTAAAAAATTCAGCCTGATAAAACGCAATACAGCAAAGGCTTCCATGGTTCTTTACAATTATTTGACATTTTTTATTTGGAACTTTCCCGTTACTGGTTATATCTTTGCGTCAGTTCTTTAAACATCTCTTATCAAGAAAGGCAGAGGGTAATGGCCCGATGAAGCCTTGACAACCAGTTCCGCTAATGGCGGAAAAAAGGTGCCAATTCCATCAAGCCTCAGGCTTGACAGATAAGTCAGATCAAAAGCCTTAAATATCATTATTACTATATTAAAAGCTCATCTGACTACGGATGAGCTTTTTTTTTGATGACTTTCTGCGGGCTTAAGCCCGGGGCAAGTCATCAAAATAGTCTCACACAAATTCTTTCTTGTTATAAGGTGATCAGCTATGAATGAATCAATCAATAAACGAATTAACAAACATGTCAACTAATCAATTGAACATCGGCCTTTTTGGATTTGGCGTAGTGGGTAAAGGCTTGTATGATGTATTACACAGCACCCCTACCCTGCAGTCTTCTATTAAAAAGATCTGCATCAAAAATGCTGGTAAAAAAAGGACTATTGCCGCGGAGCATTTTACGACAGATGCGCAGGAATTATTGAACGATGCAGGGATCAACGTGATTGTCGAATTGATCGATGATGCGGATGCGGCGTTTGAAATTGTAAAGACCGCTTTACAAAATGGTAAGGCTGTAGTAAGCGCTAATAAAAAAATGATCGCCGAGCATTTTGAAGAGTTGCTGGAGTTACAGGAAAAATACCATACGCCATTTTTATATGAAGCTTCCTGCTGTGCCAGTATGCCCATAATTCGTAACCTGGAAGAATATTATGACAACGACCTGTTACAATCTATCCGGGGTATCATCAATGGCTCAACCAATTTTATCCTGAGTAAGATATTTGATGAACAACTGGAATTCAATGCTGCGCTGCTGCTGGCACAACAACTCGGCTTTGCAGAAAGCAATCCCAAACTGGATATTGGTGGCTTTGATGCTGCCAATAAATTAACGATCCTGCTGGCACATTCTTTTGGTATCGTGACTAAAACGAATGCTTTTATTTTTAATGGCATTGAAAATATTTCTTTGAATGACGCGGTGGTGGCTAAAGAAAAACATTATGCCATTAAGCTGGTAGCCAATGCCCAAAAATTAGCCGACGGTAAACTGGCGGCATTCCTGCTACCGCAATTTGTAGCAGAATCTGATGATCTCTACCATGTAAAAAATGAATTCAACGCAGTAACAACAGAAAGTACTTTTTCTGATAAACATTTCTTCAAGGGAAAAGGCGCAGGCGCATTTCCTACCGCTTCAGCAGTATTGAGCGATATTTCAGCGTTACGGTACAATTATAAATATGAATACAAAAAGATACACCATCAAACAGATACCAGTTTAAGCAATGATTTTTACCTTAAAGTTTTTGTAAGTGTAGATGATATGGCCAAATTGAAGAAAGAAGACTTTGAATGGATAGAAGAATGGCACAACGAATTTAATTTCAGCTGGCTCACCGGGGTGATCCATGCCAAAAAATTATTCAGCGCCGAATGGTGGAAGCATCCCGGCGTTTCGCTGATACTATATCCCGAGGCGATCATTGAAAATATTGACTATAAAAAAATAAGTAAACGCAGCCTTGAACTGGCAGGTGTAGTGTAAACGGGTTTAATCATGGCTCCTCTTATTAAATGGGCATCGCTGCCGTAAGAGCCAGTCCATAAACTTTGACTTGTTTTTTTTGCGGTTTTTTAATTTTTATCTAAAAATATCGATATAAGGAAATAATTGGCGCAGCTTTAAAACTTATGAAGTATATTTGTCTACTAATTATGTAGACTTTAAAAATGCTATGTTCTATATTCCTCACATAATGTGTAAGTGCAAAAGCTGCATCACCATGGTTTACCGTTGTTGAACCTGGGTTTTAATAAATTTTCAATTAAACTTTCTTTCTAAAAAATGTCTCTTACACAAAAAAATATTATTGATCAATTACTCTACCAGTCTAATGGACTAAACGTGGCGGCGTTCATTCAAAGCCTCACCCAACAATATCCCGGGCTGGTAACTTTTTCCACGAGCTTTAGTTACGAAGACCAGGTAATAACGCACGAGATACTCAGTAACCGGTTACCGGTAAAAATATTCACTTTGGATACGGGAAGATTATTTGCCGAGACTTATTCTGTATGGAACAGCACCAATGAAAGATACCAAACTAAAATAAAAGCGTATTATCCTCAAGGCGATGCTTTACAGGAATTTGTTGCATCGAAAGGACCCAATTCTTTTTACGAGTCGGTAGATAACCGGAAGCAATGCTGCTTTATCCGCAAGGTAGAACCATTGAAAAGAGCGTTGGCGGAGAATGCCATCTGGATAACGGGATTGCGTGCAGAACATTCAGCAGACAGAACCAATCTTCCGCTCATTGAATGGGACGAAAGCAACCAGGTGATTAAATACCATCCTTTATTGCATTGGACAACCGAGGAAGTAAAGCAATACATCAAAACCAACCACGTTCCTTACAACCCACTGCATGATAAAGGTTTTGTGAGCATCGGGTGCGCTCCCTGTACGAGGGCCATTAAGCCCGGCGAAGATTTCAGGGCCGGACGCTGGTGGTGGGAAGAGGCTAATAAAAAAGAATGCGGTTTACATGTGCATGAAGAAATAAAATTGAGCAAAAAAAAAAATTAAGTACAAGTCAACAAAACAGTATACAATTAAGTTATGAATAAATACACGTTGAATTATTTAGAGCAATTAGAAGCAGAAAGCATCCATATCTTCAGGGAGATAGCGGCGCAGTTTGAACGGCCTGCATTGCTGTTCAGTGGTGGTAAAGATTCCATAACATTGGTGCAGTTGGCTAAAAAAGCATTCGCACCCGGTAAGATCCCCTTTCCTTTAGTGCATATTGATACCGGCCATAATTTTCCAGAAGCATTAAAATACAGGGATTGGTTAGCCAATGAAGTAGGCGCTACTTTAATTGTACGGAAGGTTGAAGATACCATTAAACAAAAAAGTTTAACGGAACCGAAAGGTAAATTCGCAAGCCGCAACTGGTTACAGACCTACACTTTATTAGACAGCATTGAAGAATTTGGTTTTGATGCCTGCATCGGCGGCGCAAGGCGTGACGAAGAAAAAGCAAGGGCCAAGGAAAGAATATTTTCTGTAAGGGATGAATTTGGGCAATGGGACCCCAAACTGCAAAGGCCTGAATTATGGAATATCTTCAATGGTAAAATACATAAGGGTGAAAACGTAAGGGTTTTCCCGATCAGTAACTGGACGGAACTGGATGTTTGGAATTATATCCGTGCTGAAAATATTCCTTTGCCCTCTATTTATTTTACACACGAGCGTGAAGTGATCGAACATGAAGGGCAACTGATCGCTGTATCCCCTTTTATAAGAATCGATGAAACGGATGTGATCTTAAAAAAACAGGTCCGCTACAGAACTGTTGGTGATATGACCTGTACCGCTGCTGTTGAAAGCCTCGCTGCAACTTTAGATGAAGTAGTAAATGAAATTAAAATTACCCGAATCAGTGAAAGAGGTGAAACAAGGATCGATGATAAAGTTACTGAAGCAGCAATGGAAGACAGGAAGAAGGGGGGATATTTCTAAAAGTGACAAGTTGTAAGTACTAAGTAAATACAACTCAAGCGATCAACCAAACTCAATACTTAAAACTTAACACTTATTACTTAACATTTACAACCAATGGATATTTTAAGATTTATAACCGCAGGCAGTGTGGATGATGGCAAGAGTACATTGATCGGCCGTTTATTATATGACAGCAAAAATATTTTAGCCGATCATTTGGAAGCGATCGAAAAGAGTACGAAAAATAAAGATAATGGTGAGATCGACCTGGCTTTATTAACCGATGGATTGAGGGCTGAACGGGAACAGGGCATTACCATTGATGTGGCTTACCGTTATTTTGCTACTGACAAAAGAAAATTCATCATCGCCGATGCACCGGGCCACGTACAATACACCCGTAATATGATCACCGGCGCAAGTAATGTTGACCTGGCCATTGTATTAATTGATGCAAGGCACGGCGTAGTAGAACAGACACGCCGCCACAGTATCATTAGCTCTTTACTTGGATTACCGCATGTTGTAGTTGCTATAAATAAGATAGACCTTGTTGATTACTCCCAGGACGTGTACAACAATATTGTAATTGAATACAGCAAACTGGCGCAGCAGTTAGGGATTAAAAATATTACCTATATCCCTTTGAGTGCATTGAATGGTGATAATATTGTTGACCGTTCTTCAAAAACACCCTGGTATGAAGGCAAGGCATTGCTGGAATTTTTAGAAGAAGTGCAAATAGATAACAACATCAATCATACCGATACCCGTTTCCAGGTGCAATATGTTATACGCCCGCAAACAGAAGCATTACCTGATTACAGGGGTTATGCAGGAAAGATCACCAGCGGTGTTTATAAAAAAGGCGACAAAGTAAAAGTATGGCCTGCAGGCATTGAAACTACCATCGACAAAATTGAAATTGCCGGCGTGGAAGTACCTGAAGCTTTTGCCCCTCAAAGTGTGACTTTATTATTAACCGGTGATATTGATGTAAGCCGCGGCGATTCCATCATCAGCTCAAGTGACGCCATTACACCAAACAATGAAGCAGATGTATTGTTTTGCTGGCTGGATGATAAGCCATTACAAAATGGTAATAAATATTTATTGCGGCATAATAACCGTTCTGTAAGAACCGTAATAAAAAACCTGGCATATAAAATTGATGTAAATAGTTTAGAACATATCGGCAACGTACAACAGGTAAAACTGAATGAGATTGTGAGAGGATCGATAAAAACCGCAGCGCCGATCGTATTTGACGCTTACAAAAAGAATCGCAGCAATGGTGCCGCAATATTAATAGATGAAACCAGCAATGCCACTGTGGCAGCAGTTTTATTTCAATAACATTTATATGGATACAACATTTTACCAGTCGATCGTAATTTTTAAAAAGCAACAGGGTTGTTCTTTACCAGATGTTACAGGGGCAAGGCTTTTCGTGGATACGCTTTTTGAGACATTATTTTTGTGCAAAAACCAGGTGGATAATAATGAATTTGAATTACAGGCCCAGTTTAAAAAACTGGAAGCGCAACTGCAATTATTATTGTATTCCTCCAAATATGAAACTGCGCAAAGTAGTGAAGAAGCAGCAATATTCTTTAAAACCGTACCGCTATTGTATAAAAAATTATTACTTGATGCGTCAGCTATTTATGAAGCTGACCCGGCCGCAAAAAATATTGATGAAGTACTCATTGCTTACCCGGGATTTTTTGCTATAGCGGCATACCGTTTTGCTTACCAGCTGCAGCAGCAAAAAATTACTTTATTGCCCCGTGTAATCAGTGAATATGCACATAGCAAAACCGGGATCGATATTCACCCGTCGGCAACTATCGGTGCATCTTTTTCTATTGACCATGGTACCGGTATCGTGATAGGAGAAACAACTACCATCGGCGATAATGTAAAAATATACCAGGGTGTTACGCTTGGTGCCTTGAGTGTTCAAAAAGAAAAAGCAAGTGAAAAACGCCACCCTACCATTGAAGATAATGTAGTGATCTATTCCAATGCTACAATTCTTGGTGGTGAAACAATTGTAGGTCACGACAGCGTGATTGGCGGCAATGTTTGGCTCACCGAAGCAGTGCAGCCGTTTTCTATTGTTTTTCAGCAATCGGAGACAACCATAAGAGATAAAAAAACATTTTCAGAACCCTATAATTATTTTATTTAAACACATCGCATGAACGCAAATAACATTTTAGAAACTATTGGCAATACCCCTCATGTCAGGATCAACCGTTTATTCGGCAATAATCATGAAGTATGGATCAAGTTAGAAAAAAACAATCCCGGTGCCAGCATTAAAGACCGCATAGCATTGTCGATGATAACAGATGCTGAGGCAAAGGGTTTACTGAATAAGGACAGTGTGATTATTGAACCTACCAGCGGTAATACAGGGATTGGCCTGGCACTGGTTGCAGCCGTTAAAGGATACAAGATCATTTTAGTAATGCCTGAAAGTATGAGTATCGAGAGAAGAAGATTAATGAGTTTGTATGGTGCTGAGTTTGTTTTAACCCCAAGAGAAAAAGGCATGAAGGGCGCAATTGAAAAAGCGAATGAACTGGCTGCTGAAAATAAAAATGCCTGGGTGCCGCAGCAATTCGACAATCCTGCCAACACTGCAATACACCGAACGACAACTGCTTTGGAAATTTTAAATGACTTCCCCGGAGGTTTGGATTATATCATTACCGGTGTTGGCACCGGCGGGCATATTACGGGTGTTGCGGAAGTATTAAAAGCGAAATGGCCTAACCTTAAAGTGTTTGCTGTTGAACCGGAATTATCACCTGTATTAAGTGGTGGCGCGCCGTCACCACACCCATTGCAGGGTATCGGCGCAGGGTTTGTGCCTTCCATTTTAAACACCCAAATCTTAGACGGCATTATTCAGGTAGGAAAAGAGGAGTCTTATAATTATGCACAGCGCATTGCCAAGGAAGAGGGCATTTTTGTAGGTGTATCTACGGGTGCTTCATTAGCTGCTGTTGCAAAAAAATTGAAAGACATACCAAACGGATCTAAGGTACTCACATTTAATTATGATACGGGTGAAAGATATTTGAGTATTGAAGGATTGTATTAATTATGATAAACAAAAATAAACATACCGGCAGCGTAATTTTAGCTGCTGCAGGTTGCGGCGACCCGGAATTAATCACCGTAAAAGCAGTACGCTATTTACAAATAGCCGATGTAGTTTTAGCCGACAGGTTAGTCAGCACCGACATACTCGACCGTTATGTAAATGCAACTGCTGAAATTATTTTTGTTGGAAAGCAAAACAATGCGGAAGGATCAATACCGCAGGAAGAAATAAATGCCTTGCTGGTAAAATATGCTTTGGAAAAAAAATTAGTCGTGCGTTTAAAAGGCGGCGATATTGCTTTCTTCAGTAATGTGCTGGATGAATTGCAGGCGCTAGTTGAAAATAAAATCCCCTACGAAATCATCCCAGGCATAACAGCAGCATCGGGGGCTTCTTCTTATGCAGGTATTCCGCTTACCGCAAGAGGATACAGTACTTCAGTTCGTTTTTTGACGAATTATAAGAAAGAAGTTCTCAGTGATGCATATTGGCAAGAATTGGCAACAACGGCTGATACTTTAGTTTTTTACATGAGCAGTGAAACACTGGATACTATTGTTGAAAATTTAGTGCAGCATAAAATTGACAGCGCAAAATTATTGGCAGTAGTTGAACAGGCCACCACCCCATTGCAGCATGTTTCTATTGCCAACTTGTATGACTATGAAACTACGCTTAAAGGAAAAGCATTTGCTTCTCCCACTATTGTGATCATTGGAAAAGTGGTGGCACTGCATAACAAGTTTGCATGGCAAAGCGATACCATAACCGAGGAATTATACTTTACCCCTATTCATTAATAAATATAACAGCAATGTTAGCTGATGTAAAACTAAAAGTACTGGAAGAATTAATTAAACATTCAAGCAATGAAGAATTGGTATGGATGAATGGCTATTTGAATGGCATTGTAAAGTATGGCTTTAAACCTGCAGCACCCGTTGCAGAAACAACCGCTAAGAAAATTACTATTGTTTATGGCACAGAAACGGGTAATTCCAAAAGACTGGCCACTGATTTTGCCGCTAAAGCAAGGCAAAAGCAGGTGCACGCTAAGGTTATAGGCATGGATCAATACCGCTTGACAGACCTTACCAAAGAAGAATACCTTTTAGCGGTTATCAGTACACACGGCGAGGGTGAGCCGCCTACAGCGGCAAAAAAATTTTATGACCATATTCATAATAATGGCTTCAAATTAGAGAAACTACAATACAGTGTACTGGCGCTGGGAGATACTTCGTATCCTCTATTTTGCAAAACGGGTGAAGATGTTGACCAGCAACTGAACAAACTGGGTGGCAACCGCATTGCGCCAATGCAAAAATGTGATGTAGAATACGATGAGGAAGCCAATAGCTGGTTCAATAATGTACTCCAAAATCTAACTACTGAAAAAACAATACCGTTAACTATCGTACCTGCAGCAGCAGCTGTTGCAAAAAAAGGAAAGCAAAGCTATTCAGGAAAAGTAGTAGCTGCCATTAATTTAAACGATAGCGGTTCCAGTAAAGAAACTTACCATATTGAGATTGAAGCAGAAGGAGTAGAATACCAATGCGGCGATTCTATAGGCATAGTGGCAGAAAATGATGAGCAATTGGTAACGGCGATAATTACTGCAACTAATATTGATGCTAACAAGTCAATAGAATTTAAAAAAGAAAGACACACTGTTTACGAATTATTAAAAAGAAAGATCAACATAGTTCATTTAACGGAGAGGTTAGTGCAGTTGTATGCAGCGGCAACAGGCCACCCTGTAACTCCGGGCCGCGCCAACCTGCTGGACCTTTTAACCCATTATCCCGTAAAAAATGCAGCGCAGTTTGAAGAAATATTGACCACGTTGAATGCTATTTCACCAAGGTTGTATACCATTGCCTCTTCACCTGCCGCACATGAAGGCGAAATACATATAGTTGTAGTAAAAGACACCTATGCTGTTAATGAGCAGAAAAGATTTGGTTTATGTTCTAATTATCTAAGCGATTTAAAAGTAAACAGCACACAACATTTTTTTGTACAGCCCAATAAAAGATTCCGCCTGCCTGCAGAAAATAAAGACATTATCATGGTGGGCCCCGGCACTGGCATTGCCGCTTTCCGTTCTTTTTTAGCAGAGCGGGATGCAACAGGTGCCACAGGAAGGAATTGGTTATTTTTTGGTGAGCAACATTTTGCTTCCGATTTTTTATACCAGACGGAGATACAGAACTGGTTTGATACAGGTGTATTGAATAAGGTGAACCTAGCTTTCAGCCGCGACCAAAAAGAAAAGATCTATGTACAGCATAAGATGCTGCAGCATGGCGCTGAACTATATGAATGGCTGAATGCCGGTGCTTCCTTTTTTGTTTGTGGTAAAAAGCATCCCATGAGTAATGATGTTGAAAATACATTATTGCAGATCATTGAACAATACGGCAATAAAACCAGTGATGAAGCAAAAAAATATGTAGCCCATTTGGAAGAAGAAGGAAGGTATGAGAAGGATGTGTATTAAGCCCATCCTATCACTCTCTGCAGCTGGCGGAAAGAGCAATGGAGCTGATTGCAGCGAAGGAACCTCACCTAACCTGTCTTGAAGGTGAGGTAAATGGACGATCTTTTTGCGAAGATTGCAGCGCAGACGTTTTATTGATTAAACTCCGTAGGAGTGACATTTTGGTAGGATAAAATTATGAGCGCCTGCATCGAGCCCCGGAGGGGCGATATTTTGTAAGAAAAAATGAAATGTTTTGCATAAAGCACCTCAGGTGCAGCACTTGGGTAGCTCCGAAGGAGCGATATTTTGGTAGAATAAAATTATGAGCACCTGTATCGAGCCCCGGAGGGGCGATATTTTGTAAGAAAAAATGAAATGTTTTGCATAAAGCACCTCAGGTGCAGCATTTGGGTAGCTCCGAAGGAGCGATATTTTGGTAGAATAAAATTATGAGCACCTGCATCGAGCCCCGGAGGGGCGATATTTTGTAAGAAAAAATGAAATGTTTTGCATAAAGCACCTCAGGTGCAGCACTTGGGTAGCTCCGAAGGAGCGATATTTTGGTAGAATAAAATTATGAGCACCTGCATCGAGCCCCGGAGGGGCGATATTTTGGTAGAAAAAAGAAATAATGTACAAGAGTGCCCGTCCGAAACGGCATTGGCCGGGCGGGCAACGCCAATGGAGATGATTAAAGAAATCCAGCCTGGTTCAAAAAAAATAATTAAAAAGAAGTTTTAAGATAATGGCAGAGAAAAATAATTTATCCGCAATTGAAAAAATAAAAATGGCCAGCGATGGCCTCAGGGGAACTATTAAAGAAAGTTTAGCCGACGAGATCACCGGTGCGATACGTGAAGACGACCAGGCGCTGATCAAATTTCATGGCATGTACCAGCAGGACGACCGTGACCGGAGAGAAGAAAGGGCTGAAAAGAAATTAGACCGCCTGTATTCTTTTATGATCCGATTAAGATTACCGGGCGGTGCTATCAGCGCAAAAAAATGGATTGCTGCCAATGAAATCGCGGACGATAATTCAACAGGGGTAATAAAAATAACGACCCGGCAAACGATACAATTGCACGGCATTGTAAAATCAAAAATAAAACCTACCATCGCCGCTTTCAACAAAACAAATCTGGATTCTATCGCTACCTGTGGCGACGTCAACCGCAACGTGACCTGTGCTTCACACCCGGTACAATCGCCATTACACAGCGAAGTATTTGCCTATGCCGGCAAGATCAGTGAACTGCTTTTTCCAAAAACAAAAGCTTACTACGAGATATGGATCGATGATGAAAAGATCGCAGATAAAAATGAGGAGATCGATCCGCTTTACCAGGACAGGTATTTACCAAGAAAATTTAAAATTGGCATTGGCATTCCGACCAATAATGAAGTGGATGTTTTGATTAATGACCTTGCGTTGATCGCGATAATTGACAAAGGAAAATTACTGGGATTCAACATCGCTATCGGTGGTGGCTTATCAGCAACGCATGGCAATACTTTGACCTACCCAAGATTGGCAACAGTAATTGGTTTTGTGGATAGCGAAGAAAAAATATTAAAAACGATCTACGAAATAGTGGCCGTGCAAAGAGATTTTGGTAACCGCAGCGACAGGAAACTGGCAAGATTAAAATATACAGTTGATACGCTCGGTGTAGAAAAATATAAACAAGAGGTAGAAAAAAGAACAGGCTTTGAACTGGAACAGGCAAGGCCTTATACATTTAATAAACGCATTGATTATTATGGCTGGCACCAGGCTGCCAATAAACTTTGGTATTATACTTTATTTGTTGAAAATGGAAGAGTGCTGGATGATGAAAAGCTGGCGATGAAAACGGCGCTGTTGGAAATTGCAAAAACGGATAAATGTAATTTTTTATTTACCGCAAGCCAAAATATCATTATCAGTGATGTTGCCGAAAAAGATAAAGCAACCGTCAACGGCATACTCGAAAAATTTAAACTTATTGAGCATACGGATCATGCTTCGACGCTGCGCAAAAACGCCATAGCATGTGTTGCATTGCCTACCTGCCCGCTGGCATTGGCAGAGGCACAACGGTATTTACCCGAATTACTGGATAAGGTAGAACCTTTACTGGATAAACATGGATTAAGTGATGAAAATATTATACTGCGTATGACGGGCTGTCCTAATGGTTGTGCCCGGAGTACTGCTGCAGAGATTGGATTCATCGGTACAGCACCGGGTAAATACAATCTTCATTTGGGAGGCGATAACGAAGGGCAAAGGCTGAATAGGCTCTATAAAGAAAATTTAGCCGAGCCGGAAATACTGGCAGAACTGGATAACTTATTGGCCGTATTTAAAAAAGAAAAAAACAGTGACGAAAAATTTGGTGACTTCGCAATAAGAAAGCAATTAGTGTGATGATAAATTACAATGAAATACTACAGCAAAAAATAACCGCCTTAAAAGAAACCGGCAGCTATCGCTATTTTCTAGACGTCAATAAAAGTGCGCAGCATTTTCCCCGTTTTTATTATGAAAATGAAATGGGTGAAAAGAAAATTGCAGTGAACTGGTGCAGTAATGACTATATGTGTATGAGTGTAAATGAAGAAGTGATTGGAAAATTAAATTTTATCTCCCACCGGAGCGGAGCGGGCAGTGGGGGCACCCGGAATATTTCAGGCACTACCATTTATCATAAAGAACTGGAAAAAACTTTATCAGCATTGCATAAAAAAGAGGCGGCGTTATTATTTGGCGGCGCTTATATTGCTAACCTTACCACCTTAGGCACTTTGGGGAAATTATTTACCGATGCCGTTTTTATATCTGATGAAGAAAACCATGCCTCATTGATTGAAGGTATGAAAGCAGCTAACTGCGAAAAAATTATATTCAGGCATAATGATGTCGATCACCTGGAAGAAATTTTGCAAACCCTTGATAAAGGCAGGCCAAAGATCATTGTCTTTGAATCAGTATATTCTATCAGCGGCAGCATCGCACCAATGGAAGAAATTATTATACTCGCTAAAAAATACAATTGCTTTAGTTATGTTGATGAAGTGCATGCTGTAGGTTTATATGGCGATGATGGTGGCGGCATTACTTCACAATTGAATTTGCAGCATGGTATCGACATTATCAATGGTACATTGGCAAAAGGTTTTGGCGTTATCGGAGGCTATATTGCAGCCAGCCGTACCATTACTGATGCGGTAAGAAGTTTTGGAAGCGGGTTCATTTTTACCACGTCGCTGCCACCTGCCGTTTGTGCTGCTGCCACAAAAAGTATTGACCTGCTATCTGTACAAAATGACTGGCGGGCTACATTCCATAGCAATATTAAATTACTCCGCAGTAAATTAAAAGAACAGGGTATAGCATTCAATAATAATGATTCTCATATTACCAGTATAACCATCGGCAATGAAATTTTCTGCAAACAAATAGCTGATATATTATTGAGAGAATATGGTGTATACCTGCAGCCGGTGAATTATCCTACGGTAAAAAAAGGCGCAGCCTGCTTACGAATAACTGTCACGGTAAAGCATGATGAAACTGAAATGACCTACCTGGCAAAGAGCCTAAAAAAGGTATTGGCCTCCTTAACTAAATCAATGCAGCATCAACAACAACATAATTCTTGAGCCAGTCGTACCATAGTAACCGGCGGAGGATTAGGGCAAACCTGCATATCCGCGAATTAGCTGCAACCATGCAGTTGAATTATAGAGAATTTATTCAACCTTTATTCCTGGATGAAAGTATTGACCGGCAAACTGCTATACCTACTTTACATGAAGTCAATTCAGATACTCTTGCATCGCTACTACTTCAAATAGAAGCCGACCTGCAAAAAGGGATCAGTAAATTTTTACTATTCCCTGTTCCTGCAAAAAAAACAGTAAGTAATTTTGATTATAGTTTTATAACGAACAGCATACAGGAAATAAAAAAGAAATTCGGGGATACGGTGTGGCTCGCGGCAGATGTTTGCCTTTGTGCCTATACCAGCCATGGGCATTGCGGCATTTTAAATGCAGCAGGTGATAGGGTAGTCAATGATGCCTCGGTAAAAGAATTAGCAAACTATTCATTGCAGTTAGCAAGGGCGGGCGCCGATTGTATTGCGCCCAGTGACATGATGGACGGAAGGATTGCGGCAATAAGAAAGCTGTTGAATGAAAATCAATTCGATGAAGTATGCATCATGAGCTATTCTGCAAAATTCAGTTCACAATTTTATGGGCCGTTCCGGGATGCCTGCAAATCGGCACCAGGCGGCAACTGCAGCATTCACGACAGGAAAACTTACCAGGCATCGCCATTCAATAAAAATGATGCAATATTATCTACATTAAGAGATATTGAAGAAGGTGCCGACATCGTGATGGTAAAACCTGCACTCCCCTACCTGGATATTATCCATGAGTTATGCAACACCATCAAACACCCGTTGGCCGCTTATCATGTAAGCGGCGAATATCAAAGCATAGAATTACTGGCACAACACAATATTATTGAAAGGCATAAAGCACACCTGGAAATATGGACATCGTTGAAACGTGCGGGCGCAAACATTATTATTTCCTATGCAGCAAGGCATGCAAAACAATGGATCGAAAAAATTGAATACTAATGGCAAATAATTTATTCCCTGTTTTTTTAAAGCTGGAAGAACTCCGGTTACTCATCGTTGGTGGTGGATATGTAGGCATGGAAAAATTAAATGCAGTCATTATAAATTCACCGGATACTACTATAAAAATTGTTGCAATAGAGATAAGTGAAGCAATAAAAGAGTTGGCACAACGCTACCCGAATATCCAGTTAGTACAAAAACTGTATCATATTGATGACCTTGAAGGAAATGATATTGTCATTGCTGCGATCAATGATGCCACAATAAGTAAACAGATCGCGGCAGATGCTAAAAACAAAAAGATACTGGTGAATGTGGCTGACAAACCGGAGCTATGTGATTTTTACTTAGGGGCTGTTGTACAAAAGGGCGATCTTAAAGTAGCGATCAGTACCAATGGCAGATCGCCCACTATCGCAAAAAGGATGAAAGAAGTTTTACAGGATTGTTTGCCCCACGAGATCGACGGGTTATTAACCAATATGCAACAGATCCGCAATAAAATGAGTGGCGACTTTGCAGAAAAAGTAAAGCAGCTGAATGAATTGACTAAATCACTTTCTCAAAACAAAACAGATGCCTGAACATTCCACCGAAGAAATAATAGAAGAGATCACTTTATCAAAAGAGGTGGTGGCAACAGAGCAGGAACTCAGTTCTTCGAGAAGAAAAGTGATGAATAAATATATGGTGGCAATTTTTTTTATGCTGTTGATTGCATTATCTACCTATCTTTTTTTATCTGCTGAACAATTAACTGCCTTACAGGAAACTTTAAACAAAGACAATCATTTATTTTACTGGATGCTGCTGGTGGGTTTTGGCGCCGAACTGGTTGCGGGTTCCATGGGTATGGGTTACGGTGTTATTTGTACATCAATTTTATTGATCATGAATGTGCCGCCACCCGTTGTAAGTGCAAGCATACATTCAGCAGAATCATTTACCACTGCCGCGGGTACATTCAGCCACTGGCAATTGGGCAATGTAAATAAAAAATTAGTCAAAGCCCTTGCCATTCCTGCAGTTATTGGCGCTGTTGCAGGTGCATTGCTGCTGACGTATGTAGGAGAAAAATATGCAAAATTTACCAAGCCCGTTATTGCGGCTTATACCATTTATCTCGGCATAAAAATTTTACAGAACGTTTTTAAAAAGAAAAGGATAAACCAGCAAAAGAAAAAAAGCAATATCACTGTGCTGGGTTTAATTGGCGGATTCATTGATTCTTTTGGCGGCGGTGGCTGGGGCCCGCTGGTTACCGGCACATTTATAAAAAACGGCCATACACCGCGTTTTGTTATCGGTAGCTCAACTTTTGCAAAATGTATTCTTACTGTAGCCAGTGCCGTTACTTTTATTCTTACCATTGGTATTCATCACTGGAACGTGGTTGCAGGCCTGCTGATCGGCGGCATTGTTACTGCGCCCTTTTCGGCAATGCTTACAGCTAAATTACCTACGAAAAAAATGTTTGTGGCTGTTGGTGTTGTAGTTATTTTTTGTGGATTGGTTACAATTTACAGGGCCATCTTTTTGTAAGAATAGAAAAGCTATGCTTTTTATAATATTTTGTAACAGGCATTGGTTCTTAATTGAGCGGCATAGGCGACGCCCGCCCGGCCAATGCCGTTTCGGACGGGCACTCTTCAACGTTATCACAGTATTGTACACTGAGTAAAGGCGAAGTGTTCCCCAAGTATAGATTGAAGTGAACATAAAAATAAACGTCATGCAGGTAAAACCAACTTATTCTCTACCGCATTTATAAAATATTTTCTACAAATTGGCAGTACCGGCTTTGGCGGCCCTGTTGCTTTGTGGTTTTTGCCCGAAAAAGCATAACGGGTATTCCAACTGTATTAATTGCTTTAGCTACAATATTTGCCTTACTTTACATTAAGAAATTACAGGAGCCCCACATTATCCTGGTGGCAGCAATCATTGGTGTACTTATAAAATTAATTATATGAACAGGAAAAATTTTTTAAAAGCGGGTGCATTAACCGGTGCAGCAACGATCATTGGCAGTAATAATGTCTTTGCAAAAAATTTGGTGGATAATGATATCGATAAGCTCGTAGATGCAAATGGCAATTATATTTTGCAGCCATTGCCTTATAACGAAAATTTCCTGGAACCGTATATGGATGCAGAGACTATGCACCTGCATTATACTTTTCATCATGGTGGTGCAGTAAAAGGCGCCAATACGGATCTGCAGATGATAAAAAAAGCAATAGATGAGAATAGTTTAACAACAGTGGATTACTGGACAAAAAAATTATCCTATCATTTTTCTTCACATGTACTGCATTCGGTTTTCTGGACCAACCTGACCAATAAAAAAAATGATCCCTCGGGAGATTTGTTGAAACGTATAGAAAAAAACTTTGGCACCCCTGACAAACTAAAAGCCCTGATTGCCGAAACTTCAAAAAATGTAGATGGTAATGGCTGGGGTATCTTGGCTTACCAGCCCTATAGCGATAGCCTCACCGTTTTACAATGTGAGAATCATGAAAAATTAACCCAATGGGGTGCTATTCCTATTTTAGTGATAGATGTTTGGGAACATGCTTACTATTTAAAATATAAAAACAAACGTACCGATTTCGTTGATGCATTATTTAATATCATCAATTGGGACAATGTTGCACAGCGTTTAAATACGGCTGTTAAAATAACCAGGTAATACCAATTAAAATACAATTTTTCCTGGAAAAATATATGCTTAAATTAAAGTCTATAATTTCAGTAGACTGAATAAACTCCTCTTATCTTTATACACAAATACCATTTTAATAAAAAGGCACATTTTTACAATATCGCCCAACACTGTTTGATGATTGGTTTTACTTCATTGATATCACCTACTAAGAGGCCCCCGTAAAAACAGGGGCCGTTTACCAAAACTAACTGCATATATGAGAATACTGAGTTATCACCCTCAGTAAAGAGAGACGCATTTACAAATTTCACTATACCGGTTCCATCAGGTAAAAACCATAAGGCTCCAGGATAAAATATTCGTGATCAAAACCCACTTCGTGGTACTGTTCTTTCCAATGATCAAATAATCTTTCCGAGGACTGGCCATGCTGTTTAAAAGCAAACCAGGTTAAAAATGCAGGCTCTCCGGTAAAATTAAAAATGCAATACAGCTTGCTTTCGTTTTGCGTACGCAGGTAGCCCGCTATATGAATATTGTGTGGCTGCAGCCAGGTAAGATTTTTCAAATCACTTACCATAGTTAGTTTCCTGCGGAGGCTGATCAATTGCTGTGTACTGGAAAAAACTTTTTGTTCTATGGTTCCCGGTTCATCTATCCTTTCATTTTTTTTCCAGTCAATAACAGGGCGGTGCATCCAGCGGTTATCGTAACTTTTTGCCGGATCGCTGCGATAACTGTAATCATTGGTATAGCCTGCTTCATCCCCATAAAACAACATGGGTATACCGCCAATAAAAAAACTATGCGCCTGCATCAGTACTATTTTTTGTATTGAAAGCCCGATCGCTGCTGCATCACTTTCATCTACCGCTTTTTCGAGGCCGCAAAGTGAAGCCAGCGAACCGCTGATTCGGGCATCCTGTGTTTTTGGGTTTACTGAAAATAAAGCGCCCCTGGCAGGAGATCCTTGAGAGGACCCGGAATAATATTCTTTTAAAAATTTCCGGTGTTCATAAGCATTATAGCCCGCCTGCCGGATCATGTAATCATCATAACCCAACCCGATATCATCATGGCAACGGGTATAGGTAATCCATGATGTGCCAAAAGGTTTTTGCAAAATCTCATGCTGTGCAGCCAGCATCACCCTCGTATCTCCTGTAGCCAGCGCATCCCATTGCAATGCCATATGCGTCGCGTTATAAGCAAAGTCACATTCCCGCGCAGTATATAAACCCGCACCAAAATATTTCATGATTTCTTTAGGCGCAACAATGGCTTCACCCAATAATGCCATACCCGGAGTAGCGACCTGCACACATTGTTTTATCAGGCGGAGGATAGTATGCGCCTGTGGCAGGTTTTGGCAGGTAGTCCCCAATTGTTTCCATATAAAAGCGGGTGCGTCTATCCGTAAGATGTCTACACCTAAATTGGCATAAAAGAAAACCGTATCCAGCATCTCAATAAATACCAGGGGATTGGAATAATTGAGGTCCCATTGGTAATTGTGAAAAACCGTCATTACCCATTTATTGCATTCCGCTACATAAGTAAAATTGCCTGCTGCAGATTCTGGAAAGATATCAGGCATACTTTTATCAAATTCATCCGGAATCCCCCTGTCGTCATACATGTAAAAATAATCCTGGTATTTTTTTTCACCGGCTTTTGCTTTTTGCGCCCATTCATGTTTATGTGAAGTGTGGTTCAATACAATATCCAGCATGAGGTACATATTAGCTGCACTCATCTTTTCCTGTACAGCTTTTAAATCTTTTATTGTACCAAAGCGTTCTTCCACTTTCCTGAAATTTGCGACGGCATAACCCCCATCACTTTCGCCTGCAGGGCTTTCCATCACGGGCATCAGGTGTAAAAAATTTACACCAAGCTTTTTAAAATACGCTAACCTATCGCCCAGGCTTTTGAGGTCGCCGCAAAAACGGTCCACGTATAAACTCATGCCGGTGATCTCGTTGCTCAAATACCAGTTACCTTTTTTTTCTTTTTCTTCATCACGTTCTTTTAATGCAACAGGCCTTGCAGTGTAGGCTTTCGCCATAGTTTCAATAAGGCGGTTGAATAATTTATCGTTGTCGGGGTGATCTTTATACAATTCAGCATATAAAAATTGTATAGCGGCAGCATTGGCAACAAAACGGGTATAGAACATGTTGTCGCCATTGCCCATATCGATCTTCATCTTACGAAGCCCTGCATTTATTTTTTTATGTAACTGAGGATCGTACACTGTTTGGTTGATTGGTTGATGAGTTTAGTTAAAAATGCTGTTGTTTAAATGTTTGAATGCTTCCATAGCACCCATGTATTCGCAGGTTCGGGCACCTGCTTTATTGGCATTGACAATTAATTTTTGCCAGTGTGCCGACGACATCGCTTTTATTTGCCCAAATGTTTTATCCGCCAGCTGGTATAATAAAGCCCCCACAAATGCATCACCTGCTCCGGTAGTGTCAACAGGTGTTACAGCTATGCTCGGCACAATAACCGTGCTGTTATTAAAACCCAGCATGGTGCCATCTTTACCCAGCGTGACGGCAAAAATACCTTTTGTTTTTTCCAGCAATATCGTAACGGCATCGCTTAGTGTAGCTGCCCCTGTTATGAGTATCGCTTCTTCATCACTCAGTTTAAAAAAATGGCAGCAGTCTAAAAAATTCCAGGACTGGTCAATAAAAGACTGTGTATTATTTTTAAATAGCAAATGCCTGTAATTGGGATCGAAGCTGATAAAGATTTCTTTCGATAATGCTTTTTGCAACAGGCCCTGGTAAGCAGCCTGCAATGGGCCGGGTAAAAAACCTGTAGCAGAACCAAAATGAATGATCGCAAATTCATCCAGGTTGATGTCTTCCACTTCCTGCCTGCTTAATTGCCCATCAGCGCCGCGGTTAAAATAAAAATCCCTTTCGCCATTTTCCATCAACGATACAAAGGCGAATGTTGTAAAATATACTTCATCCTGCAGCATCCATTTTGTGCCCACACCAAAATCATTCATTACTTCGATCAAATGTTTTCCAAACGGATCGATACCTACTTTAGCGGCCAATTCCACATTACCTCCCAAAGCGGCAATGGCTGCAGCAACATTGGTAGGCGCACCTCCGGCTTTCTTTAAAAAATTATTACCATCTGAAAGTGAGCTGCCTTTATCGGTGCAGATCAGGTCGATGAGCGCTTCGCCGATACAGAGTATTTTACCCCTGTCGCCCCTTTGGGGGTTATCCGCAATGTTATTTGCATTTTGTATTAAACTCATAACTTAATTAAAAATATCATCTGCTGATCGATCTTCGCTTTTATCCTTTTAGGAAACAGGAGTTAATGTCCTCCTCCAACAGGCAGCACCACATCATCAGTTGGCTTGCCCGCTTTTATTAATAGTGTCAATGCTGCTGCAATTAATAAAAACACGCCCGCAAATGAAATAGCATTTCTTGGGTCATTATTTAAAAAATGTTTTAAGATAAAACCGAAGGTGGTGGTTTGTATGAACATGGGTACCACGATCATCATGTTGATGATGCCCATATATACACCATATCTTTCTTTTGGAATCTTACTCACCACCATTAAATACGGGATGCCCATCATGCTGGCCCAGCCAATTCCGAAACCGGTGATCGCCGGGAATAATAAAAATTTATTTTCAACATGCGGGAACACCAGGAACCCAATCCCTGCCAACAGCAAACAACCAAAATGCACCAGTTTGGGAGAATATTTTTTTGCAAACCACACTAAACCGAAGGCACATAAAAAAGTTACGATATTATACCAGCCATTCACTAAACCGGTCCACCCTACTGCTTCTTCATATAACTTACTATCCTGCTGTGGTGTTGTTTTCCAAACAGACAACGCAATACTTTTGGAAGAATTCTGCCAGTAGCAAAACAAGGCATACCACTGGAACAGGTACACGAGTGCCAGTTGCCACATCACCCCCGGCATGTATTTAATTGCTTTTACAATATCTATAAAGGGAGAAAGAATATTCAGCGGTTCGGCTTTCATTTTCATCAGTTCTTCTGCCGTTGGCGGAATTTCTTTCGTGGTCTTTGAACTCCACCATACAGAACCTATTGAACAAACCGAGCCCAAAATAAAAGAGGCAAATACCCATGTGGGCAGTTTTCCTGTTTTACCGATAAATATCATGGGGAAAATAAACAGTGATACATTCGCCAATGTTTGTCCAAAGCCGGTAAAAAAACTTTGCGCCTGGAAACCTACCGGCTGCTGCGAAGCATCTAATTTATCAGCAATAAAAGCACGGTAAGGCTCCATCGCGGTATTATTGCCCGCATCTAAAAGCCATAGTAACCCTGCTGCCATCCACAGGGAACTGCTGAATGGAAAAAGAAATAAAGCAATACTGCATACCATCGCACCAATAAAAAAATAAGGCTTTCGTCTTCCCAATTTTGGTATCCATGTTTTATCGCTCAGTGCACCAATAACCGGCTGTATCAATAAGCCCGTAAGTGGCCCTGCTAAATTAAGCCACGGGATCTCTTCGGGCCTGGCGCCTAAAAAATCATAGATGGGGTTAACGGCGCTTTGTTGTAAACCAAAGCTGTATTGAATACCAAAGAAACCCACATTCATGTTTATAATTTGCCAAAAGCTTAAATGCGGTTTAGAGATACTCATGAGCAGCAGTTTTGAATCGTTGGTATAAATGTAATCAAAACAAGCTGCGTTAAAAATCTGCAAACGTTTGTGGTGGATAAGAAAAGATGTTTTGTAAGCGTTTCGGAGGGTTTAACTAAACAACTACCGGAGTTCGGCTAGCCATTGATGTAGATGCCGCGAAATTATTGCAGACTCTACCATAAAGCCATCATGGCCGTAGTCAGAATCAATCTCAATCATGGTTGCGCCGGGGATATGCCGGGCTAAAAACCGTTGTTCAATAAGCGGGCAAAGAATATCACTGCTGATGCCAATGATCAATGCATGTTGTGTGAATTGCTGCAGGATTTTTTCTAAATTACCGCCGCGTCCGCGGGCAATATTATGGCTGTCCATAGTTTTGGTAAGCTGCCAGTAACTATAGGCATTGAAGCGTTGCACTAATTTTCCACCCTGGTAATCGATATAGGAAGAAGCTTTGAACCCATCTGTTTTTTCCGTATCACTATCCGTTTGCTGCTGCACCATGATACCATAATTGCGGTAAGTAAGCATGCCAATAGCACGTGCAGCTTTTAATCCCTTTGCCGCAGCTTTTGGTGAAGGTTCATTCCAGGTACCATCTGCTTCTATACTCAGGCGTTGTGCCGTATGCGTTGCAATGCCCCACGCGCTTTCGCTTGCCGATGTTGCCAACAGCAATAGATTTTCCATCACCTCATTTTCCATCACACACCATTCCATGGCCTGGTAACCACCCATGCTGCCGCCCATTAAAAGGAATATTTTTTCTATCCCTAAATGTTTACGGAGTAAAATATGGGCATGCACCATATCCCGTATAGTTATTAATGGAAAATTTCCGTAATAAGGCTGTTGTGTGGAAGGATCAATGCTTAGTGGACCCGTGGTGCCATAGCAGGAACCCAGTATATTGGCACAAACAATAAAATATTTTCCGGGATCAATCACGTGATCGCTGCCCACTACGCCATTCCACCAGTCTGCCGCATCGGAGTTGGCGGTAAGTGCATGGCAGATCCATACCACGTTACTTTTATCTGCATTTAAAGTGCCGTAAGTACTGTATGTAATTTCAATTCCCCGAAACTCAACACCACTTTCCAGGGTAAAACTATCGGTATATTTAAAGCTGTTCATATTTGCCCCCATCCCCTAAACGGGAGTTATTCAAAGTTTATTTATTTATTTTACCGCCTGGTTGTACAAAGATGCTTATTAAAGAGATGAAACTTAAAAACACATCTTCGCTTATTTCTCCTCCTTAGTTCCCCCTTTAGGGAGCGGAGGGAGTAAAACTTCGCACAAAATGCAAAGTAAAGGCTTGCAATATTTATATTTGTAAAAATGTTTTAAAATGATTGAAATTAATTTACACCGGGTAAATGGCGATTTTGGTTTTGAAGCCAAAGATGCCAATGGGCATACCGTTCATATGGATACCAGTGATGAATCCGGTGGCAACAATTTTGGTTTCCGGCCCATGCAGCTGCTGCTGACCGGCCTCGGTGGCTGCAGTGCCATTGATATCGTGATGATATTAAAAAAACAACGCCAACCCATCACCGATTTTTCTATAAAGATCACCGGAGTAAGAGAAGCAGGCAAGGAGCCGTCCCTGTGGGCGAATGCAAAGATCATCTTCTTTTTAAAAGGAGATATTGATAAGGAAAAAGCAGCACGTGCCTGTGAGCTTTCCATGAATAAATATTGCAGCGTTGCTGAAACACTGAAACGTGGTGGAACGGAATTGACGTGGGAGTTGGTGATTGGTTAGATCCCCTCTATTTCCTCCACCAACTGATGGAGAGAAAAAGGAAGGAGATCAAAGCGATAATTATGTTTTCGATTTTATGATGCTAACTGCAGGCGAAAAAGAATTTCAATATTATTTTTTTCTGTTCGCAAATTTTTTATTTTTTAAACTTAAATACTCCCCTTCCGGGTTCCTTCCTTTTTGTGAAGGATTGGAATGGGGCTTTAACAACAATGAACCCCATAACAAAAGCCATAAGAATTCAAACTGACCGTACCAATGAAATGGAACACAGTACGCCTTTATTTTTAACCAGCAGTTTTTGTTTCGACAATGCGGAAGAAATGAGGGCGGCTTTTGCTGATGAAACTGATGATAATATTTACAGCCGTTTTTCCAATCCTTCTGTACAGGAATTTACTGACAGGATGGTAGCACTTGAAGGTGCTGAAGCAGGCTATGCAACGGCAACGGGTATGAGTGCCGTATTTGCATCATTTATGGCGCTGTTGAAAAAAGGAGATCACCTGGTTGCATGCAGTTCGGTTTTTGGCAGTACGATCACTGTATTGAATAAATACTTACCCAATTATGGTATGGAAGTGAGCTATGTAAGTGCTAATGATCCCTCAACCTGGGAAGGGGCGATAAAGCCCAATACCAAAATGATCTACCTGGAAACGCCGACCAACCCGGGTTTAGATATTATCGATCTTGATATAGTAAGTAAGCTGGCAAAAAAGCACCATATTATATTGAACGTGGATAATTGCTTCGCTACCCCGGTAAACCAGCGCCCTATTGATTTTGGCGCCGACCTGGTTATTCATTCTGCTACCAAGTGGATCGACGGGCAGGGGAGAGTGTTAGGGGGCATTGTGTTGGGTAAAAAAGAATTGGTACAACAGATCTACCAGTTTTGCCGCAGCACCGGGCCGGCATTATCTCCTTTTAATGCATGGGTGTTGAGCAAGAGTTTAGAAACACTGGATGTGCGCATGGAACGCCACGCCTCAAACGCTTTGCATATTGCTAAAGCACTGGAAGGCCATGCAAAGATCAGCTGGTTGAAATATCCATTCCTGGCAAGCCATCCGCAACATGCAATCGCTGTTAAGCAAATGAAAAATGGGGGTGGCTTAGTAAGTTTTAATTTAAGTGGTGGATTGGAAAGTGGCCGTGCTTTTTTAAATAATTTAAAAATGTTATCCCTCACTGCCAATCTTGGCGATACAAGAAGTATCGCTTCTCATCCCGCCAGTACCACGCATGCAAAATTAACAGAAGCAGAAAGAGCAGCAGTGAATATTACTCCCGGCCTGATCCGCATCTCGGTTGGGCTGGAACATGTGGATGATATTTTGAAGGATATTTTGGATGCGCTGGAGCAATGTTAAATTCTCTCCACTGCAGTCCTTGTTTTATTTATCTCAATAAAAAAAGTTGTACGTAACTTAATTAGCAACTTCATCAATATTAAAATGCTAAAAACAAACACAATTATATTATTTCTCTGTATTTGTATTTTGAGTTGTAATGACAATACTTCAAATATTCAAATTGAGGCACAGCAGTTACTAAGTTTGAAACGGGAGGCAATCCAAAGAGAATTTAAAAATGACACAGCATTTCTTTCTTCTTTAATGGACACAACATTTATTGAACTTTCAAAAGACAGCATTAAGAATAAACATGAAGTATTAAAAACTATTTTTCAAAACAACATCAAAAATAAAGAAAATAAGATTTCGCTTGACTCATTCCTCTTGGAAAAAACTGTAGTTAATCTTTACGAAAATTCAGCGGTAGTCACTTTTATTATGCATACGTTTAAACGTAACAATGATTCAGCTTTTGAGCGTAAGACAAGATTTTATGACGTGTGGGTTAAACGTGGTGACCAATGGAAAGCAGTGACTTGGCAGGCGTCTTCAGTTGATTAATCTCAATTCTACATGATTATTTAAACTTCATTTACTAAGCTGCGCACACCAAAAGTATTTGCAAAAGCCGTGCTCGGTGTTCAATTTTCAGCTTTAGGCCTTAACTTCTGCTTCATATTTTAAAACGGGCCTTTGTACAGCACTGAACAAGCAATAAATTCCCTCCCTTATCAAATACTCAATATGCTGAGGCAACGTTGGCCTAAACAATTACGTTTAAAAAGGTAAATACGGTTTAAATTTACAGCCAAAGTCACGGCTGCCGGGTTCAACAAAATTCTCTTTATGAGAAAAACGTACTTACTGTTTTTATTTTTCACTATACTTACGGGTATTGCAGCACCGGTGTATGCACAAATCACCCTGGTACCAGACCCCAAATTTGAACAGGCACTGATCGATCTTGGCCTTGATGTGGGACCGGTAAATGGTTCTGTACCGAGAACCAATATCAGCGGCGTTACATCAATTGATGTGGCCAACCGGAATATCACCGACCTTACCGGTATACAGGATTTTGTTTCGTTAACACGTTTGCTCTGTAATACCAATAACCTCACCAGGCTTGATATATCAAAGAATACAGCGCTAACAGGATTGCTTTGCGACCGTAATCAACTCACTGCTCTGGATGTGAGTAAAAACACTGCACTCGTTTCGTTGCTTTGTACAAACAATAAGATCAAAGCTCTTGATGTAACAAAAAATACGGAGCTGAAAAATTTTGGTTGCGACGATAATCAGTTAACGGCTTTAGATATATCCAGGAATACAGCAATGACTTCTTTTGGTTGCGGTAATAACCTGCTCACCAGTTTAGATGTAACCAAAAATATTGCACTCACTTCTTTTGGCTGCGACAATAATTTTATAACCAGTTTAGACATCAGCAAAAATATTTCGTTGACGTCTTTCGGCTGCAGTAACAATAAGATCAGTGTTCTTGATGTTACTAAGAACAGTGTGTTATATTCTTTGGAATGCTTTGGCAACTTACTGGCTGGTTTAGACGTAACTAAGAACCATAATCTTACTACTTTGAGTTGCTCGGGTAACAGGCTCACCAGTTTAGACCTGCAAAAAAATACAGCATTGATTTATTTGCGCTGCGCCGGCAACCAGTTGAGTTGCCTCGATGTTTCCGCTAATATGGAATTAACAGAAATAAGTTGTAACAATAACCAGCTCGCCTGTTTAAATTTAAAAAATGGCTTCAACGCTGTTATTGGGATAATGAACGCAACGAACAATGTTGCGCTCAGTTGCATACAGGTGGATGATGAAATTGCAGCAGCAGGTTATACAGGTTGGTCAAAGGATGCAGCGGCACAATATAATACGCTATGTAAACCATCAATTACTTATTTTATACCAACAGCAGCCTGTACCGGGGATACAATAACGATTACCGGTTGCAATTTTAATTTTACCTCCACGGTAAATTTTGGTGGCATAGCTGCTGCTTCGTTCACGATCGTATCGGCAACAGGTATAAAGGCAACGGTGGGCAACGGGGCATCGGGCAACGTGGATATCAGCGCAGCTGGCGGTACCGCAACAACCCCCGGTTTTACACTGAAAACACTAACGGCGCCGGCTACTTTAAATATCAGTGCTTCTGCAAATAATATTTGTCCTGCCGATGCAGTATTATTTACAGCAATGCCTGCCAATACCGGCACCACGCCTTCTTATCAATGGAAATTAAATGGTGCTGATGTGGGTGGAAACAGTATTCAGTTTAACAGCAATAACTTTTTAAACAATGATAAAGTGTATTGTATAATGAATACCGTTAAAACCTGTCCTGCTACAACACTTGTGTATTCAGATACGGTCACCATGATTGTTAAGCCGGTGCCCAACATTTCTTTTGATCCGGCCGATCCCGCTATATCATCCGGCAGCAGTATTCAATTACGCGCCATAGTTAGTGGAAATGTTGCCAGCTATTTATGGACACCATCAACCGGGTTGAATGACCCTTTATCATTGATTCCCGTTGCCCATCCAACTGCAACCACCACTTATCGTTTCACTGTTATTTCAACCAATAATTGCAGCATTGATAAAAAACTTACCGTTACAGTTTTCGAAAAGATCTATATCCCTAATTCATTTACCCCAAATGGTGATACTAAAAATGATATCTTCCGTATCCCGCCGGGGATCAATTTTAATTTAGAAAATCTCTTGCTGTATGACCGGTACGGTAATACCATTTTTTCATCTACTGATATCAACAAGGGATGGGATGGAACGTATAAGGGGATACAATGCCCGCAGGGAACTTATACTTATCTTATCAAAGGCACTGATGCAAAGGGTACGGTGCTTTTAAAAGGCAGTATCCTGTTGATCCGCTGATAAAGATTATGGTGTGTTGATGGCCCATTCATTTTCCAAAATACTCATCTCTGTCAAACTCCACCAATTGCCTTTAAATAATAAACAATCCCTGTTGGTACCTTCAATTACAAGGCCTGCTTTTTGATAGCAGCGTATGGCGGCTTTATTAAAATCATAAACGCCAAGGCAGATACGATGAAGCCGCAGGTCATCAAAAGCAATTTTCAGTACCGCTTTTACCATTTCACAACAATACCCTTTCCCCTGTTGATCGGGTGCAACCAATACACGGCTGATCCGTCCCGACTTATTTTTTTTACTGATGCCTCCTAAAGAGATATGGCCTACAACGGCACCTGTTACCGCATCTGCAGCCTTATATACAAACGTATCGGACTGAGCGAAATCGTTCACGTCTTCAATGTACCAGTTGAGACTTTTTTGTGTAAGTGGAAAATTAAATAATGCACCCGACCAGTTCATTAATGTTTCTTCATCGGTTATCCATTCTTGTAATTGCTCAAAATCGTTTTGGGTAAAATATTCTAACCGGATCATAATTTTATATTGGGCTGCAAGGTATAACTATACTTTATACCGCTAACTAAGAAATTACCGGGTTAAAATATTCATTGTCGCCAGGTATTTTTTAATAACCACACATAGTAGTACCGCTCTATTCATCCTGCCATTAGGGTAAAACTACTCACCTGATAATACGAGGCAACAAGAGGAATCCGGGGCCTTCTTTTCCTATCCATCAATGATCATTTAAGGGTAAGCCTCTTTTCTGAAACTCGATCCAGTTCAAATACCCGGGGCCGATACGATGTTCTTCCATCGTAATGCAATCATCGACAGGGCAAACCAGTTCGCATAAATTGCAACCCACACATTCTTCTTCTTTTACAGTGTAGGTATTGTAGGGCTTTCCATATTGTAAATTGATAGATTGATGCGAAGTGTCTTCGCAGGCGATATAACATAAACCGCAATGGATACATTTATCCTGGTTGATCTTTGCGATATGGTGGTAGTTAATATCGAGTTCTTCCCAATGCGTAATGGTATCAACCGACTTCCCGATAAAATCATCCAGTGTTGCAAAACCTTTTTCATCCATCCAGTTATTCATGCCTTCGATCATATCTTCCACGATCCGGAAACCATGTTTCATAGCGGCAGTGCATACCTGCACATTGCTGGCACCGAGCAACATGAACTCCACTGCATCTTTCCACGTACTGATACCACCAATCCCACTTATCGGAACTGTTTTAGTTAACTCATCCTGTGCAATCGTGGTGAGCATCTTTAATGCAATAGGTTTTACCGCAGGCCCGCAATAACCACCAAAAACCGATTTACCTGCTACATAAGGATTGGGCACCAGTGTATTTAGATCAACGCCGGTTATAGATTGTATCGTATTAATTAAAGACAAAGCATTCGTTCCTGCTTTCACCACTGATCTTCCGGTTGGTACTACAGAATGTACATTAGGTGTTAGTTTTGTTATCACGGGAATAGTTGCTTTTTCCATTACCCATTCCACTACCATGGCGGCGATCCCGGGGTCTTGTCCAACAGCGGCGCCCATGCCGCGTTCCGTCATGCCATGCGGGCAACCGAAATTTAATTCAAATCCATGTGCGCCGGTATCCTCACATTTTTTTATTAATTCGTGCCAGCTTTTTTTATCATTATCGGCCATTAAAGAAACGATCATGGCCCTGTCGGGAAAAAGTTGCACACATTCAGCGATCTCTTTTAAATTAATGCCGAGCGGGCGGTCGCTGATCAATTCAATATTATTAAAGCCCATTACCCTTTGCCCTCCATAATCAACGGCAGAATATCTTGAAGAAACATTTTTTACCTGTGCCCCCAATGTTTTCCAAACCACGCCACCCCAGCCGGCTTCAAAGGCACGAAGTACATTAAATTTTTTATCTGTGGGCGGTGCACTCGCTAACCAAAAAGGGTTGGGAGATTTTATGCCGAGAAAGTTGGAAGATATGTCAGCCATATAAAAAATTTGAATTTTAACGCAGAGAAAATGAGTTAAGGAGCTTTCGCAGAGATGCTCTGCGTAAGCTCTGCTTCTCCTTTTGTCTGCGGTGAAATCTTTATACTAGGTTTAAATATTTTAAGATCGCAACAGCACTATCTTTTCCCGCCTGTACCGCATCCACTACTTCTTTACCGCCATTCACCGCATCGCCACCTGCAAATACGCCTTTAATATTTGTCTCGTAATTATTGATCCCGATCTTTCCCTTATTATTCATTATTCCATTATTCATTATCAATTCCTCAAAAGGCATCTGCCCTGCTGCTTTGATCACCATATCTACGTCTAAAGAAAATGTTTCGCCGGTTTCAACAGGGCTTCTTCTACCGCTTGCATCAGATTCGCCTAACTGCATTACACTGCAAATCATTTGTGTTACTTTTCCATCAACGCCTTTCAATTCTTTTGGAGCAGCCAGCCACATTATTTTACAACCATCAAGCATTGCAATGTCCAGCTCGTGTTGTGTACAGGGCATTTCTTCCTGCGTTCTCCTGTATAACATAGTTACTTCTTTTGCACCTAAACGTTTAGCCTGTGTGGCAGCATCGATAGCTGTCATACCCATTCCAATTACAGCGATTTTATCACCAACAGCAATGGTACGAAAACCTTTATCCCTGAGGTCATAAATAAAGCTGATCGCATCTTCCACCCCTTCCAGTTCTTCACCGGGAATATCCAGTTGCCTTGCTAAACCAACTCCAATACCGATAAAAACAGCATCATAATTTTTTTGGAGCTCCGCCAATGAAATATTTTTTCCGAGTTCCTGGTTGTATTTAATTTCGATGCCCCCCAAGGATAAAATATAATTCACTTCATCTGCACAAAACTCGGGTGTTACTTTGTATGCGGCAATACCATAGGTCATTAAGCCACCGCCTTTACTTTCTTTTTCAAAAATGGTCACATCAATCCCTTCTCTTGATAAAACATGGGCACAGCTTAAACCCGCAGGGCCTGCACCAACAATAGCAACTTTTTTACCTGTTAATTTTTTTCTTTTAAACAACTGCCATTTATTCTCCATTGCTTTTGCTGTACTGTAACGCTGCAGTTTAGCAATAGGTATCGGTGGCTCATCCATTAAATTAAATACACAACTGCCTTCACATAATTTTTCTACAGGGCAAACTTTGCTGCAGCCTGCTCCCATAATATTGGATAAAAAAATGGTGTGCGCACTTCCTTTGATATTATCCGTAACAATTTGTTTAATAAATTTGGGCACATTAATCCCGGTAGGGCAATTTTTAATGCAAGGTGCATCATAACAAAACAAACATCGGTTGGCTTCTACCAGTGCAGCATTGTATGTTTCAAACGGCGGATGAATATCACTGAAGTTTTCGGCGTATTGTTCTTTAGATAATTTATTATTTTCTATTGCCATAGTTTACAGTTTTAACGCAGAGAAAAGGAGTTAAAGAGATTTCGCCGAGAAACTCAGCGTGATCTCAGCTTCTCCTTTTCTCTGCGTTTAAAAAATCAGAGTTCAGTGAGTTTACCATAAGTCTCCGGCCTTCTATCCCTGAAGAATTGCCAAACACTTCTCACTTCTTCTATCATATCCAGGTCAAACTCCGCAATTAATAATTCATCTTTGTCTTCACTGGCCTGTGCAAATATTTGTCCTCTCGGATCTACAAAATAACTGCTGCCATAAAATTTACCCAGGTTCCATGGTTTTTCTTCACCCACACGATTGATGCAGCCCATAAAATAGCCATTCGCTGCTGCATGTGCCGGCTGTTCAAGTTTCCATAAATATTGGGAGAGGCCTGCAACTGTTGCCGATGGATTGTACACGATCTCGGCGCCATTCAATCCGAGGCATCTGGCTCCTTCAGGAAAATGCCGGTCATAACAAATGTATACACCAACCTTTGCATACCTGGTTTGAAACACGGGATAACCTAAGTTACCAGGCTTAAAGAAAAATTTTTCCCAAAAACCTGAAGTATGCGGGATATGATTTTTTCTATACTTACCTAAATAAGTTCCGTCTGCATCAATCACCGCAGCAGTATTGTACAACACACCAGCCTGCTCTTTTTCATATACCGGAACAATGATAACCATGTTGTACTTTTTTGCATAGGTTGCCATTAGGTCTGTTGTTGGGCCGGGAACAGTTTCTGCACTTTCGTACCATTTTTTATCCTGGCCCGGACAAAAGTAAGGGGTGTTAAAAATTTCCTGCAGGCATAGAATTTGCACGCCCTTCTTTCCCGCTTCTTCAATTAAAGGAATATGTTTTTGCAGCATGGCATCAACAATTTCTTTAATAGTTCCTTCGCCTTCTGTTTTGGGTAAGGACATTTGTATGAGTCCTGATTTAATGATTCTTGGCATGTCAAAAAAATTATGAGTTTAGAGTTAGGAATTATGAGTTGCCTCTTTTGAATTTGAAAAGTATTTTTCTTTTGTGGTTAAAATAATACTACTTAATATCCTGATTATTTCATCACAACCTTCTCCCAATTTATTAAAGCTTTCTATTTCGATATATTCTGAATCCTTTAAAAGCCGCAGCCAATATAAAGTTTCCCGGGCCTCTTTTAATGCGATGCTTAATTTATGAACAAAATCTCTTTTAGATTGACCCGATATCGCTTCATTTACATTTGCCCCAATTGATGTGCCTGAACGCAACAGCTGTTTCGATAATACAAATTCCTTTCTTTCATTTATTAAGTATTTATAAATCTTTATTATCCCTAATGCAAAGGCATAAGATTTTGTACTTATAATACTTTCAGGTTTTACTTTGATATTACTCATAACTCTTAATTCATAATTCTAAATTACCTGTGCAACTTTATTTCTCTTTATAAATTTACCGAAACCTTTTTCAATTAAACATTTATTGTTGTCGATAGCAATTGCTCCTCTTAACAAAACAGTTTTTACCTTACCAGTTACTTCCCAACCTTCATAACCACTGTAATCAACATTCATGTGATGAGTGTTTGCAGAAAGGGTATGCTTTTCATTGGCATCAAAGATCACGATATCTGCATCACTCCCCACAGCGATCGTTCCTTTACGCGGGAACATGCCGAATATTTTTGCGGGATTAGTGCAGGCCACTTCTACATATTTATTCAACGTAATTCTATTTTTTACAACACCTTCACTGAATAATAATTCCATCCTGTTCTCAATTGCAGGATGCCCGTTCGGTATTTTACTGAAATCTTCTTTACCCATTAATTTCTGTTCCCACTTAAAAGGGCAATGATCCGTTGCAACAACCTGCACCAGGCCCTGGTTGATGCCTGCCCATAGCGTTTGCTGATCTTTCTTTTCTCTTAGCGGTGGACTCATCACCCATTTAGCGCCTTCAAAGTTTTTTTCATATAAAGAAGCATCCAGTATCAAATATTGTATACAGGTTTCTACAAACATTTTTTGATTCCGTTTGGTTGCATTGCGCACTGCATTCAATGCGCCTTCGCAAGTGAGGTGCACAATATAACCCGGGCATCCCGTATAACTGGCCATATCAACAAAGCGTTCGCTTGCTTCTGCTTCTGTTATTTCGGGTTGCGATAAATAATGATACAATGGAGATAGTTTTCCTTCAGCCCTGTGCTTCTGTGTGAGGTAATCGATCATATCGCCATTGGTAGCATGAACATTAATTAAGCCGCCGTGTTGCTTTACCTCATCCATTAAACCGATCATCTGCCGGTCATCGATCATTAATGCACCCTTGTATGCCATAAAAGTTTTAAATGAAGTAATACCTTCTATTTCAATAAAATCTTTTACCTCCGTTTTAGTATTGTCATTAAAATCGGTGACCGCCATGTGGAAACTATAATCACCTACACAATTATTATCACTGCGGTTTTTCCACTCTGCCAATGCAGCATGCAAACTGTTGCCCTGCTTTTGTAAAATAAAATCGATCACCATCGTGGTGCCACCATACAATGCAGCTCTTGTTCCCGTTTCATAATTATCAGAAGAATAGGTGCCCATGAAAGGCATATCCAGGTGCACATGGGGATCAATACCACCTGGAAAAACCAATTTACCTGAAGCATCAATTTCTTTATCCGCTTTTACATTTAAGTTTTTGCCAATAGCAGTTATACTTTCCCCTTCGATAAAAATATCCGCAACATAATTATCTGTAGCAGTAATAATGTTTCCATTTTTAATTAAGATACTCATATGATTTTATTTTTTCAACGCAGAGAAAAGGAGGTAAGGAGATTCAGCTGAGCATCTTTCCGTAATCTCAGCTTCTCCTTTTCACTGCGTTAATTTTTTTGCATCGACAATAAATATACTATTCCACTCACAAAAAATCCCACAAACCATGCATAATGATATAAGTCTGATATCCATACGGGAAAAGCAGTTGATGAAACCATTTTTACCTGTAATAAAAAACCTGGAATGTTTGGTAAAATGCCACAAAGCAATGCCATTACTGCTTTTGAATTAATCCCATTTCCATAACTATAACTCCCACCATGTTTATATAGATCATCAGCTACAAGATATTTTTTTCTTATAAAAAAATAATCAACGATCATGATACCACCAACAGGGCCGAGCAAACTCGAATACGCCACCAGCCAGGTAAAAATATAACCGTCCGGGCTGGCGATCAGTTTCCACGGCAAGATTAAAATACCAATGATACCGGTGATGTAACCACCGGTTTTAAAATTAATTTTATTCGGTGCAAGGTTAGAAAAATCGTTAGCCGGACTTACAATATTTGCCGCGATATTAGTTGCCAATGTTGAAATAATAATACCAACCATTGCAAAACTTACCATTAATTTACTGTCAAACCTTCCCGCCAGTTTTACAATATCCCATTCGCTGTTGCCATAGATAATGGCCGTTGCAGAAGTAACCACTACTCCAATAAAAGCAAATAAGGTCATGCTGGGTGCAAGCCCAATGATCTGCCCATTTACCTGTGCTTTTTGGCTTTTTGCATACCGAGTAAAATCAGGAATGTTTAAAGAAAGTGTCGCCCAAAAGCCCACCATGCCCGTCAATGCAGGAAAGAAAAAATTAAAGAAAGAACTACTGTCAGCAAATTTTGATGGTTGTTCCAATATCGGGCCCAGCCCATGTGCTGCACTAATGGCCCAGAATAATAATGCCAGTGCAGCAACGGGTAAAAAGATCGCTTTAAACACTAATAACTTTCTTATACTTTCTACACCTAAATACACGATGAACATATTCAGTAACCAGAAGATAAAAAAACAAAACAGGGGCAATGCCTGCGGAAACATACGGGTATAATTGATCTCCTCCAATGATGGATTCCATGCCCGCAGAATATAATAGAGCGATGCGCCGCCAATCCATGTCTGTATTCCAAACCAACCACAGGCAACAATAGCTCTTAACATCGCGGGAATATTAGCGCCTTTCGTTCCAAAACTTACTCTTGCCAAAACAGGAAAAGGAATACCATATTTTGCACCGGCATGGCCATTTAAGATCATTGGAATTAAAACAATAGCATTGCCTAAAAAAATGGTGAGTATGGCCTGCCACCAGTTCATGCCGCCCTGAATGAGGGAGCTGGCAAGCATATAAGTAGGAATACATAAACTCATGCTGATCCAAAGTGCTGCATAATTCCATGTACCCCAGGTGCGTTTACTTTGCGGGATGGGCGCAAGGTCATCGTTGATGAGAGAGGAGGCCTCACCCTCGTTCCCTCTCCGAAAGAGAGGGAGGCCGGGCTGTTGATTTTCTATTGACATTTGTGTTTAAGCATTTCAGCATTTGATAAATTATCATCAATGTTATCCCTTTTCAGCACGATCATAAAATAATTAAACTCTTCGCAAGTCCCCTTTCGGGGGATTTAGGGGGCCGTGTTTTCATCCGCAATTTTTATCGCTTCGCTGATGATTGTTAAGCCCTCGTCAATCTGTTCTTTGGTAACACATAATGGCGGCGCAGTGAAAATATAATTCCACCGTACAAAAGTGTACATGCCCAGTTCTTTTATTTTCGCGGCCACTTTATTCATCACCGCCATTTCATCCGGCTTAGCATTAAATGGCGCCATCGGTTCTTTTGTCTTCCGGTTCTTTACCAATTCAATACAGCCTAATAAACCGGTATTCCTGAAATCGCCGATAGAAGGATGTATTGTTTTCAGTTTTTCTACTTCCTGTTCCATATATTTTCCCATGGCAACAGTATTGGCAATTAAATTTTCATCTTCATATATTTTCAATGTTTCCAATGCTGCTGCGCAACCTACGGGATGTGCAGAATAAGTTAATCCCAACATCAATGGTTTATCATCATAAGCTGCTGCAATAGCATCACTAACTATTAATGCACCAAATGGAAGATAACCGGATGTAAGGCCTTTTGCCGCCGCGATCATATCTGGCACTACGCCATGATTGTCGATGCCAAACCATTTACCTGTTCTTCCAAAGCCACTCATTACTTCATCGACAATTAATAAAATTCCATACTTATCACAAATGGTTCTTATCTTTTTAAAATAATCCGGTGGATATTTAATGCAGCCGCTACTGCCGCTTTCCCCTTCCATTAAAATTGCCGCTACATTTTCCGGTCCTTCAAATTGAATTACTCTTTCTACATGGCTGGCACACTCATATTGGCAACTGCCAAAATTTTGTCCAAACGGGCAACGATAACAAAACGGATCTTCCACATGAACAAAATTGGGTGCCTGTTGGCTATCGGCAGGTAATTTCCTGGGATCGCCACCTGCACTCATTGCACCATAGCTGGAACCATGAAATGCACGATACTTTGTAATAATCTTATGACGGCCCGTGTATAATCTTGCTAACTTAATTGCATTTTCGATTGCAGTAGCACCACAAACAGTAAACAAAGTTTTATTCAACCCTTTTGGTGTAATGGATGCCAGTTTTTTTCCCAGCTCACCCCTTACTTTAGTCACGCAGCTTGGCGTTACATAACTTACTTCCTGCATTTGCTTTACCACAGCTTCGGTTATACGCTGGTTGCCGTGCCCGATATTCACGTTCATCAACCCCGACGAAAAATCGATGTAGCGTTTGTCATCATAGTCATAGAGGTAAACACCTTTGGCATGTTTAACTGCAATTGGCACAATATTTTTTTGTTTGCTCCAGCTGAATAAGGTGTAATCCAAATTGGATTGAATAATTGCTGTTGCTTTAGACAATGTTTTTGTTTCTGACATATTTTTTTGTTTTAGTATCACGTAAAGACGCTAAGGAAATAAAATGCAAAGCATATCTTATTTTATTTCCTGGCTTCTTTGCATGAAAATTTAACTCATCCAGTTCACTCCTGCTTCCGCATGCCATTTAATGGTACTCTTTTTTAATTTCGTCCAGAATTCGATGGAACTTTTTCCTGTAATATCTCCCACGCCAAATTTACTTTCATTCCAGCCACCAAAACTGAAGGGCTCACGTGGTACAGGTACACCCACATTAACACCGATCATTCCAGCGCTGGCACGGTCGATGATATACCTGGCCATGCCACCATTTTGCGTGAACACGCTCGCCGCATTGCCATATGGACTGGCATTTTCTATGGCCAGTGCTTCATCAACTGTATTGGTGCGCATGATGGAGATCACCGGGCCAAAAATTTCTTCTGTAGCCACGCTCATTTGGGGTGTTACAAAATCGATTACGGTAGGGCCAACATAAGTGCCCTTCTCTTTACCTTTTACTTTTGTATTACGGCCATCTACCAAAATTTTAGCGCCGTCCCTTTCTGCTTCACCGATAAATCTTTCAATACGTTCTTTGCTTTCCTGGCTAATGACCGCACCTAAATTTTCCCCCGGAATAATTTTCCTGGCTTCATCGCAGATTTTATCAATAATGGCGTCTACGTTGCCTACACCGATCATGGCAGACGCAGCCATACAACGTTGTCCTGCACAACCACTCATGCTTGCGGCAACATTCTGTGCCGTCATCCCCGGAATTGCATCGGGTAACACCAACAAATGATTTTTTGCGCCGCCCAATGCCAGGCACCTTTTATAATTTGAAGTAGCCCGCTGGTAAACGATCTTCGCCACTTTTGTAGAACCTACAAAAGAAACTGCTTCAATACCCGGATGGTCGCAAATAGCATTTACAATTGCTACATCACCGTGTACAATATTAAAGACACCATCGGGCAGGCCGGCTTCTTTTAATAATTCAGCTAATTTCCCACAGCTTAAAGGTACTTTTTCCGATGGCTTAATGATCATGCAATTGCCCAATGCAATAGCATTGGGTATGGTCCAGTTAGGCACCATCGCAGGAAAATTGAATGGAACGATCGAGGCCACAACTCCAATGGCCACATGCTCTGTGCGGCACTCAACGCCTTTACTCACTTCCAGTAATTCACCTGTTATCAATTGCGGTAATGAAGTAGCAAACTCTGTAAGTTCAATACATTTTTCTATCTCTGCAAGCGATTCGCTAAATGTTTTTCCATTCTCTTCGCTGCAGATTTCAGCTAGGTCTTTCAGGTTTTGTTCCAGTAAAGTTTTGTAGCGAAAGAACACCTGTACCCTTTCCTTGATCGGCAGTTTACTCCATGCGGGAAAAGCGGCATTGGCGGCTTTAACAGCATCATCAAGGTCTTTTGGGGTTGACATGGGCACGGTAGAGAGTAAATTACCATCAAGAGGTGAGATTACTTCCATTGTTCGGGAAGCTGTACTATCAACAAATTTTCCGTTGATATAATTTTTTAGCGGGGCATATTTCATAGTCAGCTTATTTTATCAAAAATTAAAGAAAATAAATGGGATTTAAGTAATAATTATATTAAGAACGGGAGAGAAAGCAGCTACAAATGACCATCATTGCTTTGTGGCAGCCCGTTACCGGCTTTTATGAAACGGGGATAATTATTCCATCACTGTTAATAATTTGATTTGACTAAGTTTTTATAGTATGTTATTATTGTATAATGGATACAGCACCCCGGCAAATAATTACCCAACAGCAGGTTTCAGTAAATGGTTTATTATACACTTATTCCATTAAGCCCGTTGACATCCCCAATGCATTAGGTACTGTAATGGCAACACTAACTGAATATGAATTATCAGGATCCGCAGGTGATACCATTTTACTCTACCGCACAAAAGAAGGCAACTGGTATGATATGAAACAATCCGGCTCTGCTTTTAAAAATGCAATGATGCAGGCTTTAAAATCTGCTATCGATAAATTAGAAAATACAGAAACCATTTAGCAAGATGATATTAAGGTATTACTGATCCATTCTTCCGATAAACCAGCAAGCCGCTCCTTTTACGGAGCGGCTTGTTTATAAGCATATAAATTTTTCGTTGTTGATTTTTATAAAGGAATACTTTATCTAATCCCTTTTAAAATACTTAGCAATAAAAGCTTGCAAGCTATCAGCAGCGGGCCGATGAAAATATTTTTGAAGTCATACTAATTTATTTTTTGTGGTTCAATGCCCGGTTTTGCATAGGAATAACGATTAATCAATGCTGTTGTATAGTACCCGTCACCGCCATTGCTGCAGATAGAAGCTGCTTTATCCAGGTGAAGAAATCCATCTTCAGCAACAATATCATTGTCCATTTGTATAGAAATAATTTTTCCAATCACCAGAAAGGTATCATTTAATTCAATGGGAATAATCTGTTGCAGTGATAATGCATATTTAATGCCGCTTTCTTTTACAAAAGGGGCAGGAATGTTTTCCCGGAACTCTGCTGTCAATCCCACTTCCCCAAATTCACTTATCCCCGCTTCATACTTTGCACTGGTTTGATGCGCCTGCCGCACAAAAGAAGGATGAATATGATTAATGGTATAAACCCCTGTTGCCTTGATATTGGCCAGTGTATGGGGTGCAGCTTTTACAGGACGGTTGATATATCCCACCAACGGGGGATTAGAACCGATATGCACAATACTGCTGAAAATGCCGAGGTTGGTTTGCCCCAGCTCATTTACAGTGCCAATAAGATTTACAGATTTGAAGCCGGTAAGGCTGTTGATTAAATTGGCCCGGTAAAAACGCTCCCATGATGCTATGTCCGAAGTAGTGTAAAATGCCATGCAGATAAATTAATTAATTGGTTAAACATTCTTGGCGGTAAATTGTTTGATGATAAAAAAGAACAGGTAACCATTGTTTAATCCTTCAATATGAATGAAGCGGTATTGGTTTTTCCCCACCAGTTGTTTAAGCAGCACCCTGCCTTGCAAATCAGCAGGCAGGTGTACCTGGTGGAAGAACAGCTTTTCTTTCGTCAATATAATTTCCATCAACAGAAAATAATACTGCACCGGTCGGGTATGAAATTTTATGAGGCCTACCTCAACCAACAAAAATATACAGTTCGGTATATTGATACAGCCGATGAACGAAATGATGTAAGGAAATTGATTGCATTTCTAGCACAACAAAAAATTACGCAAATTCATATTGCAGATGTAGTGGATTACTGGTTGACAAAACGCATCAGGACTGCCTGTTTAAAGCATTCAATCAAATTAAACGTTTATGCGACGCCATCCTTCCTGAATACAATGGATGAAGTAGCTGATTATTTCAGTAAAAAGAAAACGTATTTTCAAACAGATTTTTATGTGCACCAGCGAAAGCAGCGTAAAATTTTGTTGGAAACCAACGGAAAACCAACAGGCGGCAAGTGGACTTTTGATGCAGATAACCGGATGAAGTTTCCAAAGAAAGAAATAGTACCAGTAATCCACTTCCCCGATGTAAGCAGTTATATTTCGGAAGCAACCCAATACGTGCGGCAGCATTTCCCTCATAATTATGGAAGTGCGGAAGCCCCTCATTTTTTTGTAGCTACTTTCAAAGAAGCGGAAGAATGGCTCAGCAATTTTTTGATAACCCGGTTTGAAAAATTTGGAATTTATGAAGACGCCATTGTTGCAGGTGAAAATATTTTACATCACTCGGTACTTACGCCGATGCTCAATACAGGTTTATTGACGCCGCAACAAATTATAGCTGCAGTACTAAACCATGCTGAAAAATATGCCACTCCTTTAAATTCCCTCGAAGGATTCATCCGCCAAATCATGGGCTGGCGGGAATTCATCCGTGTTGTATATGAACGGGAAGGCAGTAAACAACGCGCCACTAACTATTGGAAGTTTACGCGAAAAATCCCAAAATCTTTTTGGACAGGGACCACCGGAATTGCTCCGATTGATATTACCATCAGGAAAGTTTTACAAACCGGTTATTGCCATCATATTGAAAGGCTGATGGTATTGGGGAATTTTATGCTGCTCTGCGAGTTTGACCCCGATGAAGTACACCGTTGGTTCATGGAATTATTTATTGATGCTTATGATTGGGTAATGGTACCCAACGTGTATGGTATGACACAGTTTGCCGATGGCGGATTGATGACGACCAAGCCTTACATCAGTGGTAGCAATTATTTGATGAAAATGAGTGACTATGAAAAGGGAGAGTGGCAAAAAGTATGGGATGGATTGTTCTGGCGTTTTATGGATGTACACAGGGATTTCTTTTTGCAGAATCCAAGGCTTGGGATGCTGGTAGGTACATTTGATAAGATGAGCAAAGAAAAAAAAGATACTCATTTGGCAAATGCAGAAAAATATTTAACCAGCTTATGATTAAAAAGAAACCATGGAACCGTGTAAACCTGCCCGTGTACAGCATTAGCAGCAAAACCGCTGATAATTGCAACATGCACATAATTACCTATGCTTCGCAGATAAGTATGCAGCCAAAGCGTTTTATCTGCGGCATTTATCACGGCACACAAACTTTATTAAATATAGAAGCATCTGGTGAATTTATATTGCAATTGCTGGCGGATACACAATACCGGGTGGTTGATTTGCTGGGTAAAAAATCAGGTAAGGCAATTGATAAAATCAGCAGGCTGCAAAAAAGAAATGAATTGATGGACTGGAATAATTTTTTTGTTCTAAAAAATTGTTTGGCTGTTATGCAGCTGAAAGTAATCAACAGTTTTGAAGGCGGAGACCATAAAGGTTTTTTATGCGATGTGGTAGCCTATAAGAATCTAAATGAAGGAAATATATTAACGCTGGATACTTTAAGAGAAAAAAAATTGATTAGAATTTAATGAAGCAAATAAAAAAAGAAAACCTGCCGGTAAAAATATGTGTAGCATGTAAAAAACCATTTAGCTGGCGAAAGAAATGGTCAACCGTTTGGAATGAGGTAAAATATTGCAGCGATAAATGCAGGATGAATAAAACGAAATCAACAAATTGAAAATGACCATTCAGGAAAATTTAAGTCTGATAGACAAAGACCGTATTATAGAAATGGCCTGGGAAGACAGGACAAGTTTTGAAGCCATTGAAAGGCAATTTGGATTAAAGCAGCAGGATGTAATAAAACTGATGCGAAAGGAAATGAAGGCAGGCAGTTTCAGGCTTTGGAGAGAAAGAACAAAGGGCCGCAGCACTAAACATGAAGCATTGAGAGGTGACGAAGTGGACAGGTTTAAATGCAGCCGTCAAAAAACGATCAGTCATAATAAAATCAGCAAGCGGTAATATGAACTTGAATTTATTTTCTGGAACTACAGCTGATCCTGCTGTTGATTTCCCTACTTCTTATCAGCAGATTATGGAGCGGGCAAACCGTGTTAATCCCATTCAATACAGCAAGACAAGAAATTTTATAAATGGTGCCGTCACTTATTTATCACCCTATATTTCAAGAGGTGTTATTTCTGTAAAACAGGTGATGGATGCTGTTTTGCAAAAAGGATACAAGCCTTACCAGGTTGAGAAATTTTTGCAGGAGCTGGCCTGGCGGGAATATTATCAACGGGTGTGGCAACATTTTGGTGATGATATCTGGAAAGATATTAAACAGCCGCAGCCTGGTGTGCTGCATCATCAAATGATTAAAGCAGTTGAACGTGCTGCTACTGGTATTGATGCAATAGATGAACAGGTAAAAAAATTATACAGCAGTGGTTACATGCATAATCATGTACGTATGTACACAGCTTCGATGGTTTGCAATATGGCAAAAGCACACTGGCTGCAACCTTCCAAATGGATGTACTATTATTTGCTCGACGGTGACATCGCCAGCAATAACTGCAGCTGGCAATGGGTGGCTTCGGCATTTGCCTTTAAAAAATATTATTTTAACCAGGAGAATATAAATAAATATACGTTTACCAAACAGCAAGATAGTTTTTTGGATCACCCATACGAGGAAATAATGACAATGGCTGTTCCTGAAAAATTACAAGATACAACTGGTTTAGTTTTGCAAACAACATTACCTGTTACCAACTTTCCGGTGATCGATACCAGCAAGCCAACCCTCATTTATAATTCCTACAACTTAGACCCACTTTGGCGAAGCAATGAAGACGTGAACAGGGTTTTAATGTTAGAACCATCGCATTTTAAAAAATACCCTGTTAGTGAAAAAGTAATCCGGTTTATAGTTGATTTGTCAACAAATATTGAAGGTATACAGTTGTACACTGGAGAGATAAGCGATATTGCCGAAATTTACAACAGTTCTTCTGTAGCAGAGGAAACACTCATATCAAAGGAACACCCCGCGTTCGCACATTACCCGGGAATAAAAGACAACAGGCAATGGATGTTTCCGGAAGTGAAGGGTAATTATGCTTCCTTTTTTAGCTTTTGGAAACAATGTGAAAAATATTTATTATCGATGATTTTGAAATAGGTAACTAAATCAAAATTCTATCGCTGTTTAATATCGGCGCAACGACCGGCGTTCTGTAAGGTAGCTGACTAAATTTCTATCCAGGTATGGTCGGCCAAAAGTTTTACCTGCGCAATAAATGTTTTGTAAGGCCCGCTGCCACCCCATTCCTTTGGGCTTATCATCGATACATCGTGATTGCCATCTTTTTTTTCGTACAAATAATACTGGGAACCAATAACAGGGGTAAAGCTTAGTTTGGCATTATAAATACTCATTGATAATTCTTTCCTCATCTGGATTTCCTGAGCCTGAAGTGCAAGTAATTCCACCTGTTTGCGTATCTGCTGCAATTGCATATTGGTCTGTTCTTCCATTGCACTAAGTGCCTTGTGGCGTATCACACCATCTTCTGTAGGTTTAATTACTGCACCTGCAGCTGAAGCAGAATAAGGCAGCACACTCAATTGCTTATGATAAATTTCTTTATTAATGTATGGCATTTGATCTGCCGTAAAACCCTTTTGGGTAATACTCAGGTAACCATTAGGTAATAACTCGTTTAAAACCTCCAATACCAACTCCCCGCTTTTGTAAAACAGGGTTTCAAAGTTTATGGTATCTATAAAGTTGGCCTTTATGCTGTCTGCAAAATCAGTATCAGTAAAAGTATGCAGCGCTCCGTCAGGTGTTACATTATACGCAGATGCAAAAGCCTGGTTTTCGAGCGTAACCCAATTGGTACTTACAGTAATTTCTTTATTATTGGTAATAGTTTCAATTTTATAAATACCCGACTTAGGCCGGTTACCATATTCGTAGATTCCCTTTTCGGGAAAAAGTTGCCAGGATGCAATGAAATTATATGCTGCTATCATCGATATTAAAATTCAATTATCAGCTCTACTAACAATAATAGCGCGTAATTGTTTTTATTGATTTTTACGTCGTATCTCACCTATTTCAATTCTCCTATCTATGTTCGGTTAATGCGCTTCGCAGTTCATTTAAAAAGGGGGAAATTATTGTTTAATTTTTCCCCTTATTCGCCTCCATGTTGTTGCACAATATCCAAAAAGGTAAAATAATAATACTCACCTCATACTTTACTATTGTTCATAAATTATACGCCTTTTGAATTATAAGATTCAACAAAGCATACTACATAATACAGTGAATCACTATTTAGATGATATTTTCAGAAATCTTTGAAATGTTTTGAACATTTACAGTATTTAAACTGTTTAAGAAAAACCTATTCAATGTTAAACAAGCCGCAAAGCTGTTTTATGATAAAACTTTTACTAAACGCTTTTTTCTATAAACCAAAACAATAAATATGAATCAACACTTACTTGGGATACTCCCAATTGCAACCAACAATTACGTAGCCTTTACATTTTTTGTTGGCACCATGGCCATGATGGCCGCTTGTGTTTTCTTTTTCTTTGAGCTGAACAATGTGCCTCAAAAATGGCGGACATCTGTTCTTGTTTCCGGCCTTATCACTTTTATTGCTGCAGTGCATTATTATTACATGAGAGGTTACAACCTGGAAACAGGAGAATCTCCTGTATTCTTCCGTTATGTAGACTGGATTTTAACAGTGCCACTAATGTGTGTAGAATTTTATTTGATTACCAAAAAAGCTGGAGCAAAAGCAGGATTGCTTTGGCAACTCATTTTCGCATCTGTGGTAATGCTGGTAACCGGCTACATTGGCGAAGCCATTTACGGCAAAGAAACACAAAGCTGGATTTGGGGATTGATAAGTGGGTTGGCTTACTTCTACATTGTGTACCTCGTTTGGTTTGGTGAAGTGGCTAAACTTGCAGGTAATGCAGGACCGGCAGTTGCCAAAGCAGTTAAAACCTTAGGATGGTTTGTTTTAGTAGGATGGGCTATTTATCCAATTGGGTACATAGCAGGTACTGCAGGTGGCCTGTTTGGCCTACGTGTTTTTGAAGGGCTCTCAATGGATATTGTTTATAATATTGGTGATGCCATCAATAAAATTGGTTTTGGGCTGGTTATTTATGCACTGGCACAGTCTGATAAGATTGCGTCTCCGTCCAATGCTTAACTGATAGTAAGAAGTGCAGTACTCATTGTATTGCACTTCTTATTTTTTTAAATTTATCTTTTAAAATTTTGTATGCTAAGGATTGTATTGTTATTATCAGGCTGTTCGTTGTTATTATTTCAACAATACATATTACCCTTCAATAATAGCACACAATTCATTATTTTTTTAGCAGGAATACTTTTATTGGGTGTGCCCCATGGAGCGGCCGATTTGCTGGTAGCCACACAAAATGCAAACAGCAGCAAAAAATCATTCTCAAAATTTCGGTTTTTAGCGGTCTATATTTCACGGCTTTTTGCCTTTGCTGCAATTTTATGGTTTTTCCCATTGGCAGGCAATCTTTTGTTCATCCTTTTTGCTGCTTATCATTTTGGAGAAACAGATTTATACCAGTTCAAGACTAACACGCTGCCAGGCAAAGCATTCGTTATCTTTTACGGATTGTTGATTCTTTCTGTTATCCTGCTGCATCATTTTGAAGAAGTTAAACCATTGTTTCAACTATTCAGTGCTGGTAAAGAAAATGCTGCATTTATTAACTGGCTTGATATAAACCGTTACAACATCATATCTGTTTCAGGAATATTATTTTTTACAGCAACATTTATTTATTTTCTCCGGAATAATAATACCGGTACAAAAGACAAAGGGCAGTTCTTAATTCGTTTTGCAGTCATTTTATTCATCCTGTTTAACCTGCCCATGCTGCTTGGTTTTACATTCTATTTTGTGGTTTGGCATTCTGTTTTATCTCTCCAGAATATCACTGCTTATTTAAAAAAGAATAATTCCAATACCCAAAATAATATTAACAGGGATATTGTATTGTACAGCGTTTTGGCAATTGGTGGAATTGCTTTATTTGGATTAACAGGCTTTATGTTTATCAGCAGCAATGCCATAGTGGGTTACCTGTTTTTAGGCCTTGCAGTACTTACTGCACCGCACATGCAAATTATGCATGACATGTACAACAGCCTACGGAAAATAAAACCAGTAGAAAATTAATTGTTTATGAAAAAGTGCAGCAACCATAATGCAAAAAAAATATGCCACAGGGCTAAGTTTCTTAACCTATGAACTCGCCGGATATCATATTGCGTTTTACTTACCTGCCATTAGAACTCTTCTGGCAAGGCAAAAAAATAGCCAAGCTGCAAAGCATATTATTGATAGCAACTTTTATTTTCAGCATGTGGATTGCCCTGGTAAACCATTTCAGTTTATTTGTATTACCCGGAGTATTTGCCCGTTTGCACTTTTTGCAATCAATTGAAATCTCTTTCACACTCCTGTTATTTTTTGAAATGATAAGTCTCGTATTTGTAGTCCCACAATCCATTGCAAATTCAATAGGTAAGCAAATAGAAATTTTAAGCCTCGTACTATTACGTTCCTCTTTCAAAGAGTTTTCACATTTCGATTTCCATCTCCCTGTACAAAATCAACTGCAGCCTGTCTATAAAATGATTTCAGATGGGGTGGGGTCATCAATTGTATTTCTCCTGCTGTCAGTTTATTATCACCTGCAGCAGCACCGGCCGGTAACAGCGCCAAAAGACAAAGTGCAGTTTATCATTCTTAAACAGTACATCGCACTTCTTATATTCATTTCACTTTTTTTTCTTGCGATAAATGATGTGTACAATTTTGTAAATACCGGAATATTGGTGCATTCAATAGACCAATTTTATATGATACTGATTTTTGCTGATTTACTTTTTATGCTGGTCGCATTTAAATATACCCTACACTATCCCGATGTTTTCAGATATGCAGGTTTTGTGTTGGTTACTGTTTTTATAAGACTTTCGTTGCTGGCACCTGTTTACTACAATGCACTGCTGGCGATTTTCGCCGTGCTGTTTGCTATCGCTGTTGTTCAGGCCCACAATATATTTACGCAGGGCAGATTAAATTATATCACAAGGAAAAATAATTTTTTACAATAAAACTTTACTCAATGTTCAAAAAATTCAAGGCATCAGAATTATTAATCGTAGCAATGGTGGTTTTCCTGATTTTTGTATCAGAATATTATTATGTTATACTCAAAGACCCCAACCGTGCCATTTTCATCGGGTTATGGCCGCCGACAATTATGGGTTTACTCATCTTTTTTAACATCAAAAAAAACCAATAAATTATCATGGGAAATACAGACTTTATAGTTTTGACATCCGTCGTTGTTGTACTCTTCCTGGTGTTTATTATAGCAACGGTAAGGGAGTTCAATGCAATGAGCAATACAAAATTTGTAGAGAAAGAAGAAGGGGGGCCAAGAGCAGAAATGATGCGGTTAATCGGTAAACTATTTACTGATGACAGGATAGATGCTGGTAAAAAAATTACATTCATGAATGCAGTTAAGCCTATTATCGAAGATTTGCAGCAGGAAGAGCAAATAAAAAAAGAATCCTAAATAAAAAATTTGCCGGTGCTGTATTTTATTCAGGAATAATTAACAAAAAACTTTTTCTATAACCTGAACAAAGTTTGCCCAAAGGCGTTATTGATTTACATACAAAAATATCCTGGATAGCACTTTTTTAAACACTATTTTTTTACATTTAAAAAATAAAAAACAATCATGAAATCAATTAAAAACGTTGCACTTTTTGTTGCAGCAGGACTACTATCCATCAACGCAATGGCACAAACAAAAAAAGACATTGTGGACGTAGCCGCAGGTTCTACAGCACACAGCACCCTTGTGGCTGCGGTAAAAGCTGCAGACCTGGTAACGACTTTAAAAAGTAAAGGCCCGTTCACGGTATTTGCACCTACCAACGATGCTTTTGCAAAACTTCCTGCGGGCACTGTTGATAATTTATTAAAGCCCGAGAACAAAGCTGCACTTGCCGGTATACTAACCTATCATGTAGTTGCAGGAAAGCTGGATGCAAAAACTGTTTTAGCTGCTATTAAAAAAGGCGGTGGTAAAGCGGTTTTAACAACAGTAGCCGGAGGAAAATTAACTGCCACAATTGTAAAAGGAAAAGTTGTATTGACAGACGAAAAAGGCGGTAAGGCAACTGTTACAGCAACTGACCTTGCAGCAACTAATGGTGTTATTCATGTAATTGATGCAGTGTTAATGCCGAAATAAAAGATTTAATACGCTGCTAAAAGTTTATGGCTGTATCAATTTGATATGGCCATATTTTTTTTGGTATCCTGCAACTGCAAAAAACATTGGTCATCTTTTATGAAAAAGCTGCTTGTACCTGTTGGCAATCAAGGTTCTTAAATAATTGAATTTTGTAATGGAGAGATATATTAACTCAGTGCTTCCTGACCAGGCTATTAATCATCCCGTTAAAAATAAAATAATGAAATGGGAGCACACTGAACCAATATAACCTTCCCCATAAACCTTTGGGCCGAAACGTGGCCGTTTGCCGGAGCTGCAGTTGATCATTTATTGTCAGGATTTCAAATTCCAACCAGGCTTCCCCCGGCAGTTTCATTTCTGCATATAATAATAAACGCCTTTCTTTCTTATCAGCAACCAGCACCCTCCAAAAATCCAATGCATCCCCTGCATTGATACTGCTGCTGTTGGTACGGCCACGCCGAAGACCAACGCCCCCCATCAATTTATCCAGCAAGCCACGGACACGCCAAAAAAAATTTCCATAGTACCATCCATTTTCTCCGCCAATACTCCATACATTTTTCAATACCTCATCCTCATATTCTTTAATAGGCCTCAATTTTAAATCTTTAAAACACCCGAAGCTGGGCACATTAATGTACTGCATCATTTGCTGTGGCGTGTTACTGCTTACAAAAGCATCTTTCCAGCTTGAGCATACAAGGTTCTGTTCTATTTTTTCGAAGGCCAGTTGCACTGCAGATTTATAAGGAAGCAATTCAATTTGCAAAGCTGCTGCTAAATCGTTAGGCCTGCACACTACATCTACCTTCATGCTGTTTACTAAATTAATTGCAAGCGGATAAGAAGTAGAGGTAACAAAATACAACCAATATGAAGAAAGTCTTGGGGTCATTACCGGCAAAATAAAAATGCGGCGCTTCAATCCCCTCACTTTTGCAAACTGCAGCAGCATTTCTTTATAAGTTAGCACACCCGGGCCCCCGATATCAAAGGTTTTATTGTAAGTGTTTTTATTCAGCAGGATGCCTGTTAAAAACTGAACCACATTCCGCACAGCTATGGGCTGGCATTTTGTATTCAGCCATTTTGGGGTAATCATTACCGGTAGTTTTTCCACCAAATCCCGAATAATTTCAAAAGATGCACTCCCGGAACCTACTATAATGCCCGCCCGTAAAATGCTGATGGGTATTTTGCTTTTTTCCAGTATCTCTTCTACCTGCAATCTTGATAACAGGTGTTTAGATAATTTGTCTGCATTGCTGATGCCGCTGAGGTAAATGATCTGTTGTGCATTTGTTGGTGCCAGTAACCGAATAAAATTTTCGGCACAGGCGGCTTCGGCTTCATCAAAATTTTTTGTGCCGCCGCTCATGGAATGAATGAGGTAGTAAGCAGCATCAATATTCTTTGGCAAAGCTGCATTCTCGGCCGGCTGCAAAAAATCAATTTCCACCATTTTTACCTGCTCATGCAAATGGGCTGCTTCAAAACGAATTTTGTTCCGTACACAGCAGTACAAAGTATGCCCCTGCTCCAGCAAAACGGGAATCAACCGCTGGCCAATGTATCCATTTGCACCTGTGAGTAAAATTTGCATGAAGAAAGCGTTTCGATTACATGAACACTGTAAAGTCTCTATTGTTTGAATTGATAAAATAAAGGTAATGGAATCAGTAACAATTGTTCAATCGCACTTCATTTGATCCGGCTTTTTTCTGTATAAATTGAAAAACGAATTATCAAAACTTCAAAACATAAAAGTTCACGATGCAAAAACATTAAAGGTAACACCTAAAGAAATACAGAAAAAGATAGCGGGTAATAAAGAAGAATTTTACATAATCAAGTGAATGCAATAAGAAACTTACCAAAATTTTCTTCAAGGGTTTAATATTTAAAAGAAACAAATCGCTAAAGGTTTGGAAAAGATAGGCTCCAAGAGTTAGAACCAACAAAGTAAATGAAGCATTTCGCTGAATTGCAGCACTGAACAGCATTCCGTAGGACAAAAAAAAGGACAAACCAGTAATGAAACCGATTTGTCCAGTTTAGTCGGGATGGCAAGATTCGAACTTGCGACCTCCTGGTCCCAAACCAGGCGCGATAACCGGGCTACGCTACATCCCGAACGGTAAAAAATATTTGCCGGGGTTTATTGGGAGCACCCGGACAATTAAAACATTGATAAGAACTTTTTTGCGGAGAGGGTGGGATTCGAACCCACGGTACAGTTTAACCCGTACGACGATTTAGCAAACCGTTCCTTTCGGCCTCTCAGGCACCTCTCCTAACCTGCCCTCATTTTATTAAGGGGTGGCAAAAATACAATTCCATGCGTAATTACCCAAAACTAAATGACAAAAAGCCAAAAAAATATTGAACAAGGAACAAGGAATTGCCAATGATAAACTGTTTACACACTTCGGTATTCAATATACCTTGTTCCCTGATGGATATTAAAAAAAAACGGCCGCTGTAGCTGCCGGTTCATTAAATATTTAAAGCTCATTTACATTGCTGCCAACTGCACTTTTTGTTGCAATTCCAATACGCTTTCTTTAAAAAGGCTGTCAGTATCCATCAGGTCTTTTACCGTCTGGCAACTGTGAATTACCGTAGTATGATCTCTTCCGCCAAAATGCTCACCAATCGTCTTTAAAGAGTTTTTGGTAAAAGCCTTTGAAAGGAACATCGTAATCTGTCTTGCCTGAACAATTTCCCTTTTACGGGTTTTTTGCAGCAGCTTATCATAAGGCACATCAAAATATTCGCACACCATTTTTTGAATGGCATCGATAGTTATTTCCTTACTCGAGGATTTTACAAAATTTCTTAAGACTTTTTTAGCCAACTCAAGGTCTATTTCCCTCTTATTAAGCGAAGACTGTGCCAATAATGATATTAAAGCACCCTCTAATTCCCTTACATTACTATTAATATTATAGGCAATATACTTTACTACTTCGCGGGGCATTTCCAGCCCGTCATTCTTCATCTTTTTTTCGAGTATCTCAATCTTGGTATCATAATCCGGTACCTGTAGATCGGCACTTAATCCCCACCTGAAACGGCTCAATAATCTTTCCTGTACGCCTTCCAGGTCTTTTGGTGGTTTATCGCTGGTTAATATTAACTGCTTGCCGCTTTGATGTAAATGATTAAAGATCGCAAAGAAGGCCTCCTGTGATTTTTCGGCACGATTGAAAAATTGTACATCATCAATGATCAATACATCTATCAGCTGATAAAAATGTATAAAATCGTTGATGGCCTGGTTGCGGCTATGGTCAATAAATTGATTGATGAATTTTTCTGAGCTTACATACAGCACCACTTTATTGGTGTGTAATCTTTTTACTTCGTTGCCAATGGCCTGTGCCAAATGTGTTTTTCCTAAACCCACACCGCCGTAGATCACTAATGGATTGAATGAAGTTGTACCTGGCTTTTCAGCAACTGTTTTGCCGGCTCTGCGGGCAACGCGGTTGCAATCTCCCTCTATAAATGCCTCGAAAGTATAAGCAGGGTTTAGCTGCGGATCGATCTGCATCTTTTTAAGCCCCGGAATTACAAATGGGTTCTTAACAGGATTATTTATTACAAGTGGAAAATCCATTTCGTTGTTTGAATATGATTTAAAACCATGACCCGGCACATCCATTGTAAGCGGTTTATTTTTACTATTGCCGCTATCCACCATTATCCTGTATTCCAAACGGGCCTCTTTTCCCAATTCTCTTTTTAATGTTTTTGCCAAAAGCGAAACATAATGCTCCTCAAGGTACTCATAAAAAAACTGGCTGGGCACCTGTATGGTTAATATTTTTTCTTTTAGTGCAACCGGCTTAATAGGTTCGAACCACGTTTTGAAATGCTGCCATTCAACAATGTCTTTGATGATCTCTAAACAATTAACCCATACTTTTTCAAACGCTTTATCCATCAGTCCTTAAGCAATTTAGAATTTGTGTTGATTTAAGAATATTTTCAGGGGGATTACCTTACAAAAATCAGTTTCAGTATTAAATGAAAATTAATTTTTAGCAGGACAGCGAATATCGAATAAATTATTGAAATAAAAATTTTTTATTCAATTGTTTTTTTCGAAGCAATCACAGTATAGGATTTTGACATTTTTTTTGGTTTTATCCCTTCAAAAGCATACCGGGGATCAACCAGTAAAAAAGCCCGTTTATTATTGATCGCCGCATGAGATCAATCGCCACTTTTTTTATTCAATGGTCGTACTTCCCGGCACTGATAAATTTTAAGGCATGACATTTTTTACACTGGTACCCTGGTAAAGGTTGCAAATGAAGTGCCCGGTACTATCCGGCCCATTTACACGGTTACTGCATAAAAGGATTTCGTATCCTGCTTAAAAATATTTTCCTGAAAAAAGAAATGTTGGTTTCATCTAAGGGTTGCTGGGAATAGAAAAGGAAGGTAGCTATTTTTTTTAACAGCAAAGAAAATCCGGAACAAAATTTTATCAATAAATAGAATTACTTTTGGCATATTAAATTATTTCTATGAGTTATGAATTAACCGGCAAATTAGTTGCTAAATACGATATCGTTCAACGTACAGAGACTTTTAAAACAAGGGAATTCGCAGTTGAAAAAACCGATGATATAAATGGGCGCACGATCACCAATTATGTAAAGTTTCAGTGCGTACAGGATAAAACTGCTATTGTAGACAGGGTGAATATCGGCGACGACGTAAAAGTATACTTTAATATAAAGGGCAGTAAATGGGAAAAAGATGGTAAAGTAAATTATATTACCAACCTGGATGCCTGGAGAATTGAACAGATCCTGCAACCGGGCGCAACAGCCAAAACCGACAACGAATACCTGGAGCCATTGGATACATTTTCGTCTGCACCACCCGATGCTGTGGATGACCTGCCATTTTAGTGCGTCCTGCCGGTAAAGTTCACTGGCAGTCACCTTCAAACATTCAGCGGGTTTAATTTTCCGGAATAAGTACCCGGCTTTTGAATATGCAACAAAAAATTTCTTTCAAGCTGCTTCCTGCTGAAGCGTCTGATGAAACTGCCATCAAAAAAATGATTGCCCATTCCTGCGGCAAAAAAGAAACGACCGTAACAGGTTTTCATCTCTTAAAAAAATCGATAGATGCCAGGGCAAAAACGATATGGGTCAATTTAACAGTAAATGCTTTTATCGACGAGCCTTTTCATAAAAGACACCTGCTGCCTTTTTATTTTAAAGATGTTACTGCTGTTGAAAAAAAAGTAGTGATCATTGGCGCAGGGCCAGCTGGTTTATTTGCCGCATTACAATTGATCGAGAAAGGCATTCAACCCATTATTTTAGAAAGAGGAAAAGATGTAAGGGCGAGGCGCCGAGACCTGGCCCTGCTTAATAAAGAAGGTATTATTAACCCGGAAAGTAATTATTGCTTTGGCGAAGGCGGGGCCGGTACTTACAGCGATGGAAAGTTATATACCAGGAGCAACAAACGTGGCAATATCGACCGCGTACTAAACCTGTTTGTACGTTTCGGCGCGGAAGAGCAAATCTTATATGACGCACATCCACATATAGGTACCAATAAGCTACCGCATATCATCACCGCAATGCGCAATGAGATCATCAATTGCGGCGGCAAATTTTTATTTGAACAAAAAGTAGTGGACCTCATTATTGAAAAAGAAAAAATAAAAACAGTAGTCACTGCAACTGGAGATCACTTTGATGCCGACGGTTTTCTTTTAGCCACAGGCCATAGTGCGAGGGATATTTTCGAGTTGCTGCACAGTAAAAATATTTTAATTGAAGCAAAACCTTTTGCCTTAGGTGTAAGGATCGAGCATCCGCAACAGTTAATCAATAACTGCCAGTATAAAAGCAATGCCGGTAATAATTTTTTACCGCCCGCTTCCTACAGCCTGGTAAAGCAGGTGAATAACAGGGGCGTATTTTCTTTCTGTATGTGCCCAGGTGGTATTATTGCCCCGGCTTCAACCGCAGCCGGCGAAGTAGTAGTTAATGGCTGGAGCCCTTCTAAAAGAAATAATCCGTTTGCCAACAGTGGCATGGTAGTGCAGGTAGAACTGGAAGATGCGGTTAGAAGTTTAGGGAAGTTTAGTGGTTTAGTCCCGAATGCTTTCGGGATAGAAAAAAATCCATTGACTTTAATGGCGTTTCAAAAAATGGTGGAACAAAAATGCTTTAACTCCGGCGGAGGTAAATTTGTAGCACCTGCACAAAGAATGACAGATTTCAGCAGTGGAAAAACGTCGTCTTCCCTGCCTGCCTGCTCCTACCAGCCAGGATTGCAGTCCATACATTTAAAAGAAGTGCTGCCTTCCTTTATTTATACCTCCTTGGCCAAAGCCCTGGTGGAATTTGGCAAACAAATGCCCGGCTATTTTACCCATGAGGCCGTAGTGGTTGCTACGGAAAGCCGCACTTCATCACCTGTACGTATCCCCAGGAATACTGATACCCTTACCCATCCTCAAATTAAAAATTTATATCCCTGTGGCGAAGGTGCAGGCTATGCAGGTGGTATTGTGAGCGCGGCTATGGATGGTGAAAGAGTCGCCCTCCAGGTAGCTGCTGTAGTGTAGTTAAATTACCATTTAAAAAATAATTATTGCATAACCAGCCCTGTTTGATTTATTTTGATGATCTTTTACATTGATTTTTAAAACAGCAACCGATGAATATTGTAGAACTACATAATTTGAAAAAATATTTTGCCACGCAAAAAGCAGTGGATGATATCAGCATGACTATTCCAAAAGGCAGCATCTTTGGTTTGCTCGGACCTAATGGTGCGGGTAAAACAACATTGATAAGGATGATCACCGGGATATTTTATCCGGATTCGGGGGATATTTTTTTGAAGGGAAAAAAGTTTGACCCCGAGAACGATGCCCGGTACATCGGGTATATGCCGGAAGAACGCGGCCTGTATAAAAAAATGAAGATCGGCGAACAGGCATTGTACCTTGCGCAACTCAAAGGCTTAAGCAGGAACGATGCATTGGTTAAGATCAAAGCCTGGTTTAAAAGGCTGGAAATGGAGAGCTGGTGGAATAAAAAAGTAGAAGACCTGAGTAAGGGCATGGGGCAAAAACTGCAATTCGTAATTACAGTGCTCCATGAGCCAGACCTTATCATACTGGATGAACCTTTTAGTGGCCTGGACCCGATCAATGCCAATCTTATCAAAGATGAGATCTACAGGCTGGCACAAAATGGTACCACTATTATTTTCAGTACGCACCGCATGGAACAGGTGGAAGAGATCTGCAACCAGATCGTATTGGTGAATAAAGGAAAGAAGATATTAGATGGCACCGTTCAACAGGTAAGACAGGATTATAAAGAAAACCTTTTCAGTGTGCAACTTGAAAATATCCCTCCTGTAGTCAACAGCAATGCATTTGAAATAATCAGTAGTGGCAAAGAAGAACTGATCGTAAAGATCAATCAGGGTTTTAAACCCAACGATGTGCTGGGCTATTTTATCAATACCGGGAATGGCATTGTTTCCTTTAAAGAAATATTGCCTTCGTTAAATGATATATTCATTAAGCTGGTAGAAGGAACACCTACGTCGAGGCAGTTCCAGGCAATAGATAGTTGATCATGATCCAATGCCTGCCTGTTGGCGAGACAGGGATAATTTATTTGACCGTCACGTTTTTTAATAAACCAACTTTAACTGATTAATAATGCAAAAGATACTATTAATAATAAAACGAGAATTTCTTACCCGTGTTAGAAAAAGGACCTTCATCATCGGAACGATTCTGTTCCCGGTGTTATACCTGGGGCTGATCTTTGGTACTGGTTATATTGCTAATAAGACAAGGGACAACCTGAAAGTAGGTTTGATTGACCGATCGGGTTTATTTACAGAAAAATTAATTACTGATGTCAATAAGAATGATACGCTCAATATCCTGCAACTGGTTAATACCGACCCTGAAAAGTTTAAACGTGATTTTGATTCATTGAATTATGATGGCTATGTGATCATCCCGAAAAAATTTAACTGGCAAACGGGTGTAGACAGTAACCGGCTCATCGTAAACACCAAAAAATCTTTTGGCGTCAACGCATTAAACCCCATCGAAGAAAAGATCAATAAAATATGGAATAAAATAAAACATGACAGCCTGGGGCTGGATGCCGCAAAAGAAACTATCCTGGGTAAAAATATGGACCTGAGGGTAAATAATGAAAAAGACAAAAATGCCAATGCGGGTGTTGCTACTGTTATCGGTTATGTGTGCGGCTTTTTGATGTATTTTATTTTATTGTTGTATGGCAGCCAGGTAATGATGGGCGTTACCGAAGAAAAAACGAGCCGTATCGCTGAAGTGGTGGTATCATCCGTAAAACCATTTCAATTAATGCTGGGCAAAATTATAGGTATTGGTATGGTGGCATTAACGCAGTTCCTTATCTGGATAGCCTGCATTTTTATTATTTATAATGTTTCTACAACAACAGGAGGCAGTGGTGGCGCTTCTGCTATGGTAGGAAAAATACAGGAAGTATTTACCAGCGTTAATGTTCCTTTGGTAGTGGGTTGTTTTATTTTTTACCTTTTAGCGGGTTTCTTTTTCTATTCTTCTTTGTATGCCGCGATTGGCAGTGCGATCAATGAAGATATGAGGGAAGCGCAGTCATTAAGCTTTCCCATAACCATGCTCATTATTTTTTCTATTGCCTTGATGACGCCGGCAATATCCAATCCCAGCAGTTCAGTTGCAGTATGGGCAAGCATTATACCATTCAGTTCTCCTATTGTGATGATGGCACGTATTCCTTTTGGTGTACCCAACACGGTACCATGGTGGCAACTGGGTTTATCAATGGCATTGTTGATCGCAGGTTTTATGTTTACCACATGGTTTGCAGCAAGGATCTATCGTACCGGCATTTTAATGTATGGCAAAAAACCAAGCTGGAAGGAAATGATCAAGTGGGCATTCAGGAAATAGAACACCTATGCTTACATAAAGAAACCGTTGTTTGCAAACAACGGTTTCTTTATAAATATGTATAATATTGAAGCGTTATTTTATAGGTACCACTTGCTCTTTTGGCTTTGCCGCTTTTTCAATTGCCCTGTTCAATTCAGCGCCAAGGTAATTGCTGATGATCTTCCAGCTTACCACAATAACACCGATAAACGTTCCCAGCAGCAGTCCAACGATAGCATACAATTTTGTTGATTTACTTTCCATGTCGTAGGGACCTTCGGGTTTATCGAGGGGTTCAATGATGGGTGTTTCTTTCTGGAGTTTGTAAGCAGCAGCTTCGCGGTTATTTACCGCATAATAATATTGCGACTGTACAGTTTGTTTATCCTGGTCGAGATTTATTTTTGGCAAACTAAACCGCTTCAATTCCTGGTTGGTAAAGAAAGTAGTTTCATCCAGCTTGATCGCACGCTTATCTAAAGCATTCAATACTGTTAATAAAGAATCAGCTTTATTAACGGCAAATTGATAATCAATTTGTGCTTTCTTCTTTTTGAGGTCGATATAAAAATCCGAGATCTTATCAATAAAAACATAGCTTACTTCTCTTACAATATCCTGGTTACTGTTGGTGTAATATAATTCGAGGATCCCGTTTTTATTGATCTTCGCGGTAAAGGTATTTTTTAAAACGTTACTGGCGATATTCACCAATCGGGTAGTATCTTTTTTATTTACTTCGATCGCAGTATTTTGCATGAACCCTACATGCTTATTATTTTCTTCTACCAGCAGTTCGGCAATGGTTCTGTTACTTAATGAAGGCACCCTCGTATTTGCTACGGCTTCTCTTGTTCTGCGGCTTGTAGCTAATTCAACGATATTAATAGACGCTTCGCCACTAAATGATTTTGGCGCATCAGACAAACCGAGAATATTACTGATCGCCGAGCCGGAAATATTATTATCGCTGCTGCTGTTTAAAGGAAACACAGTGGACTTAGAGGTATACAATGGCACGCCCTGCTTTGCCATAAAAAAAAACAGGCCCCCAAATAATATGGCAATAAGAGCGATAAGCCAGCTAAATTTTTTAAGGCGTTTGATCACCTGTTTTATAAGTTCAATATTGTTCATCTGATTGTTTATTAATTTTCGTCAATTACAAACGACTTACCGCTTTTGCTACCAACACGCCTGTAACAATTGTTACTATCGATAGCCCTGCCTGTTTAACAATATCAACCACCTGGCTGCCCTCTGCCTTAAATGGAACATTTACAGTACTGCCCTCTGCAACCTTTGGATAAAAATGAAGGAAGAACAAATTCTTGGTACGCCTGCTTTTGCCATTGGCATATTGCACGTATATCCTGCTTCTCCATGGCCGCCGTCCATAACCACCGGCCTTATCTACATAATACAACAAATTGGTATGCTCTTTATCGAAGTTTAATTTTAATGGAGATTGCACCGTTCCCTTTACACTTACAAATGGATTGATTTCCGGTACAAAGATCACATCGCCTTCCTGCAACACCACATCATACTTGGAATTTTTATATTTTAACGCCCTGAAAAGATCAATGCTTACAGGTTCTCCGGAGACCTGGCTGATGTCTGTTTTTACCGAATCTAAAAGTATGCCTCCCAATGAATCGGTCAGAGAATTTACTTTGTTGGTTACATTTTCCCTGAAAAACTCTACTTTCTTCCTGTACAGGATCGCACCGGTGAGGTCTGCATTTTCTTTTATGCCGCCTGCCCTGTCGATATAAGAAGATAAATGTTCATGCTTGTTCAGGCGGGGGTAAGGGCCGGGATAATTTACTAGCCCATTTATCTGTACCAACTGCTGTAATTCAAAAGTAGGGTTCTTCCTGACATACACCTGGTCGTAAGGTTTTAGAACTATACTGGCAGAAACACTATCGATATCTAAACTGGGTGATATTTTTACCCGTTTTAATATAACCCTTGTGGGCGTTTGTTCTCTCTTCGCTGAATCAAGGTCCAGTACACTGGCAATTTCAATTCTTCCATACTCTGCAGATTGTTTCAATCCACCCGACAGGTACAACAGATCCTGTAAGGTCATCCCGCCATACTTATTTATTTTACCTTCTTTTCTTACTTCACCAAAAATTTCAACATACTGCCTGTCGCCAAATTGGTTGTTATTAAATAATAAGATCTGGTCGTTGGCATAAATGGGTACGTTAAAGATACTTCCCGTATCGTTGCTCGTGATATCAGTAAGATTTACATCTACCCTGCTGGTTTTAATATTAGTACTGTCACCGCCACCTCTAAAAATATAAGCACGCGGTAAATAAGTATTCCTCGTAATACCACCCGCCCTATTGATCAGGTCGAAGAGTTTGTCACCGGGCCTTATTTCATATTGACCGGGATAAGATACTTCTCCTTTTAAATCAGCTTTGTTCAGCAAGCCGGGGTTAACCGCAATTACCTTAACAATGTCACCGTCCTCCAGTAAAAAATCTTCCCTGAGAAAACGGGGATCATTGGTTGGATTTACGATAGCGGTTGCATTAACATCTTTTATGACCTGTTTTTCCAATTCTGTCCGGTATACTTTCATGCCGCTTGAAAAAGCGTCTCTTTGCAAACCACCACTGTATCTTAAAAGCGCCTTCATTCCCTCATCTTTTTTTAACTGGTAATACATGGGCCGTTTAAATCTTCCCTCGGCCTTTACCCTTTTTTCAACAGTTTGTACAATAACGAAATCATTATTTTCAAGGTAGATATGCTTTCCGAAATCGCCTGTAGTTAAATACTTGTATACATCCAATTCATCTATCACCCTGCCGTTACGTTTAATTAAAATATTACGGAGATTAGCAAGTTCGCTTGGACCTCCGGCAAGCGCAATTACATTAAATGCATTGGTAAATGCAGAAACTGTAACTGGGCCCTGCGTATTTACCTCACCCGCAACGTTAACCGAAATAGTACGTGGCTGGCCTAATGATACGGTTATATTTGTAGTAGGAGGCACATAAGATTTAAATCGTTGAATGAGCAGTGACCGCACCTGTTCAAAAGTTAATCCCTGCAGGTAGATCTTGCCCAAACCCGTTGGAAATATCGAACCGTCTCTTGCAACCGTATAATCAAAAGTTGCTTCAGCTCCATTCCACATGGACACAATGATTTTGTCGTACACGCCAATGGGGTAATCCAACGGAGGCGTGGAAAGATCCGTGATAGATGCTACTGCCCCGCCACGGAATAAATGCATGCCGTAAGTCTGCTCGGTTACATTAGCAGATTGAGGAGTTGCTTCTTTAACAAGACTATCGGTAACAATTTTTTTACTTAGCGCTCCACCCCTGTCGATGCCAATGGATTTTGAATTGGTTGAATTCTTATCAATTAACATCTGGTTAAGTTCTGCCGGAGACATTTGGTTAGTAGGAGGTAAGTCGGGAAGACTGCCTTTGCTTGGATCGATCTGCGGTATCTGCGCATTACAAACATTAATAAAAAATAATAATGAAAATATTATTAATAGCTTTTGTATATACCGGCGTATTCTTCCTGTGTTTACTAACATTTGTTGGGGGTTAATTTTCAAAATTGATCGCAAAGATAATATTTTATTTTAGTGGCTGCTGTAATGCTGTTTCAAACTCGTTCCATATTTCTTTAACTATTGCTGCTGCTGGTTGTATTGATTTTATCGCGGCACTTACCTGGCCTATTTCCAGCTCTCCTTCTTCCAAATTTCCCTCAAACATGCCCTTCTTTGCCCTCCCCTTTCCTAATAATTCTTTTAGCCCGTCTGCCGATACCGCCTGTTGTTCGGCCTGTTGTACCCGGGCAAAGAAATTATTCTTCAATAACCTTACCGGTGTAAGTTGTTTTAATAACAACATCGTATCACCTTCTGCTGAATGAATGACCGCCTCTTTAAATTTTATATGCGACGAAGCTTCATCGCTCGCAACGAAGCGGCTGCCTATCTGCACCCCTTCTGCACCCAGTACGATTGATGCCAGCATTTGCCTGCCGGTTGCAATACCGCCTGCAGCTATCACCGGTATATTTACAGCAGCACAAACCAAAGGTACCAGCACCAGTGTGGTCGTTTCCTCTTTTCCATTATGGCCGCCTGCTTCAAAACCTTCTGCCACCACCGCATCACAACCCGCTTCCTGTGCTTTAAGGGCAAACCTGCTGCTGCTTACCACATGCACTACTTTAATGCCTTTATCTTTTAATATACCCGTCCAGGTTTTTGGGTTACCTGCAGAAGTAAACACAACGGGCACTTTCTCTTCAATGATTATTTCGATATGTTTATCAATGCCAGGATAAAGTAAAGGCACATTAACGCCAAATGATTTACCGGTTGCCGTTTTGCATTTTTGAATATGCTCCCTTAACGTGTCGGGGTACATGCTCCCGCTTCCAATAAGCCCCAGCCCTCCCGCATTACTGACCGCACTGGCCAGGCGCCAGCCGCTGGCCCATATCATTCCTGCCTGGATGATGGGATAATCAATATTAAAAAGGCGGGTTATCCTGTTGTTCATTGTATAATAATACTTCTAAAAACTAAATAGAAAGTACTTTGAAACGCAAAGTACGTGGTTTTATTTTATAAATCCAAGGTTTTCCGTTTAAAAGAATGCCGGTTGATTTAGCTTTTGGTTCCGCCGCCCAGGTCGATAGCAGTATTATCCCCGATATTCAGGCTGCGGCTCACGCCTCTTACTTCGGCATCACTGCCGATGAGTGAAGTATTGAGTACGATCTCGAATAGAATAGAATATGCGCCAATTATTGAATCTTTTATTATGGCATGGTTCAACCTCGAATATTCGCCAATGGCAACATTGGGCCCAACCACCGAATTCTTTATATCACAACCCTCGCCGATACTTACCGGGGGGATGATGATCGTATTTTCAAAAGAATGCTTTTCTTCAACATTACCACCGAATTTTTTCAGCAGGGTTGCATTCGATTCCAGCAGGGTATCCTTTTTGCCGCAATCAAACCAGTTCTGCACTTTAAAGGGTTGAAATTTAACGCCATTCTGGATCATACATTCCAGTGCATCGGTAAGGTTAAATTCATCGTAACTTTTTATGCCCGCTGCAATAATTTTTTCGATACAGGAAAATAAAAAGCCTGTCTCTTTAATTTTATAAACACCTACCAGCGCCATATTGCTTTTAGGTATGGCGGGCTTTTCCACTACGCGGCTTATGAACCCATCTTCTTCTATTTCAGCCACACCAAAATTGCGGGGATCATCCACTTTTTTCACCCCCAACATAGAATAAGGTGTGTTGAGGATCTCTTTTACATCATATTCTGCGATAGTATCACCCAATACAATAAGCATCTCATCATCTCCAATGATCTGCCTGGTAAGATTGATGGCGTGGCCGGTGCCGTGCCGTTCGCTTTGCTGCACAAAATGACAATTTAACAGGGGGTATTTCTCCTTCACGTAATCCTGTATTTTTTCGCCAAGGTATCCTATGATAAAAACAAAATCATTTATGCCTGCATCCTTTAGTTGATCAATGATAATACTGAGAATGGTTTTTCCTGCCAGGGGAATCAACGCTTTGGGTTGTGTGTATGTATGCGGACGAAGTTTAGTGCCTGCGCCTGCAACCGGTATGATAGCCTTCATGCTTTGAATATTTGAAAAAGCGTCTTTTTATAAAAAGGATGTGAAATTAGTGATTTTTTGATAAGCTCGTGTATTTTTTACGCAGGCTCCATTTTAGGTTTCCTAAAAACTTGCAATTATCTTTGCGGCAAATAATCATTAATGCAAAGAGATACTGTAATTTTTGACCTCATCGATAAAGAACTCGAAAGACAGCGTAATGGAATTGAACTGATCGCTTCAGAAAATTTTACCAGCCTCCAGGTAATGCAGGCCATGGGTACATCTCTAACCAATAAATATGCGGAAGGTTATCCCGGCCGCAGGTATTACGGTGGCTGCGAGATCGTAGACCAGGTGGAACAAATCGCCATTGACCGCTTAAAACAAATTTTTAATTGTGCATACGGCAATGTACAACCGCATAGCGGGGCGCAGGCTAATGCGGCTTTGCTTTTAGCCATTTTACAACCGGGCGATAAGATCTTAGGGTTGGACCTGAGCATGGGCGGGCATTTAACCCATGGCAGTGCTGTAAATTTTAGTGGTAAATTATATGAGCCTCATTTTTATGGTGTAAAAAAAGATACCGGCCTGATCGATTATGAAATGCTGGAAGAAAAAGCCCTTACAGTAAAACCAAAAGTAATTATTTGCGGTGCCAGTGCTTACAGCCGTGACATCGATTATAAAAGAATAAGAAAAGTGGCGGATGAGATCGGGGCTTTTGTATGGTGCGATATGGCACATCCTGCCGGCTTAATTGCCAAAGGCTTATTGAGTTCGCCGTTTGAACATTGCCATTTTGTAACCAGTACCACACATAAAACATTGCGTGGTCCGCGTGGCGGCATTATCCTCATGAAAAAGGATTTTGAAAATCCTTTTGGCTTAAAAGATGTAAAGGGCAACACAAGAATGATGAGCAATTTGCTCGATATGGCAGTTTTTCCGGGTACACAGGGTGGCCCGCTGGAACACGTTATCGCGGCAAAAGCAATCGCATTTGGAGAAATACTAACGGATGAATTTACCGTGTATGCCCAACAGGTAATTGCCAATGCACAGTCTATGGCGAAAGCATTTAATGCAAAAGACTACCAGATCACCAGCGGCGGAACAGATAATCACCTTATGTTGATCGACCTCAGGAATAAAAATATCAGTGGTAAAAAAGCAGAGCAGGTTTTAGGTAAAGCAGACATCACCGCCAATAAGAATATGGTGCCGTATGACGACAAAAGCGCTTTCGTAACCAGCGGCATTCGTATAGGCGTACCTGCAATCACTACAAGAGGTATGAAAGAAGAACACATGGCACCAGTTGTGGATTTTATTGATAAGGCGCTCATGCATGCAGATGACGAAGCCTTATTATCTTCCATTGGTAAAGAGGTAAAGGCATTTATGCAGCAGTTCCCCCTATACCCGGAATTGGGTTAGAAAGTTTAGGGGCTTAAGCGTTTAGAAATATGATACGCTGTTAACCCTAAACATCCAAACCCCTAAACGTCTAAACTTTCCAACATGATACAACGCATCCAGTCTGTTTGGCTATTACTTGCAGCGGCTTGTGTAGCGCTTACTGTAAAGCTGCCTTATTACAGCGGCACCAATGCAAAAGCTGTTCTTTACGAATTAAATGCAACGGAAAACTTTTTGTTATTCGGTACAACCATAGTTACAGGCTTATTGGCATTCCTCACTATTTTCTTTTACAAAAAAAGGCCTTTGCAATTACGTTTATGCGTTTTAGGGATCTTACTGGAAGCCCTGCTTATTTTTTTATATTACCGTGAAGTAGCTACATTTACCCAGGGCACGTATTCC